>JAFTIF010000003.1 GCA_017457045.1 Bacilli bacterium
AGGTAATGCCTTGTAATCTTTTTTATTACAAGTATAATTTATCACATTTTTCCTCGTTTTTCAACGATTATTGATGTTATGTACAATTCATCTCCCTCCTATTATATTGAGGAAGGAGTCTTCTTGTCCGTTATGATAAAAAAGTTTAATATGTCAACCAAAAATACTTGACACCCTTAATTTTTGTGGTATACTAATGGAGTATTAAATGAAATGGAGGACATAGCAATGGCAGTTAAAATTCGTTTAAAAAGAAATGGTAGACATAAATTAGCAAGTTACCGTATTGTAGTAGCAGATTCACGTTCACCTAGAGATGGACGTTTTATCGAAGAAATTGGTATTTATCAACCAGTTAACAAAGATGGTGCAGTAGTAAGAGTAAATAAAGAAGCTGCATTAAAATGGTTACACAATGGTGCACAACCTTCTGATACAGTAAGAAATATTCTTTCTAAAGAAGGCGTTATGAAAACATTTGCTGAAGAAAAAGCAGGTAAATAGTTTTTATGAACATTGAAAAATTAATTCGTGACATTATTGATCCATTAGTAACTAACAAAGATGCTTTAATGATTCGTCAAATGCCAAGCAATGAAGAAAATGAATTATTCATGTTAATCATTGGTGAATCAGATGATATCGCAAGATTAATTGGTCGCGGTGGCAGTGTTGCAGATTCTATTAGAGAAGTTGTAAGCGTAGCTGGCAAATTATCAAATCAAAGAATTCGCATCAAATTTGAATCATTCGAAGAAGAAAAAGAAGATTAAGATATGGTTTCCCATATCTTTTCTTTTAATAATTTTATTTCATTAAAATATAGAACAATTTAAAATAGCACTTCATTATTGAGGTGCATTTTTGTTTTTGTTATAATTATATTTGGTGATAAATATGAAGTATGTAACATTAGGTAAAGTAATTAACGTTCGTGGTTTAAAAGGTGAATTAAAACTTTATTGTTCAAGTGATTTTTCTAAGGAAAGATACAAAAAAGGAAATAAAGTTTCTTTTTATCATGAAGAAAGAAATGATCGTAAAGAATTTACTATCGTAAAATATAGTAAAGTTGGTGACAATGATTACATTATGGTAGAAGAAATTACTGACGTTGATCAAGCAAACTTATACAGAGATTATTTAGTTCAAGTAAGTGTAGATACATTACCAAGTTTAAAAGAAGGTTCATATTACTATCATGATTTATTAGGTTGCAAAGTCTATAAAGAAGATGGAACATTAGTTGGTGAAGTTGTTAAAATTGAAATGTATGGTGCTCAAGAATTATTAAGAGTAAAAGGAGTTAACAAATCTCACTTAATTCCATTTGTTGATAGATTTTTAAAAAGTATTGATGTTGAAGAAAAGAAAATTGTTATTATTGAAATGGTGGGACTTATTTAATGAAAATTACTATATTGACATTGTTTCCTGAATTTTTCGAACGTTTTTTAGATACTTCAATCATCAAAAGAGCAATAAGTAAAGATGCAGTTGAAGTAGAAGTTCTAAATATTCGTGATTTCACATTAGATAAAAATGGAAGAGTTGACGATTATCCACTTGGTGGTGGAGCCGGTTTAGTTATGAAATGCCAACCTGTTTTAGATTGCTTAAATAGTGTAAGAAAAGAAAATTCTTTTGTGGCATTAACTTCTCCGAGAGGAAAAACATGGAATCAAAATAAAGCAATTGAATATTCAAAGTTAGAGCATCTTATTCTTATTTGTGGTCATTATGAAGGAATTGATGAAAGAGTCAATAAATACGTTGATGAATTGGTATCAATTGGAGATTATATTTTAACAGGTGGAGAAGTGGCTGCTTTAACAATTAGCGATTCTATTATTAGACTTTTAGATGGTGCGATTACTAATGAATCATTAGATATTGAATCATTTGATAATGATTTATTAGAATACCCTCAATACACATTTCCACGCGATTATGAAGGTGATGAAGTGCCCGAAGTACTTCTTTGCGGGAATCATAAAGTAGTCGATAAATGGCGTAAAAAAGAGCAGTTGAAGTTAACAAAAAAGTTTAGACCGGATTTATTTGAAAAGCACAAATTTACAAAGGAAGAAATAAAATTACTTCAAGAAATCGAAGAGGAAAACGAATCTCCGAAGTGGTTAGTTGATGCTTTAGAGAAAGGTAAGAAATTCTTAAATAAAAAGTAAAAAAGCACTTGCAATTGTAAGTGTTTTTTATTATAATACTTAATGCGTATGTACGCTGCAGATGATCCGCTAAGATGTCACTACTTATGAACATCCTAAGAAGAATATTGAAAAGGAGTGTATGCTACATGAACATGAATTTAATTAATGAAGTTACTGCTAACCAAATTAAGAAAGACGTTCCTGCTTTCAGTGCTGGTGATACAGTAAAAGTTCACGTAAGAATCGTTGAAGGAACTAAAGAAAGAATCCAAGTTTTCCAAGGTACAGTTATTTCTCGCCGTGGTGCTGGTGTTTCTGAAACATTTACAGTTAGAAAAATTTCTTCACAAGTTGGTGTTGAAAGAACATTCGTATTAAACTCTCCAATTTTAGCTAAAATTGAAGTTGTTAAATATGGTAAAGTTCGCCGTGCTAAATTATATTACTTACGTAATAGAACAGGTAAAGCAACAAGAATTAAAGAAGATAAAAAAGCTGCAGCAGCTAAATAGTTTATTTAAAGTGACAAAAAAAGATTGTGAGATTCACAATCTTTTTATTTTATAAAAGAAAAGAGGAATTATTTTTCCTCTTTTTTTGTTATTTTAATAGTAGCATAGTCTCCCATAGACACTATTGTAATAATATTTTCGTACATTACATCATCATAATTGTATATAGTTGATAAAGAATGACCAGGAGTAAATAAATCATAGTTTGAAGCTATTCCTGTTCTTTCAATTGATTTATTGTTATCAGCCTCAAGCATTCTAATAAGTTTATGCTGAGTATCTGAGTTGTTGAAAGAGAAGATAGAGTAGTATCCATTTAAGTTTTTCGGACTACCCAAATTAGGATCAATACGAGCATCGATATGATATATTCTTACACCATTTTTAGAGAATAATCCAAAGTTTCCAGCTTGCATTTCATTTAATCCAGTTGGTGTATAATAGTCAATTAATAAATATTCTCCGAACACTTCATTTTCGTTATTTCTTAACGGGATAATTAAGCATTCATTTGAACTTTCACTAGGACTGATTGTATAAGTACCTTCTCCGTATATATAGGTAGGATTACTCCAACCAAGTAGTAACTTTGAAAAAGAATCTTGATCACCAACATTGCTGTCCATCATTGCAGCTCCACCTAATCCTCCATCAGGTCCTGCTGATGTGTCATAATCATAATAATCATCTAGACCAAATAAATGACCAGTTTCATGAATGATTGTTTCGGCATTTACATTAATCTTTTTTCTTTCATTGACAGGGTCATACAAGAAATCTTTGCTTGCCCAAACAAAATAGCGTGGTTCAATATTGTCGTATTTATTTGTGTTTTTTGTATGTTCATAACACCATGCCCAGAACGGGGATGTTTCACTTAATGAATAGTCACATGAATAAATTAAATATATGCCATCTATATAAGAATCTTTATTGTAATCGAATTGAGAAAAGTCGTATAGTTCATCTAATAAAGGTAGAGCATTATCTAATATTTCACAGTCAACATCTTTACCATTATTATATAAAACTTCATAATAGCCTTTAGACTTGCCTGTTTGAAAAACTGGCGAAATTTCAGCCTCAATTTTCAATTTTCCTTTACTAGTTTTGTAATAATATGAACTTACACTTTCATATCCTGTTTCTTCGCTTGTTCCATTGAATGCTAGATTTATTTTATCTAAATCTTCAGTACTAAAAGTAGCTGATCCTATTTCAACTGGAATAACTAAAACTTTTACATTACCAGTTGTAGGGAGTGCGACTTGAAAGTCTTCATCTTTGGATAAAACTTCATGTAGAGGACTTTCATTTTCATATGGAATTACTGTAGTAGATGAAGAAGATGAAGAAGTAATATGATGTTGAGATAGACTTCCATATCCACTATTAATAAATGAAGAGAAAAATCCTTCGAAATAACTACAACCAGTAAGACTAGCTAAAATAGAAAGTACTAATATTAGATTTTTTCTTTTCATTTTTCTCACCTCTTTCAATGATTATAGCATAAATTAGTAATTCAAAAAAATCAAGAAAAAGGCTTAATTTAATAAAAAGTTTAGGTTTTTATTTTATTTTTTATAGTGTATACTATAAGAGAAATGGAGGAATAAAATGAAAAGGATACTAAAAGCTATTTTGGTAGTACTTAGTTGTTATTTTATTGCAGTAATTTCAAATGTTATCTTTTTAGAGCAAATTGTTGTATATGGTGATTCAATGGATTCTACTTTAAAAAATGGTGATTTTGGCTTGGCAGATAAACAATTTTTTAAGATAACTCAGATTAATAGATTTGATATCGTTGTTATTCAAAATGGTAAAGATCAAATTATAAAAAGAGTAATAGGACTGCCAAATGAAACTATTACCTATTCTGATGGTGTTTTAAAAGTAAATGGATATATCATAGAAGAGGATTTTATCGATGAAGATGTAAAAAATAACACCAATCGAAATGGACTTGATATTTCAGTGAAGTTAAAAGAAGATGAATATTACGTTTTAGGAGATAATCGCTATATTTCTTTTGATTCCAGAAATATTGGACCAATAAAAAAAGAAAATATCAAAGCAAGATTATTTGTAATTTATGGTAAATGTAATAATTTAGTTTGTGATTCTAATAGTCTTTGTGAATGTGAGAGGGAATATTATAAACCTGTATTTATTTAGGTGGTGAGTAGTAATGAAACAAATCCAATGGTTTCCAGGACATATGTCCAAAGCATTAAGAGAAATTGGAGAAAGAGTAAAAGTTGTTGATATAGTTATTGAGGTGGTTGATGCTCGAGCACCTATTTCATCACGTAATCCTGAACTTGATAAATTGATTGGAAATAAGCAACATCTAATCTTGTTAAATAAAAAAGATTTAGCAAATGAGCAAATCACAAAAAACTGGATTACTTATTTTAAAGAAAAAGGATTTGGTGCTTTAGCAATCGAGGCAACAAGAGTAAACTATAATGAAGTAAAACAAGTTTGTTTAACTTTATTAAAAGAAAAGTTTGACAAAGAAAAAGCAAAAGGATTAAGACCTCGAGCAATTAGGGCATTAATTGTCGGAATTCCTAATGTTGGTAAATCAACACTTATTAATCGCTTAGCAAAAAGAAAAGCTGCCAATGTTGAAAATAGACCTGGTGTAACTAAATCACAACAATTAATTAAGATAGATAAAGATTTTGAATTATTAGATACTCCTGGAGTTTTATGGCATAATTTCGAAGAAAAAGAAATTGGTATTAAGTTAGCATTAATCGGGACAATTAAACAAAATATTCTTCCTAAAGAAGAGTTATGTTATAGATTATTAAAGTATTTAACTAACTATAAAAAAGGTGTTATTTCATCTCGCTACGGGGTAGAAGAATTTGCTATCGAAAATGAGGAAGATTGTTATAAATTATTAGATTTAATTGGAGTGAAAAGAGGATTACTTCAAAAAGGAAATATTGTCGATTTAGAAGCTACAATCCAACGTGTGTTAAATGAATTTTCCAATGGAATTTTAGGTAGATTTAGTTTGGATGGAGAAGAAGTTATATGGCTGGATTAGAGTATGAAAATAAGTATCGATCAATGGGTCATAAATTTATTGTTGGAACTGATGAAGCTGGAAGAGGACCAATAGCTGGACCACTAGTAGTTGCTGCTTGTATTTTACCAGTTGATTATGATAATCCTTTAATTGATGATTCAAAAAAACTTAATGAAAAAAAACGTGAGCTTTTATTTAACGAGATAAAAAAAGTCGCACTAGATTATTCGATTGAAGTTTTAAGTGTTGAGGAAGTCGACAAGTTTAATATTTATAAAGCAAGTAAAATTGGGATGGAAAGATGTTTAAAAAAACTAACTCATCCATATGATGTTGTGTTGACGGATGCAATGCCGATTGATTGTGCTGTTCCTTTTGAAGCCATTATTAAAGGTGATGCCAAAAGTCAAAGTATTGCAGCAGCTTCAATTCTAGCAAAAGTTACTAGAGATCATATTATGATGGAACTCGCTTCTTTATATCCTGAATATGATTTGGAAAATAATAAAGGATATGGGACGAAAAAACATCTTGATGCTATAGAAATACATGGTATTTTACCAATTCATAGAACTACATATGAACCAATTAAGAGTAAATTAATGGAACAATTATCATTTGATATCTAAAATAAAATCCGGACAAAGTTCGGATTTTTTATTATGCCTTTTATTTTATAATTTTTTTAGGAGGTAATAATATGAGAGATATAATGTTGTATCTTAGTTGTATTAATGAAGGGAATTGGCTTGATATATATAAAAGTATTAAAAACAAAGAAAAATTTGATAAAGAAAAACTTGATGAATATAAGAAAAAAATAACATCTAATTATATTACTATATTAGATGATGATTATCCTGAAGTATTGAAAAATGTTATTTACCCACCTTATGTATTATTTTATAGAGGGGATATTTCTTTATTAAATAAAGATAAAATAATGGCAGTAATTGGTGCAAGAGAAAACACCTTGTACGGGGAACAAATGACAAAAAAACTAGTTATAGATTTAGTAAACAGAGGGTATATTATAATAAGCGGTCTAGCAAGAGGAATAGATAGTATTGCTCATACTACTTGCTTAGAAAATGGTGGTAAAACAATTTCGATAGTAGGTAGTGGATTGGACTTTACTTATCCAAAGGAAAACTATCATCTTCAAAAACAGATTGAAAAAGAAGGATTGATTATTAGTGAGTATCCTGATTTTGTTAAACCTAAAGCAATTCATTATCCATATAGAAATAGATTAATTGCAATATTTTCAAAATCCATTCTTGTAACAGAAGCTAAATTAAAAAGTGGAACAATGATTACTGTCAGGCACGGATTAGATTATGGTAAGGATATTTATGTTGTGCCGACTTTGGCGAATATTGGAAGTGGTTGTAACAAACTAATTAAAGAAGGAGCACAGTTAATTGAAACAGTCGATGACATTGTTGAATAAAGATAAAAAAATATATCATTTATGATATAGAAAAATAGTCGAAAAATAATGTTTGACAAGTAGTTCTAAAAGGTATCATAATGATTAGGCAAAGGAGGGATATTTGTGAAGTTAGTAATCGTTGAATCTCCAACTAAAGAAAAAACAATTGTTAAGTATTTAGGTAAAGATTATAAAGTAATGGCTAGTTATGGTCACGTAAGAGATTTAGCTAAAACAGGAAAATATAATCTTGGTGTTAATATTGATGGCGATTTTGAAGCTACATATGAAATTTCTCCGACAAGATTAAATGTAATAAATAAACTTAAGAAAGTTGCTAAAGAAGCTGATGAAGTTATTCTTGCAACCGACCCTGATAGAGAAGGGGAAGCAATTTCATGGCATTTATGTAAAGTATTAGAATTAGATGAAAAAACAACTAAACGTTTAGCATTTAATGAAATTACACCATATGGTATTAATACTGCCTTAGAGTCTCCTAGACTTTTAGATTTAAATATAGTATCAAGCCAAGAAACACGTAGAATCATGGATAGAATCATTGGTTTCCGTTTATCTTATTTAATGCAACAAAAGGTTAAGTCTCCATCTGCTGGAAGAGTTCAATCTGCTGTATTGAAAATTATTGTAGATAGAGAAAAAGAAATTGAAAAGTTTGAACCAAAAGAATATTATACTGTTTCTGCATCATTACTACAAAATAATGCTACTTTAAAAGCGAACTTAGTTAGAGTTGATGGAGAAGATGCTAAGATTAATTCTAAAGAAGAATGCGATGCTATTATTGCACGAATTAATAAAAAAGGTGTTGTTTTAAAAAGTGATAAAGAAAATATCAAATCTTATCCAAGGCCACCTTTCACAACTTCTTCATTACAACAATCTGCATTCTCTGTCTTTGGCTTTTCTACAAAGAAAACAATGCAAGTTGCGCAAACTTTATATGAAGGTGTAGAAATTAATAATAGACGTCAAGGTATTATTACTTATATGAGAACAGACTCTATTAGATTAAGTCCTCAGTTTATTAATCAAGCGAAAAAAGTAATTGAAGAAGATTTTGGTAGTAATTATGTTGGAAAAGCTTATTCAGCAAAAAGTGGTGAGAATATTCAAGATGCTCACGAAGCTATTAGACCAACTAACCCTTCTTTTAAACCTGATGAAATTCAAGAATTTTTAACACCTGATCAATATAAGCTTTATTCATTGATTTATGCGCGTGCACTATCATCAATGATGACTCCAAAAGAATTAATTCAAAGTACAGTTGTAGTTGAATCTAATGGTGTAGAATTTGAAACTGTTGGAAATACAATTATTTTTGATGGTTATTTAAAACTTTACAGTAAATACGAAAAAGAAACTAAAAATGAAGAATTTGAGTTTAATATAGGCGAAGAAGCAGCAATTCAAAAAGTTAGCGCTAAACAAAAGTTTACTAAAGCACCATCTAGATATAACGAAGGACAACTTGTAAGAAAGATGGAAGAATCAGGCATTGGAAGACCAAGTACTTATGTTGCTACTATTGAAAATATTAAAACTAAAAAATATGTTTCTGTTAAGGGAGGATATTTAATTCCAACTGATCAAGGTAAAGTTACTATTGAACAATTAGATTTATTCTTCCCAAAACTAATTAGTATTCCATATACTGCATATCTCGAAACTAAACTTGATGAAGTTGAAAAGGGCGATGCAGATGAATTATCTATTCTTAAAGAATTAAATGGTGAATTTGAAGTTGATTTCAAAAAAGCTTTAGTTGAAATGGAAAAAGCACCAGATAAAGAAACAGGATTAGTTTGTCCAAAATGTGGAAGAGAATTAGTCTATAGAAGTGGTAAATATGGTGAATTTATGGCTTGTAGTGGTTATCCTGAATGTAAATATATTCACCAAGAAGAAAAGAAGGTTCCAGAAAATGCAAAAGTTTGTCCAAAATGTGGAAAAGGACATTTGGTAGTTAGAAAAGGAAAATATGGAAGTTTCTTAGCATGTAATCAATATCCAAACTGTGATTATATGGAAAAATTAACATATTATAAGAAGAAAGGTTAATCCTTTCTTTTTTGTTTGAATTATTTATGGTAAAATATTATACGAAGGAAGTGATTCTTATGGGTATTAAAGTAATAGGAGCTGGTTTAGCTGGTAGTGAAGCGGCATATCAATTAGCAAAAAGAGGATATAAGGTTGATTTATATGAATGTCGACCAGTAAAGAAAATGCCTGCACATCATACAGAGTATTTTGCAGAACTCGTTTGTTCTAATTCACTTAAAAGTAATTCGTTAGAAAATGCTGCAGGATTATTAAAGGAAGAAATGCGTGTTTTAGATTCAATAATTATCAAAACTGCAGATACATGTGCTGTTCCAGCAGGACAGGCTTTGGCAGTTGATAGAGATGTATTCGGACAAGCAATTACCGAAAAGATAACAAAAAATGAAAATATTACAGTTCATTATGAAGAAGTATTGGAAATTAATCCCGATGATGTACTAATTATTGCGAGTGGTCCTTTAACTAGTGAAGGATTAAGCAAAAAGATTCAAGAATTGGTTGGTGGAGATTATCTATATTTTTATGATGCAGCAGCACCATTAATTTTGTTAGATGGCATTGATTTTTCAAAAGCATATTATAAATCTAGATATGATAAAGGTGATGGTAAAGATTATATTAACTGTCCTTTTGAAAAAGATGAATTTATGCGTTTCTATCAAGAATTAATTAAAGGACAAAGAGTTGAATTAAAAGAATTTGAAAAAGAATTACATTTTGAGGCATGTATGCCAATTGAAAGTATTGCTGCTAAAGGATATAAAACATTAACATTTGGACCATTAAAACCAAGAGGATTAGAAAAAGAAGATGGATCTAGACCATATGCAGTTGTTCAATTAAGACAAGATAACCAAGAAGGTACAATGTATAACATGGTAGGATTTCAAACAAATCTTTTATTTAAAGAACAAGAAAGAATTTTTAGAATGATTCCAGGCTTAGAGAATGCTAAATTTGTAAGACATGGAGTTATGCATAGAAATACTTTTATTAATTCGCCAGATGTATTAAATAGAACACTTAATTTAAGAAAATATCCTAAAGTATTTTTTGCTGGACAAATAGTAGGCGTAGAAGGATATGTTGAAAGTGCAGCAACTGGTATTGTTGCAGCTATCAATGTAGTTAATATGTTAGAAAACAAGAAGTTAATTTGTCCGCCAAGAGAAACAGTTTTAGGTGCACTTTTAGAGTACATTGAAACTTCTAGTGCAAAACATTTTCAACCTATGAATGCGAACTATGGGGTACTAGCTAGTCCTTTAAAAGATAAGCAAGAAATTGCTCGTGTCTCTATTGAAAAGTTAAAAGATTGGATGATGGAATATGAAGTATAAGAATAAGTTTTTAGATTATCTTCAATATGAGAAAAGATATTCCCAATATACTTTTAAATTTTATAAAAGAGATTTGGATGAATTTGAACAATTTATTGAGCAAGAAATGATTGATAAAGTCACCCACAAAACTATTAAAAGTTACATGTTTTATCTTTCAAAAAAAGGAAATACAAGAAGGACAATTGCACGAAAATTGTCTAGTTTAAAATCATATTTTAAATACTTAAGAAAGAATGAATTAAGCGATGATGACCCATTTGCTTTAGTTGAAAAACAACACATTTCAAAGCGATTACCTGAAGTCTTATCCATTGAAGAAATTGTTGAATTAATGGAGTTAGAAATTTCTGATAAAGAACATATCAATAATCGAAATTACCTGATAGTTCGAGTACTTTTTTCAACTGGAGTACGTGTCAGCGAATTAACAAATATCCAGATAAATCATATAGATTTTCAAGAAGGATATTTGAAAGTTAGAGGTAAAGGAAATAAAGATAGAATTGTCTTTTTTGATGAAGATACAAGACGTATATTGTATGATTTTTTGAATAATGATTGGCCTTTATTTAAAAAGGAAGAAACAAGTTTTATTTTTCTAAATAAATTTGGTAAAAAGATCAGTGAAAGAAGTGTAGAATTAATCCTTCAAGAAAAGGGCAGAATGATGAAGTCACCGAAAGAGATTTATCCTCATATGTTAAGACATTCATACGCTTCATCCTTGCTTGAAAGTGGTGCGGATCTTAGAGTAATTCAGGAATTACTAGGTCATACGTCTTTACAAGCCACACAAGTATATACATCTTTATCAAATCAAAAGCTTCAAAAGAATTACTTAGATTCTCACCCTCATTCTAAAAAATAAAAAAAGTTCTTATTATTTAAAATAATAACTTGTAATTAGAGTTGAGGTGTGGTAATATAAATACGCTTATGGGCTCATAAGCAAATACGCACATCATGGATTGTCCTTAATGGTGCTAATGAGAAAGGTCTCGAATATTAGTTTAAGGATTTAGAAATGATGGAGGATAGAAACTATAGGAGGAACACACGATGAGTGAAGAAACAAAAGTAGTAGAAGTAGCTCAAGAAGCAGCTATGGAAAATTTACTACCAGACCATGATGCTCCAATCATCACAATGAAAAAATTATTGGAAGCAGGTGTTCATTTCGGTCACCAAACAAGAAGATGGAACCCAAAAATGAAACCTTACATTTATGCAGCAAGACAAGGTATTTATATCATTGACTTAGAAAAAACTGCAGAAAAAGTTACAGAAGCTTACTTAGCATTAAAGAAAATTGTTGACGACGGCGGTAAAGTATTATTCGTTGGTACTAAAAAACAATGTCAAGAATTAGTTAAAGAAGAAGCTTTACGTTCTGGATCATTCTATGCAACATCACGTTGGTTAGGTGGTACATTAACAAACTTCAGAACAATTCAAAAAAGAATTAAATACTTAAAAGACATCAAGAAAATGGAAGAAGATGGAACATTCGATCTTTTACCAAAGAAAGAAGTTGCTGAATACCGTAAAGAAGAAGAAAAATTAGAAAAAGTTTTAGGTGGTATCAAAGAAATGAGAAAATTACCTCAAGCTTTATTCGTAATTGACCCAAGAGTTGAATTAAACGCAGTATTAGAAGCTAGAAAATTAAGAATTCCAGTATTCGGAATCGTTGATACAAACTCAGACCCAGATTTAGTTGACTATGTTATCCCAGCAAATGATGACGCATCTAAAGCAGTTAAATTAATCTTAACAGTTATGGCTGACGCTATCGTTGAATCAAAAGGTGGACAAACATTAGTTGCTTATACTAAAGATGAAGGCGAAGAAGCAACAATGAACGATGCAATCGCAAGTGCAGATAAGAGAGCTGAAGAAGCAAGACGTGCTGCATTTGAACAAAGAAAAGCTCAACAAGCTAATAGAAGACCATTCAACCGTGATTTTAAGAAAGGTCCTCGTAACCCAAAAGCTAATGCTGAAAAACCAGTAGAAGCTAAAAAAGAAGAAACAGTAGCTGAAGCTCCAGTTGCTGAAGAAAAAAAAGAAGCTTAATTTAGGAGGATACAACCATGGCAATCTCAATGGAAAGTATTAAAACATTACGTGAATCTACAGGCGCTGGTATGATGGACTGTAAAAAAGCTTTAGAAGCTACAAACGGTGACGTTGACAAAGCTATCGACTGGTTAAGAGAAAACGGCGTTATTAAAGCAAGTAAAAAAGCATCAAGAATCGCTGCAGAAGGCTTATGTGCAATTTCTGTATGTGGAAACAATGCAGCTTTAGTTGAAATTAACGCTGAAACAGACTTCGTTGCTAAAAACGATTTATTCAAAGCATTAGTTAAAACAATTGCTGACGCAGTTGCAGCTAATGCACCAGCTGATATGGATGCAGCTAATGCTATCCAAACAGCAGAAGGTACAGTTGCTGAATTAGTAGTAAATGCTATCGCAAGAATCGGAGAAAAAATTAGTTTCCGTAGATTTGAATTAGTTACTAAAGGTGAAAACGAACACTTTGGTACATACATCCATAGCAATGGTAAAATTGGTGTTATCACATTAGTAAATGGCGCAGATGATGAATCAGCTAGAGACGTTGCAATGCACGTAGCAGCTATGAATCCTCAATTTGCAACAAGAAACGATGTTCCAGCAGATTTTGTTGAAAAAGAAACACACATCCAATTAGAAGCTGCTAAACAAGATCCTTCATTTGCTGCAAAACCTGCACAAATTCAAGAAAAAATGATTAGTGGTAGAGTAAACAAAGTTATCGCTGAAATTTGTTTAGTTGATCAACCATTCGTAAAAGATCCATCATTAACAGTTGCTAAATTCTTAGCATCTAAGAAAGGTGAAGTTAAATCATTCACACGTTACAATGTTGGAGAAGGAATGGAAAAGAGAAATGACAACTTCGCAGAAGAAGTTATGTCTCAAATTAAATAAGATAAATATATCTATTGATATGGCACTTTCGTAGTGCCATATTTTCGAAAAGGAGTATAAGTTATGGCAAAGTATAAAAGAGTGCTACTTAAGATTAGTGGTGAATTCTTGGCTGGAGAAGGTACAGGCAAAGTATTAAGTGCAGAAATCCTTAAAAGTTTTGCAAAAGCTGTAAAGACAATTCACGATAAAGGAACAGATGTTGCTATCGTAGTTGGTGCTGGAAATATCTTCAGAGGCAGAGAAGCAAGTGAAGTTGGTTTAGAAAGATGTAATGCAGACTATATGGGTATGTTAGGAACAATGATTAATGCATTAGCATTACAAGATGTTTTAGAATCTCAAGGTTTAGATACAAGAGTTCAAACAGCTTTAGAAATTGATAGAGTTGCAGAACCATATATTCGTAGAAAAGCTATTAGTCATTTAGATAAAGGAAGAGTTATTATTTTCGGTGGCGGTACTGGAAACCCATTCTTCTCAACTGATACAACAGCTGCTTTAAGAGCCGCTGAAATTGGTGCTGATTTAATCTTAATGGCTAAAAATGGTGTTGAAGGTGTATATGATAGTGACCCACGTACTAATCCAAATGCACATCTATTTAAAGAGTTAACTTATAACGAAATTCTTACAAGAGATTTAAAAGTTATGGATAACACAGCAGCAACCTTGTGTTCTAATAACAATATTGATATAATTGTATATAACATGGCAGATATGAGTAACATCGAAAAAATTATTGATGGAGAAGCTATCGGCACACATATCAGAAAGGAATAATTATTATGGCAAATAATGAATTTGTAACAAATTTAAAGAATCACATGCAAAAATCTGTTGATTCGTTCCAACATGAAATCTCTGTAATCCGTACAGGTAGAGCAAGTTCTTCAATGTTAGATTTAATTAAAGTTGAATATTATGGTTTCCCAACACCATTAAATGAAATTGCTCAAATTATGATTCCAGAACCACGTCAAATTATGATTAAGCCTTATGAAAGAGAAGCTTTATCATTAATTGAAAAAGCAATTAGAGATTCTAACTTAGGTTTAGCTCCAAATAATGATGGAACAGTTATTAGATTAAATATCCCTGCATTATCTGAAGAAAGAAGAAAAGAATATTGTAAATTATGTGGTAAATTATCTGAAGCTGCAAAAGTTTCTGTTCGTAACATTCGTAGAAATGCTAACGAAACATTAAAAAGAGACAAAACAATGCCTGAAGATCAAAGAAGAAGAGTTGAACAAGATGTTCAAAAAGCAACAGATGAATTCATCAAGAAAATTGATCAATTAGCAGCAGCTAAAGAAAAAGAAATCATGACAATTTAATAAATTAAGGAAGAGTAAAAATCTTCCTTTTTTTATTTCCTTATAAATTTTTTATTAATATTTAATAAAAACCTTTTAAATAAGGTTCAAAAATGGTAAAGTATACTTGGGATTTTATGGAGGTAAATACTATGAAACAAAGAACGATAACTGCGATTGTATTAATATTAATTGTTGTACCTTTAATTTACTTTGGAGGATGGTGGACAGTCTTGTTTTCATCTGCATTTGTAATTGGAGGAGTATATGAACTTTTAAGAGCTAGAAAAGATACTAACTGGCCTTTACCTGTTTATATTGTTACTTTTGTTGCAGCAGTTGTTATTTTATATTGGCCATTTATTGTTCATACAACTAACGTATTCAACCAAACTGGTCAATTTGTTATTGAATTTCCTGAAAGATTTTTAGTTCAAGTTAACGTTGTATTTGTTTGTTTCTTCTTATTAGGACTTCTTGCGATTGAAGCTACTAGTAGAAGATTTAGTGTTAATGATGTTTTCTATGTATTTACAATGACTTTCTTAGTTTGTATCGCGGGACAAAGTTTAATCTTTTTAAGAGAATTAGGTAGTTATCATGAACCAACATCTTGGTTACAAGTAAATGATGGTTTATTAATTGTTTTATATGTTTGTTTCTGTACATATTGTACTGATACATTCGCTTTATTCTGTGGTAGAGCATTTGGTCGTCATAAAATGGCACCAGTCACTTCTCCTAAAAAGACATGGGAAGGTGCAATTGGTGGTATGTTATGCACAACATTATTAGGTGTTGTATTTTATCAAATATTCCCATTTGGTACAGGATATACACCAGTGCTTATTATGTTTATGTCATTAATTCTTTCGATGGGAGCTGTTATGGGGGACTTAATCTTCTCTTCAATTAAAAGAAATTATGGCATTAAAGACTTTGGTAATATTTTTCCAGGACATGGCGGTATGCTAGATAGAGTTGACAGCTTAGTATTTAATATTATGATTTTCATTTGCTTCTATGGTTTAGTCACAGGAGGTATGTTCATATGATCAAATTAGTAGTACTTGGCGTAACTGGATCTATCGGAAAACAAGTATTACAAATTGTTAGAGAAAATCGTCATAAATTCGAGATTGTTGGTATAAGTGTTAATACATCAATTTATGAGTTGGATTCCATTTTAAATGAGTTTAAATCAATTAAATTAGTCGCTATTTCAAATGAAGAAAAGTACTTAGAATTTACGAAGAATTCTTCATTTAATTTAACTAATAATTTATTGGATTTAATTCATTTAGAGGGAGTAGATATGGTAGTTAATGCTATTGTAGGAATAGCAGGACTAGCACCAACAATTGAAACTATAAATTTAGGATTAGATTTAGCTTTAGCTAATAAAGAATCTATAGTTTGTGGTGGAGATTACTTAAAGTCTAAACTTAATAAAAGTAAAACTAAGATTTATCCAATTGATAGTGAACATAGTGCGATTGCTCAATGTTTAGTTGGAGAGGATAAATCTAGTGTTCGTAAATTAATTATCACTGCTAGTGGTGGTCCTTTTAGAGATAAAAGTTTAAAAGATCTTGAAAGCGTAACTAAAAAAGAAGCTTTAAATCATCCTAATTGGAAAATGGGGGATAAGATTACAATTGACTCAGCTACATTAGTTAATAAGGGGTTAGAGATTATCGAAGCGCATTATTTATTTGATATTCCATATGAAAATATTAATGCGATTATTCATTATGAATCTATCATTCATTCAATGGTAGAATTCGTTGATGGATCTATAAAAGCGCAATTTGGTGTTCCTTCAATGGAAGTTCCTATTCAATATGCTCTATATAGATTGAATCATAAGCAAAAAGAAAATCAAAATTTTGATTTTTCTAAAGCTTTTGAATTACATTTTAAGCCTATCGATTTAGATAGATTTGAAGCAGTTAAACTTGCATATGAAGTTGGAAATAAAGGAGGCAGTGCTCCTTTAGTATATAATTCAGCTAATGAACAAGCTGTAAAGATGTTTTTAAATGACTTAATTAACTTTAATGATATAGTTCCAGCTATATCTAGTGCTGTTAAGACATTTGAAAATGAATATGTTTCTTCTTTAGAAGATATATTAGAATTGGATGTTAAAGTTCGTGAATACGTTAAAAATAAATTTAAGAAAGGATAGATACTATGGGTGTTGTATATTTTATTATTGCATTATCATTATTAGTAGCAATACATGAATTTGGTCATTTTATTTGTGCTAAATTATTTAATGTTTATGTTTATGAGTTCTCATTATTTATGGGACCAAAGTTATTACAAGTTAAAAGAGGAGAAACTAAATATACTCTTCGTTTGCTTCCAATTGGAGGATATTGTTCTATGGCTGGTGAGCAAGATTTACAAGCGGAAAGAAATGCTCAAGAAGAACAAGCTAAGAAAGATAATCCAAATGGCGTAGTTGAAGAAATTCCTGATATTCCACCAGAAAGAACTTTATCAGGTATTGCATCATGGAAAAAATTAATCATTAGTTCTGCAGGAGCTATTATGAATATTGTTTTCTGTTTTGTTTTATTATTATTCTATTTTGGTTTTAATGGCCTTCCTCAAAATACAAGTGAAGTTAAAGTAGTTCAAGATTCTTTATTTGCTGAAGCAGGAATTGAATCAGGTGATACTTTAGTTAAAGGTAATGCTGTATTAACAGTTGAAATGGTTGGAGGAACATCTACTTATAGTGAATCCGACTTTGAATTTACTACTTATACATCAATTGTTGAATTAGATGAATTAGTATTTAGCAAAATGAAAAAAGCAGTGATTACAGATCCAGAAAACGAAAATCCATATGGAAATGTTACTGCAATGTCACAAACAAATACTTATTTAGTTAGAAAACCAGACAATTCAACTAAAACAATATCAGTTACTAGAGAATTTAATGTTGCATTAGATGACAAAAATATTACTCAAATAACATACAATAACTGGGGTATTACACAATCAACAAAAAAAGGTACATTTGGTGAAGTAATTGCTGCATCATTTAAGCAAGAAGTTAATGATGGCGTTGCAATTCTTAAATTTGTTTTTGTTGATTTATGGACTGATAAAGAAGCTGCTGCAGGTGTAACAGGTATTGTTGGTATTGCAGCTTTAAGTAACGATATTATCAAAGTCGGAGGATTTATGTACTTTGTATATTTCGTTGCTTATATTAGTGTAAACTTAGGTATTATGAATTTATTACCTCTTCCTGCATTAGATGGTGGTCGTAATATTTTAACAATTTATGAAATCATTACTCGTAAGAAAGTTAATCCTAAATTTGAAGGTATTATCAATACAGTAGGATTTATTCTATTAATGGGATTAATGGTAATTATTACAATTAAAGATATTATTAATTTATAGTTTTCAAAACTTTTTAAGAAAAGAAAGGAGGAAAAATTATGCAACTAGAGTTACGCAACTTCTTAGATGCAATTAAACTTGATAAGATTTATTATCATGAATTTGATGAAGTAGAAATCTTAAAAGTTGTAGCAGATGAGAAGCAAGTATTCCATTTGTATTTGAAAAGCAACAATATTTTTGATATTGGTACTTATAATAAGCTTGTATATGCTAGTAAGAATTTTTCTTACCCTGTTAAATTTCATATTCAAGTTGTATTTAAAGTTAATGAATTAGCTATTGCCTCCTATTATTTTTATATTGTTAATTCAGTATTTAAAAATCATCCTTTATATAATGATATAAAGAAATTAAAGCCTAGACTTGTGAATGAGTCGATTAAAATTGAAGTTGAAAGTGAAGATTTAGATAAGATTATTAGTTTAAAAGATGATTTGAAAGAAGCTTTAAATGATGTGGGAATTAGCTATCCTTTAGAGATTTTTGAAATTCGAAAAGAAGAAGAATTAGAAATAAAAGAAGAAATAATTGAAACTAAAGAGGAAGAAGTAAAAGAGGAAGAAGTAAAAGAAGAGTCAAAGCTTTCTCCTTTATTTGATTTTCATCATGCAGCAATGTCTAATGTAGAAATGACTGTTACTGTATATGAAATAGATTCTAGAGATGTAAAAATTGGTGAAGGAAAATCAATTAAAGAATATAAATTTATTTGTGGAGATGATTTTGACTCAATTGTATTAAAAGTAAGAGAGTCTGATGCAGTCCCAAGAATTTTCCTAGATGGAATTAAAGAAGGATCTTATATTAAAGTCAAAGGTGATATAAGATTCGATAGAAGAGAAAATGATTATATCTTCTATGGAAAAGAAGTAGAAAAAGCAAAGAGAGAAATTCCTTGCTTAGATGATGCTGAAGAAAAGCGTGTAGAATTACACTTGCACTCACAAATGTCAACAATGGATGCTGTTACAAACATAGCTGATTATGTTAATACAGCTGCAGCATGGGGACATAAGGCTATAGCCTTAACTGACCATGGTGGTATTCAAGCATTCCCAGAAGCACAAAAAGCTGCTAAGAGTGCTGGTATTAAGATGATTTATGGTATGGAAGGTTATGTTGTTGATGAAGAATTACATCCAACAATGAATGATGCAGATGTTGATTTATTAAATACAACATATGTAGTTTTCGACTTTGAAACAACTGGTCTTTCTGCTAGACATGATGACATTATTGAGTTTGGGGCAGTTAAAATGAGACATGGGTTAATTGTTGATAAATTCCAAGTTTTTATTAATCCTATGAAAAAACTCCCTCAATTTATTGTTGAAAAAACAAATATTACAGATGATATGTTAAGAAACTTTGGTACAACTCTTCAAAGTGCTTTACCACAAATTAGAAAGTTTATTGAAGGTTGTGTTTTAGTTGCGCATAATGCTAGATTCGATGTTGGCTTTTTAAATGCTGCTTTAAGAAAATTAGGTTATCCAGCATTAACAAATCCTGTTATTGATACACTAGACTTAAGTAAAATGATTATGCCTGAAGTTAAAGCATTCTCATTAGGTGCAATTGCAAGAAGACTAAATGTTAACTATGATGACGAAATTGCTCACCGTGCTGACTACGACGCTGAAGTTTTATCAGAAGTATTTAATAGTATGCTAAATACTTTAGATGTTGAATATGATATTAGAAATCATAAAGATTTAAAAACAATTGAAGTAAAAGATGCTTATAAAAAGAATTTCCCATTCCATGTTACATTCTTGGTAAAAGATATGGTTGGATTAAAAAACCTTTATAATTTAGTTACTTTATCACATATTGACTATATTATAAAATATCCTTTAATTCCTCGTAGATTTATTGAACAATATAGAGAAGGATTACTTATTGGTTCAAGCTGTTTCAATGGTGAAATTTTTGAAATAGCACAATCTAAGAGTGAGGATGAATTGAATAAAGCAGTTGAATTTTATGACTATATTGAAGTTCAACCATATAGTTGTTATTCATATTTATTAGATACTGAAAGAATCATTTCGGAAGAAAGATTAAAAGACATCTTAAACGATATTGTCAATGCCGGTAAGAAGATGGGTAAAATTGTAGTTGCTACAGGAGACGTCCATTACTTAAGACCGAAAGATAAAATATTCCGTGATATTTATATTCACGCAAAAGCAAAAGGTGGAGTATTACACCCACTTCATGATAGAAAACATCGTGTAAAAAGTAATCCTGATCAACACTTAAGAACAACTAAAGAGATGTTAGAAGACATTTCATACATTCAAGATGAAGCGTTACGTTATGAATTAGTTGTTACTAATACAAACAAGATTGCTGATATGATTACTAATGAAGTAGTTCCAATTCAAGATGAATTATTTACTCCAAAGCTTCCAGGAATTGATGCTCAAGAAGAAATTGAAAGAATTTGTCGCGAAACTGCAGTTAAAATGTATGGAACACCTCTTCCTAAGATTGTTGAAGATCGTATGGAAAAAGAATTAGGTAAGATTAGAACCCACAAATTCGGTGTTATTTACTATCTTGCTCATCGACTTGTTAATAAATCTAAGAGTGATGGTTATCTAGTAGGGTCTCGTGGCTCTGTTGGAAGTAGTTTTGTTGCAACTTTAAGTGGAATTACAGAAGTAAATCCTCTTGCACCTCACTATAGATGTCCTAAGTGTCATCATAATGAATTCTTCTTAGATGGATCCGTTAAATCAGGTTTTGATTTAGATCCAAAATTATGCCCTGAATGTGGAGAAATGATGATTGCAGATGGACAAAATATTCCATTTGAAACTTTCTTAGGTATCAATGGTGATAAGGTACCAGATATAGACTTAAACTTCTCAAGAGACTACCAATGGCGTGCCCATAATTACACTAAAGAATTATTAGGTGAATATAATGTCTTTAGAGCTGGTACTGTAAGTACTGTTGCTACTAAGACTGCTAAAGGTTACATTAAAGGTTATTGGGAAGAAGTAGAGAATAGAACAGAGTTTAGAGAAACAGAACTTGCAAGATTTGCTTATCATTGTCAAGGAGTTAAACGTACTACTGGTCAACATCCAGGTGGTATTATTGTTGTTCCTTCTTACAAAGAAGTACATGATTTTACACCAGTTCAATATCCTGCCGACTCTGATGATGCTACATGGAAGACAACACACTATCCATTTAGTGCTATCCATGATGAAATTTTAAAACTAGATATTCTAGGACACGTTGATCCAAACGCACTTAGAATGTTACAAGACTTAACTGGAATCAACCCAGAAGACATTCCAATGAATGATAAAAGAGTATTATCATTATTTACTTCCCCAAAAGAACTTGGTGTAGAACCTAATGATATTCATAATGATACTGGTACAAGTGGTATTCCTGAATTTGGTACTAACTTCGTTAAAGGTATTTTAAAAGATTATAAACCAACAAAAGTTAGTGACTTAATTCAAATTTCAGGATTATCTCATGGTACTGACGTATGGCGTGGCAATGCACAAGATTTAATTGTTAATGGAATTTGTACTTCTGAAGAAGTTATTGGATGTCGTGACGATATTATGACTTATTTAGAATTAAAAGGATTAGATTCAACTAAAGCATTTAAAATCATGGAAAGTGTTCGTAAAGGTAAAGGATTATCTGCTGAATTCGAGCAAGAAATGAGAGAACATAATGTTCCTGATTGGTATATTGCTTCTTGTAAACTTATTAAATACATGTTCCCTAAAGCTCACGCTACTGCATATGTAGTTATGGCTTTAAGAATTGCGTGGTATAAAGTCTATAGACCATTAGAATACTATGCAACATATTTCACAACTCGTTGTGACAAATACGATATTGATACTATGATTAGAGGTAAGAGTGCAATAATGACTAAATATTTGTACATCTTACAAAAGAATCCTCGTGATTTAAAACCAAAAGAAAAAGACATTCAAGATGTTCTCGAAATGGCTTTAGAAATGACAGCTCGTGGATTTACATTCTCTAATGTATCAATTACAAAGAGTGATGCTACTAAGTTTATTGTAGATACAGAAAATAATGCGTTAATCCCACCATTCCTAGTTATTGATGGTTTAGGTGATGCGGCTGCACAATCAATTGTTGAGGCTCGTAATGAAAGACCATTTATTTCTAAACAAGACTTAATGAGTAGAACTCAAATCTCGCAAACTCATTTCCAAATCTTTGATCAAATGGGTATCTTAGATGATATGGCAAATGAGGAACAATTAACACTTAGTTTATTTTAAAGTCTCTTGAAATCCAAGAGGCTTTTATATTAATATTATTATATAATATTTATAGGAAGGATGAGATTTTATGAAAAACAAATCTATCTTACCATTAGTTCTATTTTCTTTATTACTTGCTTCTTGTAATAATATTGATAATGACTGGACTAATGTTGACGTGGAAAATAATAATTTAGTTTTAAATGTTCCTAAAAATGGTACGATTATAGATAATTCTTCTTTAACTATAGAAAAAGAAACTGAATTAGTAAGCAAACTAGAAGAATATGTTTTAAGTAATAATCTTTCAGGAATTAATCTTCTTCAAAATGTTAATTTTGTTAAGGTTAGTGATAAAATAGTTATTCCTACTTCGATAAAAAAAGATTATAAAAATAATGAAATTAAGTTGTATGATACTCCTCAACATACATATATTCCTAACTATGGATTTGGTATTGTAAGTGAAGGTGTAAAAATTCCTAGTTCTAGTTCAGATATTTATGATAATTATTTTAAAATGATAACTGAAAAAGAAATCTATAATATCAATTATTTTAATAATTCTGATTGTAATGAATATTTAAGATATATTAATGCTTCTTTTGTTGATAAAAGATTGGCTGCTGATAAATCATCATATGAATTATACAATTCTTTAGGTGATGATGTAGTTGCATTAGATTTAAATAAAGAAACAAATAAAGCTACAAAATTTAGAGTATATGTTAGAGATAATTTAAAATATAATACTGCTGGTAAGTTTAAAGATTATACAAATAAAGCAATTGAAATTGATGATTATTTGACTGTTTTTAAGGAAATCTATACACAGTATAATAGTTTGTCTGTTGGACTTAATTTAATTAATTCCTCATTAGAAATCAAAGGATTAAAAGATTATTATAAATTAAGTTATGATGGCTTTAATAGTTCAGCTTGGAATGATGTAGGAATAAAAGCGGGGAAAGATGGAACTAAAGATTATTTAGAGTTTGAGTTTGTTGACCCTGTCTGTTTATTAGATGCTAAGGTAGAAGTTTTTTCAAACCCTGTATATTCTCCTATTCCTAAAGCATTCTTAGATGAGATTGGTGGAATTAAGAATTATGGAAAGTTTGTTGATAATAATGATTTATCACCAGTTGATACTACTTTATCTGTCGGACCATATATGATAACAAAATGGGACGAAAACAGATTAATCTTTTCCCCTAATAATTTAGTTTCTAAAGAAGTAATAGGTGGAGAAAATAGATATTTGATTGAAGGAGTTTCTGTTATTTTAAAGAACGAAAACAATGAACATATTAAACCACATGAGTTATTCGTAACTGGAAAAATAGACTATTATGAATATGATTCTTTAAATGATATAGTAGAAAAAGAAGATATACAAATTAAACCAACAAGCGTTAGCTCTACTAGACTAAATTTAAATACAACTACAAAAGAAGAATGGGAAACATTATTCGGAGAAAATGGTAAAGTTACTCAAACAGCTAAAGAAGACTATTGGGAAGTAGAACCTGCTATGAGTAATGATTCGTTCATCAAAGGTCTTAATTATGCAATAAATAGAGAAGACTTGGCAAATAATAAAGATAATGCATTTCCATGTTATTCTACGTTCTCAGATTTAGTTTCTTTAGATTCAGAACATGGAGTAGTCTATAATAATACAAACGAACATAAAAAAGTTATGAGTGATTATTATGGTGATGCTGTTGATACATATGGATATGATTTAGAACTTGCAAAACAAATGTTTAAAAAAGCTTCTGATGAGTTAATTAGTCAAGGTCATTATAAAGAAGGAGATACAATTAATCTTGAGATGGCTTGGATAAATAAAAACAGCAAAAATAACTATGGCACTTACATAGAAAATAATTTATTAGAGGCATTTAATAATTCAGGTTCAAAATTGACACTTAAGATTGAACACTATTTACCAGAAGTTTGGTCAGATATCTTTTATAAAAAGATGATGGTTGGTCAATTTGATATTGGCTATGGATCAATTTCTAGTAGTAGTGGAGAGCCAACATATTATTCTACTTTAGAAACATTTAAAACAAATGGTCCAGGTGGCTTTACATTGAACTTTGGAAATGATACTAATAGCACAGATAAATTAATAGATTTTAATAATCAAAAATACACATATGATTCCTTATTAGAATCATTAAACAGTGCTTGTGTAATAAAGGATGCAGTTGTTGTTAATAATTTTGATATTGATTTGTTATCAAATAAAAAGGATAAAAAATCACAAGATAGAACTGTCATTCTTAAATATGATGGTTATTTGTTAGAAAACACTTTATTTAAAGAAATTTATTTTGTAAATAATGGTGAGCCTATCCTACTAGAAGAGGAAAAAGACTATTTCATAAATAAAGAAAAACAAATACTTACACTTAATTTTAGCGAAGAATTTATTAGTCAATATCCTAATGAATCAAGCTTGTTAGTTTCATATGAAAATAAAACATTTGGTGAAAACTATAAAGAGATTCCAATTATTTTCCCTGAATATATAGGAAGTGAATAAAATTAATATTAAGAGCTTAGCAATTGTTAAGCTCTTTTTGTTAAAAAATTAAAAAATCTCTTGCAAAAAACTAATGAATAATGTATATTATTAATGGCTCATTTATAAGGGGCTGTAGCTCACCTGGGAGAGCGCTTCCATGGCATGGAAGAGGTAGCGAGTTCGAGTCTCGTCAGCTCCACCAGAACTACAAAACACTGACTTGGGGTCTTAGCTCAGCTGGGAGAGCGCCTGCCTTGCACGCAGGAGGTCAGGGGTTCGATCCCCCTAGGCTCCACCATTTAAGAAGATTAGGTTTGATACAATATATCAAGCCTTTTTTATTTGCCCTGTGTGGGCTTTTTTTCTTTTTAAGGCAATGTTTTTCAAGACAAAATTAATAAATGAACACGTTTGGAGTTTTAACCTTTTAACGATTTACATATTGATTGTATTAATTAGGATTTTATTGTATAATCAGTTGATAGATAAATTATAATTTATAGAGTAGATTGAGGTATGTAAAATGAGGAAGGTAAGATTTAAAACGAGGATTTTTGAAACTATATATTTCAGTATATTTGGTATATTCTTAGGAGTGCTAATTTTAATATCAGCGCTAAAAGTATATGATAAATCATTTATTGCATTCATGTTTTTGCTTATTTGTGCACTAATTGAATGTATCATATTTATTATTTCAGCCTTAGTTCTATATCAATATTGCGAATTTATAGATGGAGTATTTATTTTTAAATGTCCATTATATGTAATAAAAAAAGTAAAAGTTGAAGATATTGTTTTATATGATAGATTGTCTATTTATAAAAAAGAAACTAGAATGAATATAGTATATCCAGTAATTAGAATTTATTTATCAAAACCTACTAGTAAAATTAAATATAAGTATTGGTGTAATAAAAAATCGACATATTTTCATATTTATGATAAAAAAGATAATTACGATAAATTTATTGAAATAATGAATAGTAAAGGAAAAACATCATAAATAAAATATACAACTAACCACTAAATTCCTATTTATCGTTTAGAAATAGGGGGGATGCAATTGTATTAAAATTGTGTAACGTTGCCATAAGAAAAGCAAAGGTTTAATACAAAAGTATTGAACTTTTTTTTTATAAAGGGAGTTAGTTCCTTTCTGTAAGTAAACATCAGAGCCCTGTAGGAGTGTTTAATCGTACTTTTGCAGGGTTCTTTTTCTTTATAATAAATAACTGCAGAACGATAGATATTACCAAGGTTTTTCCGTTATACGGCAGGCGCATATATTGAAAAATGCGATTGTTATGCTATAATAAAATCACCGATAAATAAGAATTTGTAGAGGTGTTATTATGAAATTAGATGGTTTTGGTTTATTTGTAGAAGATATGCCTAAAATGATTAAATTTTATAGAGATGTTTTAGGTTTTGAGATTAAAGAGTCTGAAAATGCTGGTAATGTTTATTTAATTAAGGATGGAACCTTATTTATGCTATATGCAAGAAAAAACTTTGAAAAAATGACAAATAGAAAGTATGAATATATTAAAGGATATAATGGACATTTTGAAATAGCTTTATATGTTGATACTTTTGACGAGGTAGATCAAAAATATAACGAGGTAATAAATAAAGGTGCGAAATCAATTTTAGAACCTGTAACTGAGCCTTGGGGACAAAGAACTTGTTATATTGCAGACCCTGAGGGGAATTTGATAGAAATAGGTTCTTTTAACAAGCCATTTAGAAACTGATATTTTTATTTATCAAAACGACAAATTCCAATTTGTAGGTCAGTTTTAATGTACGCATTTGAGGTAAACTGTACGCAAATTGTATCAAAATAGGTATTTACACATATTTTTATTTTAAGAGCATTTTAGCTCTTTTTTTATTTGAAAAGTAAAATATTATGATATAATCAAAAAGAGGTGTTAAGATGGATTTACAAGAATTAACTATAAACAATATTTCTTACAAAGTAATTAAACTTCTTGGAAAAGGAAAGGGAGGTTACTCATATTTAGTAAGTAAGAACAATTGTTTTTATGTTATTAAACAAATTCATCATGAGCCTTGTAGTTATTATAGTTTTGGAAATAAACTAGAATCAGAGATTAATGATTATAATAGACTTATAAAAATTAATATAAATCTTCCTAAGTTAATTGAAGTAGATTATAAAGAAGAAAGAATATTAAAAGAGTATATTCATGGGCCAACAATTTATGATCTAGTGAAGGAAGATTTAATAAATGATGAAATTGTAAAATCAGTGGAAAATATCGCTAGAAAATGCTTCGAGCATAATATTAATATTGACTATTATCCAACGAATTTTATTGTAAGAAAAAAAGATATATTTTATATAGATTATGAGTGTAATGAATACGACGAAAAATGGAATTTCTCTAATTGGGGAATTAAATATTATTCTAAAACAGAAGAGTTTTTAAGTACTTTAAAATGATAGGAAGTGAAAATATGGAAAAGAATATTAAAAGATGGCTAGATAATAATTTTACTGCTAATTTAGAAAATAAGACAGTTGTTATTACTGGTGCTAATAGTGGAATAGGTTATTATGTTGCTTATTTATGTGCGTACTATAAAGCAAATGTAATCATGGCAATTAGAAATCTTAAACGCGGTGAAGATGCAAAGAATAAGATTCTAAATGAATTGCCTGAGGCAAAGATTAGCTTAATGCAATTGGATTTAGCAAATATTGAGTCGATTTTAAGCTTTACAAATCAAATTAAAAATGAACAAATTGATATCGATGTTTTCTATAACAATGCAGGAATTTTAAAAGAAACTAGTAAATTCACTGTAGATGGTTATGGTCAAGTAATGGGGACAAACTATTTAGGAACATATATTCTTAATGAAAATTTAAAAGATTATTTTAAATCTTTAAATCATGAAGTAAGGGTGATTTTCACAACTTCAATTTCTCAATATAAACATGAATTGAATTATGATGATTTATTTTTGGTAAATGGTGAGTATAAAACATTTAAAAAGTATTCTAACTCAAAAAGAGCAACTACACATTATTTTATGTATTTGAAAGAAGAAGTGGAAAATAGTAATGTTAAAGCATTACTTGTTCATCCTGGAGTAACTTATACTCCAATTGTTGGTAAGAGTTTTGGTAAAGTCATATCTTTCTTGGCAGATAAATTTATGAATCTTATATTCCATAAAGTTAGTAAAGCTAGTTTATCAACAATGTATTTGTTGAATGAAGATATTCCAAATGGTACATTTGCTGGACCACGTGGGATTAAAATGATTGCAGGTTATCCTAAAACTCATAAGTTAACTAAAAAAGTTACTAAAGATTATCAAAAAACAATTGAAACAACAAAAAAACTCGGTTTTTAAGTAAACCGAGTTTTATTTTCCTAACCAAACTTTAGGATTAAATACTAATAAGATTGGATAAATTTCTAATCTACCAATTAACATAGCAAATATTAATGTAATTTTTGATAAGTAACTTAAGTCTGCGAAGCTTCCCATTGGTCCAACCATGTCGCTTAGACCTGGACCGATGTTGTTGATACATGCTGCGACTGATGTTACTACAGTTGTTAAATCAGCAATATTAGGATCTAAGGAAATAATTAATATTCCTAGAACAAATAAAATCATGATAACAGCAAAATAATTTGTAACACCTTTTACAACGTCTTCTTCTAAAGTATCTCCATCCATTTTAATGTTTGTGACACTATTAGGATGAGCTAATTTTTTAATTTCTCTTCGAGCTGATTTTAATAAGATTACAACTCTAGAAACTTTAATACCTCCACCTGTTGATCCTGCACATCCACCGATAAACATTAATGTTAATAAAATAATTTTTGAGAATGTTGACCATTTAGCGAAATCAGTAGTTGCAAAACCTGTTGTAGTAATAATTGATGATACTTGGAAGTATGAATCTTTAAGTGCGACTAGAATTGATTCATAAGCTAGAGCAGAGTCTAGAAAAATATCAATACCAATTAAGACAGTGGAAATTATTATTATTCCTAAATACCATCTTAATTCATTGTTTTTAAATACTTGTTTGAAATTACCAATAATTAGTAAATAAAAAATATTGAAGTTAATACCGAAAAGCATCATAAAGACAGCGACTACTATTTGAGAGTAAACTCCATAATAACCAATACTTTCTGCGTGAATTCCAAATCCACCAGTTCCTGCTGTACCAAATGCATGTAATAATGCATCAAATGCAGGCATTGTAGGATCGAATAATAATAAAATGAAACAAATTAAAGTCATTGCTAGATAAATTAAGTATAAAATTCTAGCTGTTAATTTTACTTTAGAAACAAGTTTTCCTACTTTAGGGCCAGTTGATTCAGCTTTAATAAGATAAATATTTTGGCCTTCGGATTTAGGCAAGATTGCTAATACGAATACTAAAACTCCCATGCCTCCTACCCAGTGAGTAAAACTTCTCCAAAAAAGCATTGATTTAGAGCCTTCATACCATGAATCGATGTTTGTAACGACAGACGATCCTGTTGTAGTAAAACCAGAAACGGTTTCAAATAAAGCATCGATATAGTTTGGAATTAATCCTCCAATTGTAAATGGAAGAGCACCGAATAAAGATAATAATATCCAAGATAAGCCAACAACTGCAAAACCTTCTTTAGAGAACATTTTGTTTGATTCAGTTTTTAGCTTAGATAATAATAAGCCAATAATGATTAATGCAACGATTGGTATAGAGAAAGATAAAATATAATTATATTCTTGATAAACAACAGCAACAATTAAAGGTAGAAATAGAAGAACTGCTTCTACCAAAAGAAGTTTGCCTATTGTTGAAAAAATAACTTTAACATTCATAAACTATTCCCAAATTTCACTTATATCTTTAACGGATTTGTGTGTTGTAACAATAACTACACTGTCAAGTGGCTCGAGAGTATCGCTACCACTAGGAATAATTACTTTATTTTCTCTAATAATACTTGCTAATAAGAATCCTTGTTTAATTCTTAAATCTTTTAATGGAATAGATGTGTATTTAGTTTCTTTAGCAATAACAAATTCTAACGCTTCAACTTCATCACCAATTAAACGGTGTAGAGTTTTAAATACGCTATCTAAAGATTTTTCCATACCTCTAGTATATCTAATAATATGGTTTGTAAAGATTTCTTTTGGAGAAACAATAGAATCCAAACCAACACTATTTAAGATGATTTCAAAGCTAGGATTATTTACTTTAGTAATTACTTTATCGCAATTTCTTGTTTTAGCATAAGATGAAAGGATAATGTTTGTTTCATCTAAACCTGTTAATGTAACAAATGCATCAGTATTTGCGATTCCTTCTTCTTCAAGAAGTTGGTGGTTTGTAGCGTCTCCATGAATAACTAATGCTTCAGGGAAAGCTTCACTTAATCCTTTACATATTTCTTTGTTTTTGTCGATAATTTTAACGGAAATACCACTATTGATTAACAACCCTGCTAGATAATGTGTAACTCTACCTCCACCTATAATCATTGCGGATTTAGAGTTTGTTTTAAATAAATTGAGTTTTTTGAATGAATTGATTTTGGATCTATCACTACTACAAATATAGACATAATCATTTTCTTTAATAACAAATGTACCAGTTGGAATAATAACTTCATTATTTCTTCTGACTGCACAAACTAAAATGCTAACTTTATATTTTTCTTTTATTTCTGCTAATGATTTATTACAAATTAAAGAATCTCTTGTAACTTTTGTTTCAACTAGGTCTACTTTTCCATTAGCAAATGAGTCAATTCTTACAGCGCTTGGGAAACGTAGAGTGCGATAAATTTCTTGAGCAGTATCTAAGTCTGGATTTAGGGTTAAACTAATTCCAAGTTCGTTTGTCATTAATTGAACCTGAGTTGCATATTCAGGGTTTCTAATTCTTGCGATAGTTCTTTTAACTCCTAATTTTTTAGCAACTAAGCAACATAAAATATTTGTTTCATCACTAGAAGTAGTAGCAATAAATAAATCTGCCTTGTTAACATAAGCTTCTTTTTGAGTAGTATAACTAGCAGCATTGCCACAATAACCCATAACATCATATTGATTAACTATGCTTTCAATTACGTTTGCTTGATTATCAATGATTGTTATGTTGTGATTTTCTTTTGCTAAATGTTGAGTTAATTCTTTACCGAATTTACCAATACCAACGATTACTATATCCATATATAATTCATCTCCATTTATCAATTTATATGTATATTAACACAAAATTAAATATAGTTCAACAGCCATATAACTATTCAAATAGTTATAAGAATATAGGGAAAGGTAAAAAATAATCTTAAGTAGAATGTGATAAAAATGATTTTTATGAGCAATTTGTCCCATTTTATCTAGTACTTTTTCTTAATAATTTAATCTAAACTTAACTAAAAAAATGTAAAAAAAATTTTATTAAAAAGATATATCGAAATAGTGCATAGATTTTAGATTTTTGTTAAAAAAAGCACACTTAAAATGTGTTTTAAATCCGAAAAAATAGTATTAACATATTAGCACAAAGGAGGGAAGATGATGGAAAAAGTATATATGTGTATTGACTTGAAATCTTTTTTTGCTTCAGTTGAATGTGTAGAAAGAGGATTAGATCCGCTTTCAACAAATTTAGTAGTCGCAGATCCCTCAAGAGGAAACGGAGCAATTTGTCTAGCTGTAACTCCAGCTTTAAAAAAGTTGGGTGTTAAAAATAGATGTAGGATATTTGAGATCCCTAAAAATCTAAATTATATAGTAGCCCTTCCTAGAATGAAAAAATACATTGATTATTCTGCGAATATATATTCTGTATATCTACATTATGTTGCGGCCGAAGATATTCACCCATATTCAATAGATGAAATGTTTTTAGATGTTACAAGATATTTAAAATTATATAAAATAGATAAATATGAGTTGGCAAATAGAATAATGAAACACATTTTAAAAGAAACAGGAATTACTTCTACAGTTGGAATAGGAACTAATCTATTCTTGGCGAAAGTAGCATTAGACTTAACTGCTAAACACTCGAAAGATAATATAGGCTATTTGGATGAAGAAATATTTAAGAAAACTTTGTGGCATCATCGTCCAATTACTGATTTTTGGCAAGTTGGAAAAGGAATTGCGAAAAGACTAGAGAAATATGGAATTGTTGATATGTGTGGAGTAGCAACTTTTGATGAAAAAATATTATATAAAGAGTTTGGTGTAAACGCGGAATACTTAATTGATCATTCAAAAGGAATAGAACCTACAACTATTTCGGAGATTAAAAAATATAAAACAAAAAGTAATTCAATTTCTAATGGTCAGGTTTTATTTGAAGATTATCCATATGATAAAGCAAGAATAGTTGTTAAAGAAATGGTTGATTTATTATCCTTAAGTCTGATTGAAAAGAAACTAGTAACAAATAATGTTGGCTTATATATAGGGTATTCAAAAGATGTTCATAAGCCAACAGGAGGAAGTTTAAGTCTTACAAATACTACTAATGTGTTTTCGATATTAAATGACGCTGTAATGAGTATATTTGATAAAACAACAGTTACAGATGTGCCAATAAGAAGAATAAATGTCTCATTTGGAAATGTTATAAGTGAGCAGCTTGAACAATTTGACTTGTTCACAGATGAGGAAATAATAAAAAAAGAAAAAAGCATTGAACAAACAATTAATAAAATTAAGAAAAAATATGGAAAGAATTCAATTCTTAGAGGAATGAGTTTAGAAGATGGTGCAACAGCTAGAATTCGTAACAAATTAATAGGAGGACATAACAGTGGCGAAGAATGAAATTCATGCAGAGAGGGCAAAAATATTCATGCCCTTCGATGCATTAAAAGGATTTAAAGAGGCTTTAAAGGAAAAAGAAAAAGTTATAGTGGATAAAATCGAATTATCAGAAGAAGAGAAAGACAAACTAATATATAAATTAGATTCTTTAAAAAAAGGAATGATGATTAAAGTGGTATATTATAGTGAGGGTCAATATATTGAATTAAAAGGTATATTATCAAGAATAAATGTTGAATCTAAATCAATTGTTATTGTTAAAGAAAAAATAAGTGTTGAGAATATTTTAAGTCTAGAATTTTTGGATGAAGACTTCAAATTTATGAATGAATATTAAATAAAAAAAGTACTGATAGTTTCAGTACTTTTTAAATTTTCTTAATTTCAGAAATAATCGAATCTAAATCGAGATTATATCTTTTTAATTGCTGTTCGATACTTCCTGTTGTAATGAATGTATTTGGTAACGCAAAGGTAATAATGTTTCCTTTGAATCCTAGTTTATTCAATGCAATTTCTACATGATATGAAAAACCTTCTTTTATTGAATATGGATCATAAATTACTATATTTTGGTATTCTTTTAATGACTCTAAAACTTTTAAATTTAAAGGTTTTTGGAAAATGGCATTAATAATAGTTATATTTTCATTTTCTAGTTTTTTAATCACATCGTTAAGAAGAGGACCATAACTTATAAGACAAGTTTTTGAAGGGTTATTTTTCTCAACTATCCATTCACCAAAAGTTATATTTTTAACTAGATCTAATGAATCGATTTTTTGATAATCTATTTCACCTTTTGGATAGCGGATTGCAAATAGGTGATTATAGTCTTTTGAAAGTTTCATAAGCATAGCAGCTTCTTCTTGATTCTTAGCCATAGCTACTGATGTATTTGGCATATTTAATAAGAATGAAGAATCGAATATTCCTTGATGAGTTTCTCCATCTTGACCAACTAAACCAGCTCTATCGATTAATAAAGTAACAGGCAAGTCCAGACGAGCTAGGTCATGATGCACTTGATCATATGCTCTTTGTAAGAAGGTTGAATAAATAACAACATATGGATGATAATTGTTTAATGCCATTCCTCCTGCTAAAGTGATGGAATGTTCTTCACAAATTCCAACATCAAAAGATCTATTAGGGAAAGCTGTTACTACTTTGTGTAAGTAGCTTCCTATTCCTGTTGCAGGATGAATAATTGTGGATTTGTTATTATCATTCATTATAAGTTCAAGTAAGCGAGCATAGACTTTACTCCATGACGCTGTATTGTCATTAGATGATTTGATTTCTACTCCAGTTGATATATCAAATGCACTTACTCCATGATAAAAACCACACTTGTCATTTTCTGAAGGAGTATATCCTTTTCCTTTTATTGTTGATACATGCACTACAACTGATTTATTACTTTCTTTTGCTTTTAATAATGCATTTTCTAATGAATCAAAATTATGACCATCTACGTTACCGATATAATCAAAACCAAGATTTTCAAAAATATTTGTTGCTACTTGGTTATTTTTTGCATTTTGAAGTGCTTTATGAAGACCACCGATAGTTTTGCCAATACACATATCGTTATCGTTTAAAATAATAATTACTTTTGTCTTAAGTGAACCTAAATGGTTTAAAGCTTCGAATGCTAGTCCATTTGAAATAGTTCCATCACCAATAATAGCAATAACTTCATAGTTTTCATTTTCCAAATCACGAGTTATAGCCATGCCTGTAGCGGTAGAAATTGATGTAGAACTATGTCCAGCTTCATATGAATCGTAGATAGACTCACTTCTTTTTTGAAACCCAGTAATTCCATTTTCTTGTCTTAAGTTATCTAATGGACGACCAGATAAAATCTTATGAGGATAAGTTTGATGTCCGACATCAAAAATTAATTTGTCTTTTGGTAGATTAAAGTGTTTATGTAGAGCAATTGTAAGTTCTACAATACCTAGATTACTTGCTAAATGACCACCGAATTGAGAACATTTTTCAAGAATTAGGTTTCTTATATCCATGCTTAAAAGCTTGAGTTCTTCTTTACTCAAGTTCTTAACGATATTTGAATTGAAATCTTTGTTTAAATTAAAATGTTTCTTATTCATAATGCCTCTTTAATATCTTCGCAGGATAATTTTATCATAATAACATATAAAAAACTATGTTATTTATCTTTCTTAATAATCTTTTCTTGATATTTTTTTGATAGTTCAATTGTCTTTTTTAAGTATTCTTCATAATAGATTTTAAGTTCATCTTGAACATAAGATAAGTTTTTGCTAATCAGACTATTTTCTCTATTTTGATCTAAAATAGGAAGATTGTTTTCTTGTTTGTATTTTGCGATTTCCTTAGCACATTCCATTCTTTCTTCAAATAGTTTTGCCATTTTTTCGTCTATTGCATTTATTTGCTTTCTTAATTCTTCTATATTTTTCATATTTATCAACCTACCTATCTATATATCATAATACATTTTTCTTTGTAAAAAGAAAAGTTATATTTTTTATGTTGAAAATTTGCCAAATTATATTATTATTAATAATATAGGGAGGAATTGCTATGAAATTGAATATAAATGTTGAAAATGCAAGTTATGAAGTTGTATTAGGAACAAATATTTTACGAAATATTAATGAATATTATGATTTTAGTAAGCATAATAAAGTTTTAATTGTAAGTGATGATGGCGTTCCTTCAAAGTATGCCGAAATGGTTAAAAGTCAATTATCAAATTCATTAATTTATGTTTTTGAACATGGTGAAAGCCATAAAAATATTGAAACTTTTATTAAACTACAAGAAACACTTTTAGAATATGAATTCACAAAAAGTGATTTATTAATTGCTTTAGGTGGAGGAGTTGTTGGTGATCTAGTTGGTTTTACTGCATCAACATATAAAAGAGGAATCAAGTATATTAATATTCCAACTACAACACTTTCTCAAATAGATAGTTCAGTAGGAGGAAAAACTGCAATTGATATGGGAAATGTTAAAAATGCAATTGGAACTATTTATCAACCTGAATTAGTTTTGATTGATTTTGATACACTTAAAACATTAGATAAATATCAATATTCAAGTGGTCTTGTTGAAGCATTAAAAGCAGGAATACTAAAAGATTCTAAAATTATTGATTTATTTGCTGATTTAGAAGCAAATTATCAAGAAATTATTTATCGTGCATTAGTCGTAAAAAAAGAAATTGTTGAAGAAGATGTTTTCGAACAAGGAAATCGTAAACAGCTTAATTTAGGTCATACAATTGGGCATCCAATTGAATTGTTAAGTAATATGTCACATGGTGAAGCAGTTGGAATTGGAATGCTTTATGTAATTAAAGATGAAGTTTTAAAAGAAAAAGCAAAGAAAATTCTTTCATCATTAGGATTAAGAACAACTTATGAATATGATTTAGAAAAGGCATTAAATATTCTTGTAAATGATAAAAAAGCAAATAACAAAGGAATTCAAATGGTATTTGCACATAAAATTAATGATATCGAGTTTGTTACTATGAAAAAGGAAGATATCAAAGTATTAATCGAGGAGGGAAATCTATGAGTTCAATAATTGGTAATAACATTAAATTGTCCATTTTTGGTGAATCACATAGTGAATACATAGGAATTACAATTCATGGATTAAAAGCGGGTATTGAACTTGATTTAAACTACATCGATGAAATGTTATCTTTACGCCGTCCAGATGGAGTATTAACAACTGCAAGAATTGAAAAAGATGAATATAAAATAGTTAGTGGTTATTTCAATGGTTTTACAACAGGAGCACCTTTAACTGTTTTAGTTCCAAATACTAACACTATTTCAAAAGATTATAATCCTGAAGTTATTAGACCTTCTACTTCAGATTATCCAGCATTCATTAAATATGATGGATTTAATGATTATCGCGGAAGTGGAATGTTTTCAGGAAGAGTCACTGTATCTTTAGTTATTGCAGGATCTATTGCTAGACAAATATTAGCTAAAAGAAATATTGTTATAGGTAGTAAGATTCATAGTATACATAACATAGAAGATGACAAAACTTTAGATTTATCTAAAGTAAATGATTTCAACAAAGAAAGATTTCCAACAATTTCTTTAGAAAAAAGAAAACAAATGGAAGAAGCAATTTTAAAAGCTAAAAATAATCTTGATTCTGTGGGTGGAGTTGTCGAAACTTATGTTTTAAACATGCCTGTCGGAATAGGAGAACCTTATTTTGATTCTGTAGAAAGTGTTTTATCACATTTGATTTTCTCTATTCCTGGAGTTAAAGGAGTGGAATTTGGATTAGGCTTTGATATAACAAAGTTATATGGAAGTGAAGCTAATGATCCTTTAAGATATGAAAATGAAAAAGTGACATTTACTAAGAATAATTCTGGTGGCATAAACGGAGGTTTATCTAATGGTAATCCTTTAGTAATGCGTACAGCATTTAGACCTACACCTTCAATTGCGAAAAAGCAAAAAACAATTAATGTTTCAACAAAAGAAAATGTTGATTTAGAATTACATGGTAGACACGATCCTTGTTTTGTAACTAGAGCAAGAGTAGTGGTTGATTCAGTAGTTGCTTTAGGATTATTGGATTTATTATCTAATGAATTAGGTGAATAAAATGAAATATGGATTAATAGGAAAAGACGTAAGAAATAGCTTTTCTAAGTCAATTCATGAACAACTTGGCTATGAATATGATTTAGTAAGTTTAAATGAAACTGAATTAGAAGAGTTTCTTATAAAAAAAGAATTCAAGGGTATCAATGTAACAATTCCATATAAGCAAGAAGTTATTAAACATTTACATTTTTCATCCCCAAGTGTTCAGAAAATTGGTGCATGTAATTGTATTGTAAATGAAGAAGGATTTTTAATGGGATATAACACTGATTATGATGGAGTGAAATATTTAATTGAAAAAAATAATTTTCAAATTAAAGACAAAAATGTCTTAATTTTAGGAACTGGTGGAACATGTAAAACAGTTTCTGCAGTTTTAAAAGATTTAGACGTTAAAAGCATTTTTATTGCGTCAAGAAGTCCTAAAGAAAATCAATATTCTTATCAAGATATATATGATTTAGATGTGGATTTAATTATTAACACAACACCAAATGGAATGATAGGTTATAGTGATGATTTACTAGTAGACTTAGAAAAATTCCCTTCCTTAGAAGGTGTGATTGATGTCATTTACAACCCTTTAAAGACAACTTTACTAAATAAAGCTTCAGAATTAAATATTCCTAATTGCAATGGATTAGATATGCTTATTTATCAAGCAATTAAAGCTTCAGAGTTATTTAATAACAAAAGAATTAATGATGAAGATATTAATAAAATAAAAGAAAAAATTTTATTAGAAAAACTTAATATTGTCTTAGTCGGTCTTCCGGGATGTGGTAAAACAACACATGGTAAATTAATTGCCAAACAACTTAATAAAGAGTTTGTAGATATTGATGCATTAATAGTTGAAAAAGAAAATAGATCTATTAATGAAATATTTGCAAGTGATGGAGAAGCGTATTTTAGAAATTTAGAAACAAATTTTTGTAAAGAATTGTCAATAAAGAATAACCTAGTTATTTCTACAGGTGGAGGAGTAGTTTTAAATAAGGAAAATATTAAGTATTTATCTAAAAATGGATTAATTATTTTTATGGATAAAGACATTGAATTATTTAAAATATCTGACAAAAGACCATTAACAAGAAATAAAGAAGAATTAAAAAAACTAAGAGAAATAAGGTACAATTTGTATTTATCATCATGTGATACAATGGTGAATTTGACAAATGATTTAGATAAAAATTTAGAAAAAATATTGGAGGTAGTATATGAAGTTATTAATCGTTAATGGCCCAAATTTAAATATGCTTGGTATTAGAGAACCAAAAGTATATGGAAATACTACTTACCAAGATTTAGTTAACAAAATAAATGCTTGGGCAAATGAATTGAATGTCGAAGTAGAAGTTTTTCAAAGTAATCATGAAGGCGCATTACTCGATAAAATTCAAAGTGTATATGGAAAAGTAGAGGGGTTAATTATCAATGCTGGAGCATATACACATACATCAATTGCTTTACTAGATTGTGTTAAATCTGTAAGTATTAGAGCAGTCGAAGTTCATATAAGTAATGTTTATGAACGCGAAGCATTTAGACATATTAGTTATGTCGGAATGGCATGTGAAAAATCTTTTATTGGATTAGGAATAGAAGGTTATAAAAAAGCGATGGAATATTTCGCTTTAGAAAATAAATAAAAAGAATTATTCTTTTTACTAGATTTATTGTTTGAATTATGGCATAATTGCTATTGGCTTATTATTAAGTGTTAGGAGTGAAATTATGAGAGCAAGTAGAATGTTAATTGCAACATTAAAAGAAGCACCATCAGATGCAGAAATTTCAAGTCATATTTTATTAATTAGAGCTGGAATGATTAAAAAATTAGTTCCTGGTGTTTATAACTATTTACCTTTAGGTTTAAAAGTATTAAATAAAATCGAAGATATCATCCGTGAAGAAATGGATGCTTCAGGTGCAAATGAAATTCTTTCAAGTGCTTTACAACCAAAGGAACTATGGGAAGAATCAGGCAGATGGAGTAAGTATGGTCCAGAACTTATGAGATTTACAGATAGACATGATAAAGAATTCTGTTTAGGTCCAACTCATGAAGAAATTTTTACTGATCTAGCAAGACAATTAATCCGTTCTCCAAAACAACTCCCTATGAATATTTATCAAATTCAAACTAAGTATCGTGATGAAGTAAGACCTAGATTTGGATTAATGAGAGGTAGAGAATTTATCATGAAAGATGCTTATTCTTTTGATAAAGACGAAGCTGGATTAGAAAAAAGCTATCAAACAATGTATGATGTTTATTCAAGAATCTTTACTAGACTTGGATTAAATTATCAAGCAGTTTTAGCTGACACAGGTAATATTGGTGGTAATGGTTCTCATCAATTCATGGCTTTAAGTGAAGTTGGCGAAAGTAATATTTGTTATTGTCCAGTTTGTAATTATGCAGCTGACCAAGAAAAAGCTACAGCAATCCCTGTAGATACAAATAGTCAAGACGAATTAAAAGAAGTCAACGAAATTGAAACTATCAATCAAAGAACTATTGAGCAAGTTTCATCATTCTTAAATGTTAATCCATCAAGAGTTGTTAAAACATTGATTTATAAAGATTTCCAAAATGATGAAGTTGTTGCAGTTTTAGTTAGAGGCGATAGAGAAGTTAACCATGTTAAATTATGTAATGCTTTGAATACTTCAGAACATATGCTAGAACTAGCAAGTGATGAAGTTATTAAAGAAATCGGAAGCATCAACGGATTTGTTGGTCCAGTTGGATTAAAAGTAAGAGTATTAGCAGACTTAGAAATTGAAAAAATGCGTAACTTTGTAGTAGGCGCTAATAAATTAAATTATCACTTAGAAAACGTTAATTTAGGAAGAGATTTTGAAGCAACATTAATTGATTTAAGACAAGCTGTTGAAGGTGACTTGTGTCCAGTATGTGGTAAACCTATGAAACTTGAAAGAGGTATTGAAGTAGGTCAAATCTTTAAACTTCAAACAAAATATTCTCAAGCAATGAACTGTACATATACTAATGAAGAAGGTAAAAATGTTCCTATGGTTATGGGATGCTATGGAATCGGTGTAACTAGAACAATGGCAGCTGTTGTTGAACAATATCATGATGACTTTGGTATTAAATGGCCATTATGTATCGCACCATATCATGTAGTAGTAGTTCCAGTTAATGCTAAAGATGAAACTCAAGTTAAATTAGCTGAAGAAATTTATGCTAACTTAAAGAAAAATAAAGTTGAAGCAGTAATTGATGATAGAGATGCAAAAGCTGGCTTTAAATTCAAAGACTGGGAATTAATGGGTATTCCTTATATGATCGTTGTTGGTAAACGCGCACCAGAAGGAATCGTTGAATTCAAAGATAGACATGCAAATACTAAAGAAGAAGTTACTCCTTTAGATGCTGCAAATAAGGTTTTAGAATTAGTTAAAAATATTTAGAAAAGAGCTTCGGCTCTTTTTTTGTATAAATATTTAATATTAGTTAATAATATTAATGTATTAACTTTGGCGTAATGAATATCTTACTGCATAATAAGTTATACAAAAGGGCATAAAAGCCCTTTTTTTGCGCTTTTAAGAAGATATAATTGGTTTGGTGATAAATTATGAATTCAAAGTTAAAATATTTGATTTTGCCTTTAATTTGCTGTTTTTTGTTTAGCCCAAATAAAAAAAAATATCGAAATGAATTATCCAAATACGAAACTTTACCAATAAATAAATCAAATTATAATTTTGATGGATATAATGATTTTGTTGATAATTCAATTAAATACTATGAAGCATTTTTGAAATATGTTAACTATGAATATTTTTCAAAGATAGAATTAAAGAAAGAAAGTAATTATTCATATAATGAGGCAACTTTATTTTACTTATCTAATAATATTACTATATATAAGAATGAATATAGCTTATCTATTCAAAATTATAATGAATATAAATGTTTTGAATTAAAGACATCTTCCTTGTTCTATTGGTATTTTTCATCTTCTTTTTTGGATTTTAGACAAGACTCGAGAGTCTATTTTATTAAAGATAAATATAGAGTGTGTTTCGAAAAAGGTGAAGTAAAATCTATCTTTAGCTATGAAGATAAAATATTTTATGATGGAATATTATATAAAATAGAAAATCATTCATTAAAAAAGTATGTAGATGATAAAAAGGAGCAGGAACTTGTTATGATTGCAAATATTTATTTAACAGAATACTTTTAATATGCTAAAATAAATATGGTGATTTTATGATTAAATTTATTAAAAAACTGTTATCAATCGAATTTGTTAAATTTGTGATTGCAGGAGGTCTTAATACTCTTTTTGGTGGAATATTAATTCCGTTTCTATTTTCGTTTGCTAATACTATTCCTGATTTAGTAATAGGAAATATTTTTGTATTTAGTGTTTCATTATTAATTGGTTATATTATTTGGTTTCCTTTTGCGTATACTTTACAAGTTAAGTTTGTTTTTAATACGAAATGGGATTGGTCAAGACTTGGTGGATACGCTTTAACTCAAGTTGTTAATTTATTTGTTAATCAATTAATGCTATATTTATTCAAAAATGTTTTAGGAATTACTTTATTAAATGGACTTGTTTCTTTAGCTTTAGCAGCATTTGTAACAATTCCAATTATGTTTGTTTTAGTAAGACTTGTAGTAAAAAAGAAAGAAAGTAACTAGAAAAATAGTTACTTTTTTATTTTGAAAACGCTTTTATGATAAAAGATATGGACTTTTTAAAAAAAGGTGCTAAAATGAATTTATAAATTATTAAAAGACGAGGACGAAGAGAAAAATTTAACTTCAATTCTATAGAGAGCTTATGGTTGGTGAAAATAAGTGAATAGTTAAATATAATATACACTTCTGAGTTTGGTGTTGAAACATAGTAGGCATTCACGTTTACCCTACGTTACAAGGGAATAGATTGATAGATCTAAAAGGAGATAACATTAAGTTATAAAAAGGGTGGTACCGCGGAATAAGATTTCGTCCCTATTAAGGCAAGGGATAGAAATCGTTTTTTATTTTCTTGTCAAAAGCAAGGAGGAATACATATGGCTAACATTAAATTTTTTAAAGAAAAAGAATTACCTTTAGAAATGCATAAGGTAAGAATTGTTCAAAAGTTACATCTTTTACCTATTGATGAAAGATTAAGAGCAATGCAAGAAGCAGGAAACAATACTTTTTTGCTTAGAAATAAGGAAGTATATTTAGATATGCTTACTGATAGTGGAACTAATGCGATGAGTGATAGACAACTAGCAAGTATGATGATTGCTGATGATTCATATGCAGGAAGTGAAACATTCTATAGACTTGAAAAAGCTGTTCAAAAGTTTTTTGGTAAAAAGTATTTCTTACCAGCTCACCAAGGAAGAGCAGCAGAACATATCTTAGCAAAAACTTTAGTAAAACCTGGTGACATTGTTCCTATGAACTATCACTTTACAACTACAAAAACACATATTCAATTATGTGGTGGTGATGTAGTTGAATTATTTACTGATAAAGCAGTTGAAATCGTAAGTGATGAACCGTTTAAAGGAGATATGGATTTAGATAAACTAGAGGAAACATTAGCTTCTTTAGGAAAAGAAAGAGTTCCATTTGTTAGAATTGAAATGGGAACTAACTTAATAGGTGGTCAACCAGTAAGTTTAGGTAATGTAAAAGAAGTATCTAAAATTTGTAAAAAATATGGTGTTCCAGTTATGATCGATGCATCCTTAATCACTGACAACTTATATTTTAATAAAACACGAGAAGATATTTGTAAAAATATGAGTATTGCTGAAATTGCTTTAGAATTAAGTAAATGCGCAGATATTATTTATTTCTCAGCAAGAAAATTAGGAAGTGCTAAAGGTGGAGGTATCGTCGTAGACGATAAAGCTTTATTTGATAAAATGAAAGGTTTGGTCCCAATTTATGAAGGCTTCTTAACTTATGGTGGTATGTCTACTAGAGAAATGGAAGCAGTAGCAGTAGGGCTTGAAGAAGCAGTAGACATGGATATGATTTCTCATGGTCCTGAATTTATTCATGAATTTGGAAGAATCTTAGAATCTTATGGAGTACCAATTGTTACTCCAACTGGAGGATTAGGTTTACATTTAAATGCAAGAGAATTTGTTTCTCATATTCCAGGTGATCAATATCAAGCAGCATCACTTGCTTCAGCTATCTTTATTGTAAGTGGTGCAAGAGGTATGGAAAGAGGTACTGTTTCAGAAACAAGAAATCCAGATGGAAGTGAACATATTGCAGAATGTGAACTTGTTCGTTTAGCATTACCTAGACGTGTATTTACATTATCACAAGTTAGATTCATCGCTGATAGAATAGCATGGTTATATGAAAACAGACACTTAATTGGAGGATTAAGATTCAGTGAAGAACCAGAAGTAATGAGATTCTTTATTGGAAGACTTGAACCAGTAAGTGATTGGCAAGAGAAATTAGTCGCTAAGTTTAAAGAAGACTTTGGAGACAGCTTATAAAATAAAAAAGGAGAAAGTTTTATATTTCTCCTTTAATTTTGTTTGCTGTATTGCAAAAAGATATACAATTGCAATATAATATTAATATCATAGGAGGAGATAATATGTCTAAAACAGCAAGTGTTTTTACTAGAGTAGATCCTTTAGTTAAGGAACAGGCAGAAGAGATTCTAAATGAATTAGGTATTTCTATGTCAACAGCTATGGGATTATTTTTAAAACAAATAGTTTTACAAAAAGGAATACCTTTTGATGTTAAGATTCCTACTAAAAGACCAATATGTATTGATGAGTTAAGTGAAGAAGAAGTGAATTCAATTTTAGAAGAATCTATCAAGTCAGCTAAAAGTAAAAATTGTCAAACTTTGGAAGAGTTTGAAAAGTCAATTAGGAAAGAACTAGATTTATGATTCAATGGAATGTGAAAATAACACCTGAATTTGGTGAAGATTTGAGCAGTATCCATTATTATATTTCCGTTATTAAGGAAGAACCTATTAATGCTAGAAAAATAGTTAACAATATTATTGATAGTTTGCAAAGCTTATCTTGTTTTCCATTTAGAAATCCTATTTTAAATGATGCTAATTTTAATATAAGAAAAATGATTATTAATGAATTTGTTATTTTATATTTAATCGAAGAAGAAACTTTAACAATATCTGTATTGAGAATTTTTTCTACGACGAAAAATTATGAAAAACAATTTACAAATTAAAAAGGAGAAAGTTTTATCTTTCTCCTTTAATTTTGTTTAGTGTAAACTATTTGTTTTTAATTGCAGCGTGAGCAGCAGCTAATCTTGCGATAGGTACACGGTATGGTGAACATGAAACATAGTTTAATCCAACTTTATGGAAGAATTCAACTGATGCAGGTTCTCCACCTTGTTCTCCACAAACACCAACTTTTAAGTTAGGTCTTGTAGATCTACCTAATTTAGTAGCAATTTCAACTAATTTACCAACACCGTTTTGGTCTAATCTAGCAAATGGATCGCTAACATAGATTTTGTTTCCGTAATATGCATCTAAGAATTTACCAGCATCATCACGGCTGAATCCGAATGTCATTTGTGTTAAGTCGTTTGTACCGAAACTGAAGAATTCTGCTTCTTTAGCAATTTCGTCAGCTAATAATGCAGCACGAGGAATTTCAATCATTGTACCTACATGGTATTTTAAATTGCTTCCGCTTGCAGCGATAATTTCGTCAGCAACGTTAACAACGATGTCTTTAACGAATTTCATTTCTTTTGGATCACCAACTAATGGAATCATAATTTCTGGAACGATATTATATTCTGGGTGAGCTTTATTTACATTGATTGCAGCTTCGATTACAGCTCTTGTTTGCATTTCTGCAATTTCAGGATATGTAACTGATAAACGGCAACCTCTGTGTCCCATCATAGGGTTGAATTCGTGTAATGAAGCGATTGTTGCGTGTAATTCATCAACTGAAACATTTAATTCAGCTGCTAATGCAACGATATCTTCTTCTTTTGTTGGAACGAATTCGTGTAGAGGTGGGTCTAAGAAACGAATTGTTACAGGATATACTGTCATTGCTTCGTAGATACCTTCGAAGTCACTTCTTTGCATTGGTAATAATTTTGCTAATGCAGCTCTTCTTTGGTCTTGAGTTTTTGAAACGATCATTTCACGAACTGCTTTAATTCTATCTGCTTCAAAGAACATGTGTTCTGTACGGCATAAACCAATACCTTCAGCACCAAATTCTACAGCTTGTCTTGCATCTTTTGGTGAGTCAGCATTTGTTCTAATTTTTAATGTTCTTACTTCATCAGCCCAGTTCATAATTCTTTCGAAATTACCTGTGATTGCAGCTGGAACTGATTTAATTTCGCCTAAGTAGATGTTACCTGTTGAACCATCTAATGAAATAACGTCGCCTTCTTTAACTGTATGTCCGTTTAATACGAAGTATTTTTCTTCTTCATAAACTTTTAATTCATGACATCCAGCAACACAACATTTACCCATACCTCTAGCAACAACAGCAGCGTGAGAAGTCATACCACCACGTGCAGTTAAGATACCTTGTGAGTTGTCCATACCGATAATATCTTCTGGAGATGTTTCTAATCTTACAAGTACAGCTTTTTCTCCAGCGTTCTTTAATGCTACTGCATCGTCAGCGTGGAATACAACTTTACCAGCACCAGCACCTGGAGAAGCAGGTAAGCCTGAGCCAACAGGTTTTGCAGCTTTTAATGCTGCTGCATCAAATGTAGGGTGTAATAAAGAATCTAATTGTTGAGGTTCAACCATTAATAATGCTTGTTCTTTAGTTACTAAACCTTCATCATACATATCACAAGCGATTTGTAAAGCAGCTGTAGCTGTTCTCTTACCATTTCTTGTTTGTAACATGAATAATTTACCATCTTGGATAGTGAATTCCATGTCTTGCATGTTTTTATAATATCTTTCTAATTTTTTAGCTGTGTTACAGAAATCTTCATAAACTTGAGGCATTCTTTCAGCTAATTTATCGATTGATAATGGTGTACGGATACCTGCAACAACGTCTTCACCTTGAGCGTTGTATAAGAATTCACCGTAAATTTTGTTTTCACCAGTTGATGGGTTTCTTGAGAAAGCAACACCAGTACCACAGTTTTCACCCATGTTACCGAATGCCATCATTTGTACGTTAACAGCTGTACCCCATTCGTGTGGGATACCATTCATTTTTCTGTAGTAGATAGCTCTTTCTGTGTTCCATGAACGGAATACTGCTTTAACACCTTCTAATAATTGAGCTTTTGGATCTTCTGGGAATTCTTCGCCTTTTTCTTCTTTATATTGACGTTTGAATAAAGCAACTAATTCTTTTAAGTCTTCTGCTGTTAATTCAGTGTCTAATGTAACACCACGTTTTTCTTTTTCTTCATCTAAGATTCTTTCGAAGTGTGATTTGTTTAAACCAATAACTACGTCAGAATACATTTGAATAAATCTACGATATGAGTCGTATGCGAATCTTTCGTTACCTGATAATTCTGCTAAACCTTTAGCAATTTCATCATTGATACCTAAGTTTAATACTGTATCCATCATACCAGGCATTGAGATTCTAGCACCTGAACGAACAGATACTAATAATGGGTTTTTAGGATCTCCGAATTTTTTGCCTGATGCGTTTTCTAACATTTCAACTTTTTCCATGATTTGTTCAACGATTTCGTCAGCAATTTTTTCGCCATCAGCATAGTAACGTGTACATGCTTCAGTTGTTACTGTGAAACCATAAGGTACAGGGAAACCTTGTGAAGACATTTCTGCAAGACCAGCACCTTTACCACCTAAAAGGTTTCTAGGATTTTCGATCTTATTGTAGTCTTCGTTAAAAAAGTAAACATATTTTTTGCTCATTTTTTAAAGCTCCTTTCAATAAAATTTTGACCATTTATAATTATATCTTAAAATTGCTATATTGACAAACAAAAAATAGCGATTTTATTATTTTTTTAATATTTAGATATTAATTTGTGTATTTTAGCATAAAAATTGAATGAAAAAGTAGGAAGAAACAAAGATTTAAGTTTATTTATAAATTGTTAATTGCAATTGCCTTGAAAATTGAGCGAAAATGGATTATAGTAATTACTGATTTAAGGAGAAAGAGTATGCAAAAAGAAAATGTACAAGGAAAAGCTAAAAATAACTTTTTGAAAAATGCATTAAGTATCGTATTGTTAATTGTTGTATCTGCATTAGTAGTATATTTGTTCATCAAAGATGATATTGATGGTCTTTTGATAGCATTAAAGCAAACAAAATGGTTATTCATTTTGTATGCTTTTGGATTAATGATGATTGCATATATTCTTGATGGATTGTGTTTATTAATATTAACTAGAGAATATAAAAAAGATTATTCATTTAAAGAAGCGTTACAAAATACGATGATTGGTTCTTTCTTTTGCTCAATTACACCTAGTGCTTCAGGAGGACAATTTGTTCAAGCATATCATTTTTCTAAAACAAAAGTTCCTGTTGAAGATTCATCAAGTGTATTGGTTATGAATTTTACAATATTTCAGTTTTCAGTTTTAGTTTGTGCATTATTCAGCGTAATTTTCTTTTATGAAGATGCTGTAAGATTAATCCCTACAGTAGAATTATTTGGATTAAATATCAGCTTTACAATATTAATTATATTAGGATTTATTTTAACAATTATCAGTGTGGTAGGACCAATTTTACTTTCTTATTCGAAATTAATAAATAAATTCATCTACTGGTTAATTAAAGTTTTAGGTAAAATAAAATTAATAAAGAAACCTGATCAAACAATTGAAAAGGTTGGAGCAAAAATAGATGGTTTTAGAGCTAATTTAAGTAATTTAAAAGGAAAAGAAAAAACACTTATTAAAGCGTTTTTTGCTGCGATGGGAAGATTTATTGTTTATTTTTCAATCCCATTTTTTATCGGATTAGGATTGGGAGTTGAACTTGATAATCTAAGCTTACCTTTATCTATTTCATTTGGTTGCTATATTTGGATATTGTCTATGTTTATTGTTATCCCAGGTGGTAGTGGTGGAGCAGAGGCATTCTTTGTGTTACTATTTACAAATGTATTTATATCTTCAACTGGTACATCATTAGCAGCTCCTGGTATGCTTTTATGGAGATTTGTAACTTTCCATATTCCACTAATTATTTGTGGAATTATCACATTAATATTTAATAAGAAAAAGAATGCTAAATTCTTCCAAGAAGTCCCATCAAAATATAGTTGGATTTTTATGAAAAAACATCACTAGGTGAAATATGGAATACGAGATTAAAAATGTTAAAATTATCGGTGAAAAAGTCATCGTAAAATATATACAAAATGAAAATGAATGTGAATTTGAAATTCTACTTAAAACTTACGTAGAATTTCCGTTTTCAGTTGGTCAAATTATTGATAAAGAAAAGTATAAAGAAATCACAAAAATCGATGAGAAAAATAAGATTGAAAACGAGGCATATAATCACCTAAAAAGAAGCGATTTAACAAGTGATGAATTAATAAAAAAATTAATAAAAAAACATCCTAAAAAAAGAGTAGTTATTAACAAAATAATAGCAGACTTAAAAGAAAAAAATATTATTAATGATGAACAATTTGTTATGCATTTTATAAAAAAGGGAATCAATTCTTTTAAAGGATTAGATAGAATTATATATGAGCTTCAATATAAAGGGATTGATGAACAAATTATTTATCAAAGTATTAATGAAGATATCAAAGAAATTGAAAAAGAAAAAGCATATCAATTGGGAAGCAAACAAATGCGTTTATCTAAGAACTTAGAGTTTCGAAAAATGCGTGACAAAGTATACTATAAACTTTCATATGCTGGTTACAATAAAGAATTAATCGAAGAAATTATGTGTAAACTTAATCTTATTAAGGAAATCTAATAAGATTTATGTTAATATTAAAATGAGGTGATATTGATGATTAAAGATTTAAAAGAAAATACTAGAGTATCAATCAATTTATTAGTTTCCCAAGCCACTAAAGGAGTAACTACTAATGGTGGTGCATATTTGAATATCACTTTTCAAGATGCTACTGGTAGTATTGAGGGTAGAAAATGGGAAATCTTAGATAAGGATTATGAAGTATTTGCAGCTGGAAACATTGTTAATGTTAAAGCTGATGTTATCGAATATAGAAATGTTCTTCAATTAAAAGTTTTAGGCGGAGATTTAGTTAATAGCTCTGAAGTTGATGTTGCTGATTATGTTGCAAGTGCACCAGAACCAAGAGAGTTAATGCAAAGAAAACTATTGTCTTATGTAAATTCAATTACTAATGATGATGTAAAAAGAATTGTTGAAGAAATTGTAAAAAAAGATTTAATGCAAATTGCTGTTTATCCAGCAGCTAGTAGAAACCATCATGAATACGCATCTGGATTACTACATCATACTGTAGGTATGTTAGATTGTGCTAAAGCATTGTTAGCAGTTTATCCTAGCTTAGATGCAAACTATTTATATGCTGGTGTTATTTTACATGATTTAGGTAAATTAGTAGAATTAAGTGGACCAATCCTACCACATTACACAATGGAAGGTAAATTATTAGGTCATATATCTATTATGTCTGCAAGAATTAATGAAGTTGCTAAACAATTAAACATCACTTCTGAAGCAAGAGTTTTATTACAACATATGGTTTTATCACATCATGGACAACATGAATTTGGTTCACCAATCTTACCACTTACAAAAGAAGCAGAAGTTTTATGTTTTATTGACAATTTAGATGCTAGATTAAATATGATTGATAAAGCATTAGCTGGAATTGATGAAGGAGAATTTACTGGTAGAATCCCTTCATTAGAAGGCAGAACATTTTATAAAACAAAAAAGTAGCTTAATGCTACTTTTAGTTTGAGGATTAGTTATGAAAGAAAAACTTAAGAGTTGTTTAGTCTTGTTTAAAGTATTCTTTAAGATTGGATTATTTACTTTTGGGGGAGGATATGCGATGCTTCCTATTATTCAAAAGGAAATTATTGAGAACCATAAATGGATAAGTGAAGAAGACATGTTAGATATAGTAGCAATTGCAGAGTCAACACCAGGTCCGATTTCTGTCAATACAGCTACATTTGTTGGATATAAGACTGCAGGTGTGCTTGGTGCATTATTTGCAACAATCGGCCTTGCAATCCCGTCCTTAGTAATTATTTTTATTATCTCATTCTTTTATCAAAAGTTTATTGATAATGAATGGGTTGCTAAAGCATTTAAAGGTATTATGGGTGCAGTTACAGTATTGATTTTAAATGCTGGAATAAAGTTATCCAAACCTTTAAGAAAAGATAAAAATAAATTGTTTAATATTATTATGATTATTATTGCAATTACTTTATCTTTAGTATTAGTAGAATTAAGCTCTATTTATTTGATTTTAGGTGGAGCAGTAATTGGTATTTTATATTTTATAGTAGTTTTACCTCTATTTAAGAAAAAGGAGGTAAAATAATATGGGTATTTTATTAGAACTTTTCTGGGTGTTCTTCCAAATTGGATTATTTACTTTTGGAGGAGGATACGCCATGATTCCTATGATCCAAGATTTAATTGTTGATGAAAAGAATTGGGTTACATATGAAGAAATAATGAACTTTATTGCAATTTCCGAATCAACGCCTGGACCTTTTGCAATTAACATGGCAACGTTTGTTGGATCTACTCTATATGGTTTACTTGGAGCAATAGTAGCCACTATAGCAGTAATTCTACCATCATTCTTAATTATTTTAATTATTGCTAAATTGTTCTCTAATTTTAGTGATAACAAGTTTGTAAAAGCTGCTTTAGGTGGAATTAGACCTGTAGTAATTGGTTTAATCGCAGTAGTTGGTATTTCATTAGTTTATAGTCATGCTTTACCAAATGGATTTGAGAATTTGGTTATTGAATGGAGATATTTAGTTTTAGTAGTTGTTTGTTTATTAATCAAATTTAAATTCAAAAAAATGAGTCCTATTTATTTAATACTTATTTCTGCAGGACTCGGATTGATTTTATATAGTATATAATATATATAATAAATAAATGGGACTAGCGTGTTGCTAATCCCATTTTAATTTGTTCTTGAATTTGTTTTAAATCAAATTGATTGTTGCTTTCTTTTGGAGCAATGATAAATTCTTCGTGATCATATCTAGGAATAATGTGTAAGTGGAAGTGCATTACACTTTGTCCTGCTACTTCATTACAATTGTTTACTAAATTAAATCCTTTAGCACCTAAGCTTTTAATCATTGATGATGCAATTAGTTTTGCAACCTTAATAATTTTAGCTAAAACTTCTTCATCAATTTCTAATAAGTTAGAGTAGTGCTTTTTTGGAAGAACTAAAGTATGACCTTTAGTAGCTTGAGATATATCTAGAAATGCTACTACATCATCATCTTCATAAACTACACTTGAAGGAATTTGTTTGTTTATAATTTTACAAAAAATACAGTTTTCCATAATTAATCTCCTTAAAATAAAAGGAAGACCGAAGTCTTCCATTATTGCATATTAATCTTCGATATTGAAGTTATATGTTGCTTTTAAGTATTCATAGACTTCTTCATTGTGAAGAGTTAATTTTTCTGCTTCATAGAATTGGTCTAAGTAGAACTTAATTGTGTTAGATGTGTAGCTTGAGTGAGTAGCTAATAATTCAACTGCATCTAATAAAGCTTCATCTGAACTTGATAAACTTTCTTTTGTAGCTTTAACATATTTGTGATTATAAATTGTTTCTACACGAACGATATAATATGTACCATCTAATTTGAATAATGGGTTATCGTTGTTGTAGTAATCTAAGAAACCATTTTCTGTTAATGCATCAGCTAATTTATCGTTTGCTAATTTTAATTTGCCATCAATACTTGTGTTGATGATTGTTGAAGACTTAGTTGATACAACTGCATCGTTATAATATTTTTTACTATTGATGCTTAATTGTTTTAAATCATAACCATCATAAATTGAATAGCTACCATTGTTTGAATATGAATTGATTAATGTTTCAGCTTCAGAAACTTCAGCTTTAGATAATTTTTCTTTTTCTTTTTGATCATAAATGTTTAAGTAATCATCTGTTGGATGTTTATAATCAATTTTAGCGAATTCTTTATCTAAGTTTTCTAATTCGTATTTTCTTACAACTGGTTCGAATTGACCTGTTACTAATAATTTGAATTCATTTTTAGTAACTAATTTTGCGTCACCAGACATTTTGTTTTTAGTTTCAAGAACGCTATTTAATGTTTTTTCTAATTGTTCATTAATTTTGTTAGCATCACTTGATTTAGCAGGTGTATATGAGAAGTATTCAACATATTTTACTTTTGAGTATGCAGAATATGCTGTTTCTGAAGAAGTTTGTGTAGATTTTAAGTATTCAGGGTGTTGAGTAATGATGTACTCTTCCTTTAATAACTCAATATAGATATCTTTTAATAATTTTTCTTCGATTAATTCTGAATAGTCACCTTTTAATTTATCAGCTAAGTTACCATATTTTAATAAACTATCTTTTGTTTCTCTATAATAGTTTTCTGGTAATTCAATATTGTAACCACTTAATCTTAATGAGTTAGCTAATAATCTTTCATCAAATAAACCGTTTGATTTGTAAGCTGCAGTGTAGTATGAATTTAATTTTTCTTTTACTTTTTCTGCTAAACGTTTTTTGTTGAATGTGTAACCAGCAACATAGTAAGAACCATCTTTACCTAATAAGCCAGCTTCTAATTTTTGTGTTTTTGCATCTTCTGAGTCGATGTTATCTACTACTTGTTTAGCAATGCGGTAAACTAATTCTTTTGAAGCAGTTTCAGCACCGCTTGCTGTAAATAAATCATCGAAAACATCTTGATATGTAGTTAAATCTAATTCGTAACTAGCATTTTCTTTAACAATTGTTTTATCTTCGCCATCTTTTAATGTTAATTCATTAGAACAGCTTGATAATAAAGTAGCAAACATTACGAATGGAATAATTTTCTTTACGCTCTTTTTCATGTTCCTACCTCCTATTAATTGTTATTGTCACTATTACTAATACCTTCGTAGTATAGTTCGTGCATTTCGTAGCTTGAATTAATTTTCTTAATGTAGCTATCCCATGTTTTTTCTTGTTCTAAAGCAATGTTATCTTTAGTATAATCGATTGTTAAATTCATATAATCTTCGATAGCTGCTTTTAAAGTTTTGTTTTCAATTTCAATATTTGATTTTGCTAAATAATATTTGAAAACACGGAAGTCATATAAGCTTGCGTTTGATGATAATGATCCGTAACCAGCTTTGATGTAGTTATTAACTCTACCTTCGATTTCTGATTCTCTAGCTTCTTCACCATCTGAAGCGTTTGCGTAACCAATGTTATATTTTTCAGCAGTAGTATATTTTTCTTCAAGTTTAACGTCTGCTTTGTTACCAAACATAAAGTATTGAACGTTATCTTTAACTTTAGCTTCAGCACTTGTTACTGTATCATGGTCTAATGCGCTCCATGTTACTGATAAGAAGTGGATACCATAGCTACTACGAACCATAACTACTGGGTTGCCCATTTCATCTTTAATGTAATCTGTATCTGTAGCTTTAGCTTTTAAGTAAGAAACGCCAGGGAAGTTTAAGAATTCGTTGAATAATTGGTTTCTTGGATATAATTGAACATCATATTCATCTTTGCTGATTCCTTCTTTTTGTTTATCTTCAGCTAAATCATCAGATTTTTCGATTAATTCATCACCAATTGTGTCTAATGCAACTGTACGGATGTTGTAGTTTGCATAGATTCCATCTTTACCGAATAATCTATTTTCGATTTCGTCATTGATACCTAAAACTTCTAAATCTTTAGAAGCACCAGCATCGTGATATCTTTTTGCTTCTGCAACATATAAACCTAATTTGAATTCGCTTACGAATGATGTATAAGTATCCATGATACCTAAGTTACCACCATTTTTGCTTGATGAGTCATCTGAATCTTCACTAGCAATGTTTACAAAAGAATTTCTTCCTGTTGTATCTGAGTTAGATACTTTTAATCTGTTTAAAACTGTACCTAATTTGTCAGCTTGCTCTTCAGTAATTGTAGATTTAGTTCTAACATTTGAGTCACTTGTTTTTACTAAGATGTGTTTTACAATCATAGGTGCTGTATTAGAAACATATTCTTCTAATAAACTATCGTTTGCTTCTGAAGTAACTAATGGTTGAGTAACTTCATCTTCAAATTCTTCCCATAATTTTTCTTTTTGTCTTGCTAAAACGTAAGAATCATATAATTCATCTTTTGTTTCGAAGCCTGCTTCTTCTAATAATGTTTGTTCTGCTTTACGAGCTGTAACGCCATATGATTCAACATATTCTTTTACTTTTTCGTCCCAGTCAGCCATTTCAGAAGATTCAACAGATTGAATAATGTCATCTGTTACTGGATAGTTTGCTTGAACTACAGCTTTTTCAACTGCGTTATAGACGGCTTTTTTACCTGCATCAGTTTTTAAGAATGTATAAACTGAAGTAGTTTCATCAAAGCCTAGTATATCTTCAGCATAAACGTTTGCTCCGCCAACACTGAATAATACATCTTTTCCGTCTTCTTTTTTAGTTTTAATATCAGCACAGCTGCTTAAGCATGTTGCGCCTAATAATACCATTAATGAGAGGGAAAGTGTCTTTTTATTCATAATATTCCTCCTTTTGATTAATCAATGCGTATTCTATTTTACTCCAAATCTATATTTATTTCAATAAATATTTTATAAAATATGAAAATCATTAGATTCAAGCTATATTATTATATAATATTGGCTAAAAAAATCAAGATATTCGCCCAAGTTTTTCGTGTTTTAGTTTAGTTCATCACTTTTTATAAAAAAACACATACAATATCGTGAAAACAAAAGGAGGAAAGAAATATGACACAACCATGTGGAGGACAAACATACGGATGTTGTGAAACAGCATGCCCATGCACAGGAAATAATGGATTTTTAGTAATTTTAGTTTTATTTATCTTATTAGCTATTATCGGTTGCTTCTTATTCTAGATTAAATTTGCAAATGAAAGGAGGTTAGACTATGTTAGGAAATTCATTTGCTATTATACTTGTTTTATTTATTTTACTTGTTATCATCGGAAGCGGTTGCTGGTTCAATGGACTAGGCAATGGTGGATGTTGCTAATAAGGGCAAAGGTGGACTTTGCTCCTTTTTTTTATGTTTTTTAATTTTTTATTATAATATCGTTTGTAATTTAGATAGAATTAGTCTAAAATAATTCCGATGAGGAGTGATTTTATGTCAAAATTGGTTATCAAAAACTTACATGTCTCTGTTGAAGGGATTGAAATTTTAAATGGTATAGATTTAGAAGTAAATACAGGTGAAACACATGCTTTATTAGGCCCTAATGGTCATGGTAAATCAACATTATTAAATTGTTTGATGGGACATCCTAAATATGAAGTAACTGAAGGTGAAATTTATTTAGATGATCAAAATGTTTTAGAAATGAGTGTTGATGAAAGAGCAAGAGCAGGATTATTCTTAGCTATGCAATATCCACCTGAAATTAGTGGTGTATCATTAAGTGATTTTTTAAGAAGTGCAATGAATTCACGCAGTGAAAAACCTGTCTCATTATATAAATTTATTAAAGAGTTAGAAACATCAGCAAAATCAGTAGGATTTGAATTAGATATGGTTCATAGATCAGTAAACGAAGGTTTTTCTGGTGGTGAAAAGAAACGTAGTGAAATTCTTCAAATGAAACTTTTAAAACCAACTTTTGCTTTAATGGATGAAGTCGACTCTGGATTAGACGTTGATGCATTGCAATATGTTACTAGTGCAGTCAATGAAATGCGTGATGAGAAAATGGGTTTATTAATCGTTTCTCACTATGCAAGAATGTATCAATTAATTGAACCTACTCATGTACATGTAATCGTTAATGGAAAAATCGTCGTAAGTGGTGGTAAAGAAATTGTTGAAAAAATCGATACTCAAGGCTACGAATGGATTAAAAACGAATTAGGAATTGAAATCAAAAAACAAAACGCAAAAAGACCCGTCCTATTAGAAACTTGCGCTGTTAAAAAGACAAAATAAGATGGTTGAAAATAGTAAAAAAATAGTTGTTTCCAACTTTGATCGATATGTTAAAGATGGATGGGAAAATTTAGTTTTTAAAGCAGGTTATAATGATAGATTTGTTTTAGAAAATTCACTAAATTTAAATAAAAAAATTGTGGTCGAAGAAGGAGCAAATGTTGAACTAGTTGATTATATCTACGATATTAATCAAAACAACGATGTTCAATACTTAGTAGAGGTATCAGGAAACTTAAAATTACACCATGTACTTTTATGTGCATTAGAACAAAATAAAATGAGTGTAATTTCAAGTGTTTTTGGTATGGGTAATTATACAAATACAGTTATTGATTTAAATAGAGGAAACTCTTTGATTAATTTAGAATCTAATATAGTAGAAGAGGGTGGACATACATCGGTTTATACTGCTTCTATTAGTGGTGAAAAATATGTTAAAAACTTAGTTATTAACAATGTAAATCATGCACCTCACAGTGAAGCATATATGACTAATTTTGGCATTGGTTATGATCAAGGAAAATTAGTTGTAGATGGTATTGGTGACATTAGAAATGGTGCACATGGAAGTGTCAATAAACAACACTCAACTATGATTGTTTTTGATGAGTTAGCAAAGGCAACTAATAAACCATTATTATTAATTGAAGAAGACGATGTCGTGGCTAACCATGCATCGGCTGTTGGTAAAATTGATGAACAAACAATCTTCTATTTATGTTCAAGAGGCTTAACACCTAAACAAGCTAAAAAATATATTTCATTAGGTTATTTTAAACCTGTTTTAGCTTTATTAAGTGATGAAAAGATCAAAGAAAAAGTATTAGATTACTTAGAAGAGGTGATAAAGGATGATTAATGTCGAAGAAATAAGACGTGATTTTCCTATGCTTAAGCAAACAATGCAAGGTCAACCTCTAGTTTATTTAGATAATGCTGCGACAACTTTTAAACCTCAATGTGTAATTGATGCAGTAACAAACTATTATACAAATTTCACTGCTAATTGCCATAGAGGAGATTATGATTTAAGTCATGATGTTGATGTAGCTTATGAAAATGTTAGAACAAAAGTTGCAAGGCTTATTAATTGCTTAGATAAAGAGGTTGCTTTTACTTCAGGTGCCAGTGAATCTTTAAACATTGTTGCAAATGGAGTTGGCCAATGGTTAGAAGAAGGAGATGAAATTCTTCTTAATGAGGCTGAACATGCTTCTAATATCTTACCTTGGTTTATGGTAGCAAAAGAAAAGAAAGCAGTTATTAAATATATACCTTTGGATAAAGAAGGAAGATTAACTGTTGAAAATGTTAAAAATACAATTACAAATAAAACAAAAGTTATTTCTTTAGCACATGTTACTAATGTTTTGGCATTTAGAATTGATGTTAAAGAAATATCTAAAGTGGCTCATGAAGTTGGTGCATATGTAGTTGTTGATGGTGCACAAAGTATCGCACATATGGAAGTTGATGTGAAAGATTTAGATTGTGATTTCTATTGCTTCTCAGCTCATAAGATGTGCGGACCAACTGGAGTTGGAGTTTTATATGGTAAATACGATTTATTAGAAAAAATGAATCCTCTTATGATGGGAGGAGGAATGAACAGCAGATTCTATTCATGTGGTGATTATTCATTACATCATGCACCTAGCAAGTTCGAAGCAGGTACACCTAATATTGAAGGTGTAATTGGTTTTGGCGCAGCAATTGACTATTTATTAAAAATAGGAATGAATAACATTCACGAATATGAATATGAATTGAAAAAGTATGCTGTATCAGAATTGAAGAAGATTCCTAATATTATTATTTATAATGAGAATAGTGAATCTGGAGTAATTACTTTCAATAATGAAAATATATTTGCTCAAGATTTAGCAACTCATTTCAATTCATATGGAATCGCAGTTCGAGCAGGACAACATTGTGCTAAAATCTTAATGAATTATTTAGGCACTGTTGCTACTGTAAGAGCAAGCATTAGTTTTTATAACACAAAAGAAGAAATCGATAAGTTTATCGAAATTTGTAAGAAAGGAGATGAATATCTAAATGCCTTTTTTAAATGATCCTAGCTTTATGCAAGCTATAATTATGGACCACTATAAATACCCACATAACAAAAGAACTGTAGAGGATGAAAGTTATTCTAAAATTCATATGGATTCTGATTCATGCGTTGATGATATTTATGTCTATTTAAAGGTCGAAGGTAATAAAGTTGTTGATGTTGCATTTGATGGTATTGCATGTACAATTGCTACTTCTTCAACATCAATTATGACTGACCTTGTAATCGGAAAAACTATCGAAGAATCCCGTGAAATTATTAATAACTACTTAGCTATGATTAATCATGAAGAGTATGATGAAGACCTTCTTGAAGAAGCTAATGTTTTCCAAAATACATACAAGCAAGCAAATAGAATTAAATGTGCAACAATTGGTTGGAACGGTTTAAAACAATTGCTTGATGAACAAGAAAAATAGGAGGTATAGTTATGGCTGAATTTAAAAGTAATGAATATAAATACGGCTTTAAAGACGAAGACCAATCTATTTTTAAAACTGATAAAGGATTAAGCAGAGAAATAGTAATGCAAATTTCTAAAGCAAAGAATGAACCTGAATGGATGCTTAACTTTAGACTTAAAGCATATGATTTTTTTGCTAAATCACCATTACCTAGTTTTGGTCCTGATTTAACTAACTTAGATTTTAATGATTATACATATTTTATTCGTACAAGTGATAAGTTAAGTAATACTTGGGATCAAGTACCTGAAACTATTAAAGACACTTTTGATAAATTAGGTATTCCTGAAGCTGAAAAAGAATTTTTAGCAGGTGTTTCAACTCAATACGAATCTGAAGTTGTATATCATAACATGCTTAAAGAAGTTGAAGAAAAAGGTGTTATCTTTTTAGACACTGATAGTGCTTTAAAACAATACCCTGAATTATTTAAAGAGTATTTTAATACTGTAGTTCCTTATGCTGATAATAAATTCTCAGCGCTTAATGGTGCAGTATGGTCAGGTGGTTCATTTATTTATATTCCTAAAGGAGTAAAACTTGAAAAACCACTTCAATCATATTTCAGAATCAACTCAGAAAGAATGGGACAATTTGAAAGAACATTAATTATTGTTGATGAAGGTGCAGATCTTCACTATGTTGAAGGTTGTACAGCACCAATTTATTCAAAAGAATCATTACATGCTGCAGTTGTTGAAATCATCGTTAAGAAAAATGCGAAATGTCGATATTCAACAATTCAAAACTGGTCTAATAACATTGTAAATCTTGTTACAAAAAGAGCTTATGTTGAAGAAGGCGGTATGATGGATTGGGTAGATGGTAACATCGGTTCTCAATTAAACATGAAATATCCAGCTTGCGTTTTAGCAGGAAAAGGCGCAAAAGGAAATTGTATTTCAATTGCGGTTGCAAGTGGAGGGCAATATCAAGATGCTGGTGCTAAAATGATTCACTTAGCTGAAGATACAACAAGTGTTATTATTTCTAAATCCATTGTTCATGGTGGTGGAGTTGTAAATTATCGTGGTAAAGTTTTCATTGGACCAAACGCTAAAAACTCTAAAGCACACGTTGAATGTGATACATTAATCATGGACAATAAATCTAAAACAGACACAATTCCTGAAAATACAGTTCAAAACAATCAATCGAATATTGAACATGAAGCAACTGTAAGTAAAGTTAGTGAAGAACAATTATTCTATTTAATGAGTAGAGGCTTATCAAAAGAAGATGCAACTCAAATGATTGTTATGGGTTTCATTGAACCGTTCTCTAAAGAATTACCAATGGAATATGCTGTTGAATTAAATCAATTATTAAAATTAAACATGGAAGGAAGCATAGGATAATATGCTTCTTTTTTTAATAAAAAAAAGTTTGATAGCAATATCAAACTTATTTATCTAAATGGCGGAAGATCGGGGATTTGAACCCCGGCGCCCTTTTACAAGCCTACTAGCTTTCCAAGCCAGCCCCTTCAACCCCTTGGGTAATCTTCCAAATGTATTGTAATTATACAATAACACATTAATTTTGTCATCATTTTTTATATAAAAAGAGATTTAAATATGTTAATATAAATAAGTGAGGATTATTAAGATGAAAAAATGCTTTGTTTGTCAAAAAAGTGTCGAAGATGATGCAGTTTATTGCACATATTGTGGCACAAAATTAGTTCAAGATAAAAAAGAAGTAACTAAAGAAGAGGCTATTATTCCAATTAAAAAAAGAAGTGTAGCGGTAACTTTAGCATTTTTGCTTGGAATTATTGGTGTTCATAATTTATACCTTGGACATAAAACAAAATTTTATGTTGAATTTGGAGTAGTCTTAATTTCAATGGGATTATTAGGTTTATTAGTTTGGCCTATTAGTATTATTGAAGGATTCATCATTCTATTTAATAAAAAGTATAAAGATGGATATGGGAGGGAGCTTCAATGAGAGAATATAAAATTTTAAAAGAAGAAAATAATATTCGCTTAGATAAATATATTAAAAAAGTTTTGAATCAAGCACCTCTTAGTATGATTTATAAACTCTTTAGAAAAAAAGATATTAAAGTAAATGGAAAACCAGCAAATGATAAAACAGTTTTAAAAGAAGGAGATATTGTTAGAATTTATCTTGTAGAGGAAAAGTATAACGATGTTGTTTCACAAAAGAAAGTAAACATAAAAGAACATCATTTTAAGGTGGTCTATGAAGATTCAAATATATTAATTGTCTCAAAACCAGTTGGCATGGTTGTTCAAGATGCAGAAAATGTAAATGAAGCGACATTAACAGATGAGGTTAGAAGCTACCTATTTGAAAAGAAAGAGTATGATCCTAATCTTCAAGTGGGATTTGATCCTGCTCCAGCTCATAGAATAGATAGAAATACTTCTGGCTTAGTAATATATGGAAAGAACATCGAGGCTTTGCAAGATTTGAATGAGATGTTTAAAAATAGAACAGGTATTCATAAAACTTATTTAGCTCTAGTATGTGGTAAAATTGACAAAGAAGGAAGAATAAATAAACCTCTTAATAAAGACGAGAATGATAAAACAGTAAGAGTGGATTTTAAAAACGGGAAAAATGCAATTACAATTTATAAACCAATTATTTATAATGATGAATTTAGTTTAGTAGAAGCATCAATTCTTACAGGTAGAACTCATCAAATAAGAGTACATTTTAGTTCGATAAATCATCCTCTTGTTGGAGATAAAAAATACGGAGATTTTGGAGTGAATTTGGAATTTACTCAAAAATTTAGATGGAAAAACCAATTTCTTCATGCATATAAAATTTACTTTGAGGGAATTGAAGGTAAACTTAGTTATCTAAATGGGAAAAGCATGGTAAATATTCCTGATCTAGATAAGCTAGAAATACTTGATTTGCTTTTTAAAATTGACTTAAAAATGCTGTTATTAAAAAAATAATTAAAAATTTTTAAGTTTATATTTAAAAATATAAAAAGGTTTGCTATAATATTGTTATTAAGTGAAGGTGATTATAATGAGTATGTATGTTTTAGACGCAGTATTAGTAGTTTGTGCATTATCAATCCTTTTTACAACACTTCAAAAAAATCATAGAATTCATTTAAGAAGAGGTGTTTGTGGTGCGATTGCTTTTGCATTGTCTTTTTGGTTATTATCATTCCTTAAAGACACAGTGATTGATTTTATTTCATCACTAAATTTAGTTCAATATTTATCATTTATTCCAGGTAAATATTTAACAGATAACGTAAAATTAGCAGCAGGATATGCAGTTATTTTACTAGCAGGAACAATTGTTTATTTAATTATTTTATTAATTGCAAAAATGTTCTCTAATGAAGGCAAAAAATTCAAAAAAGATAGTTCTTATGCTCCTATTTATAGACCAATTGGTTCTTTCTTTGCTGGATTATTTAAGATTGCAGTATTTGCTTACTTAGTATGTATGTTCGTATTCGTATGTGAAGGTTTATTTGCTGGTTATGATTTAGATGGTGGCATTATTTATCCATTAATTAAAGATAATGGAATTCTTGTTTGGGCAGAAGATATTAAAGAAGTTGCTCAAGCAATCTTAGGATAGGAGGAACGGTTATGAAGAATATTGATAAGACAATCCTTTTATTTGAAACTTTATTAGACGTTTCAGATCCTACTCTAGTTAACCATAAAATCAATGATATCCAAGCAAGTCCTGAATATAAAAAATTAGGTGCATGGATTTCAACAGCAGCAAAAACACAAATCTTAGAAGATGTAGTAAAAAGATATCATGCAATCAATATCTATGGTATTACAGCATACGACGAAGCATTAACAACAGAACAAGAATTAATTGATTTAGATAGAAGAGTTACAGACTTTACAGGAATTAACCCATATTTAGCAAATGGATCAGAAAAAGATTATAAAGTTAAAGCATTAGGTGATATCGGTGTTGAAATCAACGCTCGTGGTATTCATTTAAATGAATTTACAACAAATAAAAACGTTTCACGTATTAATCGTAGAAAAGTTATTATTATGAAAGCTTTTGGCTGGTATAGAGAAGCTAAAATCGTTTTAAAAGACATTCAAGATGAATTAAAAGCATTAATTACAAGAGTAAGATCAAGTAAAGTTAAATTCAACAGTTTAAACTTTGAACATTTCTTTGCTAACTTATTATTTGCTGGTTCAATTCTAGTATTCTTCTTTGGACCATTAAATTCTTTCGTAAAATGGAGAGAAGATGGATATGATCCATTAATCAATACTATTTTATTTGGTTTAACATGTGGTTTAGGTTTAGCAACAATTTTAGTAAATATTATTCATGCTAGATATAAAACATACGCATTCCATTTAGCATCTGGCGTAAGAAGACAAATTATTGGTCAAAGAGTTATGATTGATGATTTAGAAAAGAGCAGTGTTAAATTAGAAAAGGAATTAGCTAAAAAAGTTAAGAAACCTAGAAAACTTAGAATTCCACTAGAAAACGTAAGTATTATTAGAAAATATTCTAGAAAAACAAATGCAGAAATTCTAGATTATGTATATTCAGAAAATGATTACTTCTATCAAAAGAACAGAGGTTTATTAAACTTCATGCATGTCATGTTCTTTATTGGAGTATTATGTACAGCAGCAATTATTGCTATTTTAGTTATTTTATAGGGAGGTGTCAGTATGTTGAAATTAAGAGAAGTATTAAATCTTATCGTTGAAAATGGAACATTTGCCATTGACCCTGAAAATAAAGTTGTTTTAACTCAACAACAATTAGGTGAAATGATTGCTAACGATTATGACGAAGCAGTAGCTTGTTTAAAAGATGGTGCTTTAGAAGAAGCATTAGCTGCAGCAGGCGGAGATGTTTATTACACATTTTTAGACTTAAAAGGAAAACATTCAGATTCACACGAATTAATTTTCCACCTTCAATATGCATTAGCACCTAGACTTCCATTTATCTATCGTGATTTATCTTATAGAACAGTAGATAAATTAGGTGTAGCTATTTATAGAAGAGTTGCTAATAGAACACAAATTCTTGAAGCAATGAAATTACATTTATTTAGCTCATATTTATCAAATAGAAACTTCAGTGAAAAATTTGCTGGTTTAGTTTCTGGCGTAATTTTTGCTGAAAATTACGCAAATGTTGATGAAAATATCGCATACGATTTATTATCAGCTCACTTATCATTAAGAGATTACTATAAATATAACAATAAGAAGTTCTATTCTATTGAAGCATTATATTTATATTTAACTAAACACGGAAAACTTAAAAAATTTGCTAAAACAATTGAAAGCGATAGCGTATTCTTCGCATGGTTATATTTCTTAGGAAAAGCTGAAGAAATTGCAGCTTGGAAAAAGAAAGTTAACGATATTGATAACTACGTAGAAAACAAGAAGGGAGAATACTAATATGAGTAATTTGCCTAACTATGAAAGATGGTCAAATTTTGAAAATTTAGATAAAGTATTACGTGAAGAAATGGAAAAAATGAATGAAAAAGACATTTATGAATCATTCTACACTAATATGGAATTCGGTACTGCAGGTATTAGAGGTATCCTAGGACCTGGTACAAACAAAATGAACATTTATACAGTTAGAAAAGCAAGTGAAGCGTTTGCTAGATATATTCTAGAAAACATTAATAACCCATTAGAAAGAGGAATTGTAGTAGCTCATGACAATCGTAAGATGTCTAGAGAATTCTGCTTAGAAAGTGCAAAAGTATTTGCAAATCATGGAATTAAAACTTATATTTTTGATAGTTTAAGACCAACACCTGAATTATCATATGCTGTTAGAGAATTAAAAGCTGCTGGTGGTGTAGTAATCACAGCTAGCCATAACCCTAAAGAATATAATGGTTATAAAGTTTATGATGAAGAAGGATGTCAATTAGTTCCTCATTTAATCGATAAATTATTAGTACATTACAACTCAATTGAAGATGAACTTGCAATTGCAGTTGATGAAAAAAGAGCTCAAGAATTAACAGAAGTATTACCTAAATCATTAGATGAAAAGTATTATGCTGATGTTAAGAAAATTTGTTTAGATAACGCAACTAATCAAAAAGATTTAAAAGTTGTTTATTCTCCTCAACACGGTACAGGTTATAAAGGAGTTAAAGCAATTGCTACAAGTTTAGGATATGATTTAGTATTAGTAGAAGATCAATGCGAACCAGATGAAAACTTTTCAAATACAATTTCACCTAACCCTGAAGAAAAAACAGCTTATGTTAAAGCAATTGAATTATTAAAAGAAGTTAATGCTGATTTAATTATCACAACAGACCCTGATGCTGATAGATTAGGTGTTGTTACAGTTGATGATGGCGAAACAACTTACTTCACAGGTAACCAAACAGGTGCAATGTTAATTGAATATGTTATTAATAAACATAAAGAAAATGGAACATTTAAAGATAACTTTAAAGTATTTAATACAATCGTTACATCACCTTTAGGTGCTGCAATTGCAAAAGCTAATGGTGTAGCTGTTGGCTCAACACTTACAGGATTTAAATTCATTGGTGAACAAATTGCATTAATGCTTGAAGAAAATAAATATGAATATTTATTTGGTTATGAAGAATCATATGGATATTTATTAAGCTCTATTTGTAGAGATAAAGATGCTTTACAAGCAACAACAATTATCTTAGAAATGGCTTTATATTATAAGAACAAAGGATTAACATTAAAACAAGTTTTAAATAGAATCTATGATGAATATGGATATCATTATGATAAAGTTGAATCATTAAGCTTAAAAGGCAGCGACGGTTTAGCAAAAATCCAAGAAATCATGAGAACTTTAAGAGCAAAAGATATTCCTGAATTAGCAGGTAATAAAGTTGCTACTAAAGAAGACTATTTAGAACAAGTAAGTATTACAGGTAATGAAAGAACACCAATCACTTTACCTAAATCTAATGTTTTAAGATTTGTCTTTGAAGATGGATCATTCGTAGCAATTCGTCCAAGTGGTACTGAACCAAAATGTAAGTTCTACTACAACATTAAAGGAAAAGATGAAGCAAAAGCTACTGAAAGAGCATTAGCTATTAAAGAAGCAATTTCAAAATTATATTAATAAATAGATACGAGTAAAATCGTATCTTTTTTTATGCTTTTTCATATATTTAAATGGTGATATTTATTAAATTACGATATAAAGTAATGCTATTTACAGTAGGTATTTATTTGGCATCAGTAGGATTATTTTTTATAAGTATTTATTCGACTGTTTTAAATATGGGCTATAGTTTTTATGATTTTATTAATTATATAGTTAGAAAACCTGAAATATATTTATTATTTGTTGGCATAATATTAGCTTTTATAGGAATGTTTGTAAAGAAAAAGGATTAACTAAATTGTTAATCCTAATTTTTTATAAACTTTCATTAATTTTTTAAAAGCGATTCGTCTTGCTTTTTGTGCGCCTTCTTCAAGAATCTTATTAACGATTTTTTCATCACAGATTTGTCTGTATTTCGCTTGTAAATCAACTAGGAAGTTTTCTAAAATATCAGCTAAATCTTTTTTAAATGTACCATAGTTACATCCTACATATTTTTGTTCAATTTCTTCAATACTCATGTTACCTAAACATGCCATGATAGTCATTAAGTTAGAAATGCCTGGTTTATTTTCAACATCGTATTTAATTTCCATGCCAGTATCTGTTACAGCAGACATGATTTTCTTTCTAGCTACTTTAGGATCATCCAATAGATAGATACATCCTTTATCATTAGGATCATCTGATTTAGACATCTTTTTAGTAGGGTTTGACAAAGACATGATTCTTGCACCTGTTTTAGCTACCAATGGTTGAGGTACGACGAATGTTTCTCCGTGTCTATTATTAAATCTATTAGCTAGGTCTCTAGTTAATTCTACGTGTTGTTTTTGGTCATGTCCTACAGGAATGTATTGAGGATCATATAAAAGAATATCTGCAGCCATTAATGTAGGATAAGTAAACAACCCAACACCAATTGATTGATCTTCAAGTTTTTGAACTTTGTCCTTATATTGGGTCATTCTATTTAATTCTCCCATATAAGTATGACATGTTAATACAAATCCTAAGTTAGCATGTTCTGGAATATCAGTTTGTAGAAATAGAGTAGTCTTTTCAGGATCTAAACCACAAGCAAGATATAATGCTGCTAAGTCATATGTATTCTTTTTAAGTTCTAGTTTGTCTTGAGGAACAGTAATTGCATGTAGATTTGCGATAAAAATAAACAATTCATATTCATCTTGATATTTAATAAAGTTTTGGATTGCTCCAATATAGTTGCCTAAAGTAAGTTTACCTGTAGGCTTAATTCCACTAAGCATTCTTTCCATTGAAATTACCTCCTTGAAAATAAAAAAAACACCTAATACAAGGGACGAATTTCTCGTGGTGCCACCCTATTTCGTTGCATTGCAACCTCATTTATACGTAACGTGTATAAGCGCATTTTTTTACTCGACCCATTTTGTTAATAACGTTTTGTTAATTTTCACCAAGCATTAACTCTCTATAAAAAACTGTTAAGAACTACTTATTCGAAAATGTTATTTATATTATAGTATAGTAATTTCTTTTTTTCAATATAAATATTATCTAGTTTATTTTAAAAATGTGTGTTATTATATTTGTTGAAGAAGGTGATTTTATGTTGAAGATATACACATCTCCAAGCTGTTCATCATGTAGAAAAGTAAAAGAGTTCTTAAAAGACCAAAATATTGAATATACTGAAAAGAATATTATCTCTAGTGTTTTAAATGAAAAAGAATTAAAAGAAATCTTATCTAAAAGTGAAAATGGTACAGATGATATTATTTCAAAAAGATCTAAGGTTATTAAAGAAAGAAATATCGATGTAGACAATATGACAGTTCCTCAATTAATTGGATTTATTAGAGAAAATCCAACAGTATTAAAAAGACCAATTATCGTCAACGATAGATTAATTCAAGTTGGATACAATGAAGAAGAAATTCGTGTTTTTATTCCACGTGAATTAAGAAATTTAGTTAATGATAGATGTGGAGCAGATTGTCCAAATAATCATATTTGTAATCACGAATATAGAAATATTTAATGAAAAAGAGAAGCATAATTTGCTTCTCTATTTTTTCCCATAAATAAATGCTTTTTTAATTCGATCAACACAGTTTTTGTGTTTGTAATGAGCGAATTTAATAAATTTATCACTGTATTTAATATCAATGCTTTTTAAATCATGTGAATCAATTACCATATGATCTAATCCAATTAATGGGTATTTAGATGTTGATTTTAAGCTAATTACAGTGTTTTTATTTACAATTAATGAATTACCAAGTGAATGATAAGTAGTATTATGAATGCCAGCTATTTCAGTTAATTGCAATACTTCAACATTGTTTAATACAACAGCGCCATTTAATGATTTGTTGTATCCTGTTGAACCGAATGGTGTAGAAACACAAATACCATTGCCTCTAAAGTTTTCGAAGTGTTGTTCATTTAAGAACACATCAATAACACATGTGTGTTGTCTGTTTTCTAAACGAATCTCGTTTAGTGCATATTTCTTTTCTTTTTTGTGATAATAATTAATAGTAGCTTCCAATAAATGAATTTTTTCAATTGAATACTGATTAGTTAATAAAAGTTGAATAAATTCATCAATTTCTGTTTGATTAAAGTCACTTGCATAACCTAATGTACCAGTTGTAAATGTGACAAAATCAATAGTATCAATACTATTCATATAGTTGTGAATTGTCCTAAGTAGTTTTCCATCTCCACCTAGAATAATTACTAAATCTGGATTTTCTTCCTCAAACACAAAATTGTTTTCTAATAAACTTTCTTTAATTTTTTCAGCTAAGAGTTTTGAATTTTCTTCATATTTGGAGATAATATTAAATTTACGCATATATATCTCGCCTCTTTTCAAATTCTTGAATTTATTGTATCATATTTTTGGTTGGAGGTGTATAGAAATGGATACATTTATCGAAATTGAAGCAAAGTATTTAATAAATGAAGATGATTTTAGAAGAATATTAGAAGACTTTAAAAAGCAAGAAATGAAATATAAAGTTCAAGTTAATTATTATTTTGATACACCTGATTTTAAACTCCTTAATAATAAAATGATGTTTAGAGTAAGATATCTAGGTGATTATTATGAAGCAACTTTAAAAATTCCAAATGGCAATGAAGAAAAACTTGAAATTAATGAAACAGTTTCTCAAGAAGAATTTATCAATCTTTGCGCTGGTCGAGGAATATACGAAGGAGCAGTTCAAGAAAGATTAAAATCATTAGGATTCAATGTGTTTGATTTAGAATTAATTACTAGTTTAGAGACAAAAAGATATTCAACTTTATATAAGGGTGGAGAAATCTTCTTTGACGAAAATGAATATAGTAATACGGTAGATTTTGAGATTGAGTATGAAGTTTCAACTAATATTGAAGAAGCTAACAAAGTAGTTCTAGATTTATTTAAAGAATACAATGTAGAACATTATGAAAAAGCAATTAGTAAAAGAGAAAGAGCAACAAAAAAAGCGTTATCTATTAAATAGATAGCGCTTTTAATTTTTTTAAAGATTTTATAACTTTTCCAATTGGAAGACCTACAATTGTATAATAATCACCATTTATCGAACGAATATATTTTGCCGCTTTTCCTTGAATAGCATAAGCTCCAGCTTTATCCATAGGTTCATTAGTTGCAATATATTCCTCGATATCTTTCTCACTCATTTTATAAAAAGTTACATAACTTTTTGATAGGAAGTTATCAATTTTGCCTTGATGAATTATACATACACTTGTAATTACTGAATGTTTTTTTCCTGATAATAATGAAAGCATTCTATATGCATCTTTTTTATCTTTTGGTTTTCCTAGAATTTCATCATTTACTACTACAATTGTATCACTTGCGATTATAGTATCATTTGGATGATTATTGTATACATCAATTGCTTTATGATAGCTTAAAGCTTTACTGTAATCATTAATGTTTGTAAATTCTAAGCTTTCTTCATCGAATTTACTAGGAATAACTTCAAACTCAACACCAGCTTGTTTTAATATTTCATACCTTCTAGGTGAGGCGCTTGCTAAAATAATCATATTGGTTAATCCTATACTGAACGTTTTCTTCTCTTAGTGATTAATGGATCATCAAATTCTTCATTACGTTTATTCATAATGACTGGGATAATCATTGGAGTTCTTTGAGTTTTATCATAGATATATCCTGCTAATGCATTTCTAATTGTATTTTTAATACCATTGAAAGTTACTTTTCCTTTGAAAAGTTCATTTAATTCTCTTTCAATAATTAATCCAGCGTCTTTTAAGAATTCTTCAGATTCTGCTAGATGCATAAAACCTCTAGAAACTACACGTGGAGTACACAATAATGTATTAGTATGTGAGTCCATTGAAATTAATGCACTTACAACTCCATCAGTAGATAAGTTTCTTCTATCATGAATAACTGCAGTTGATAAGCCACTTGAGTCTTTACCATCAACATATACTTCATCAACTTCAACTTTTCTTCCTAGTTTTACTTGACCATGATTTAAAAGAAGAGTGTCACCGTTTGAGCATACAAAAGTATTTTCTTTAGGAATACCTAAAGATTGTGCTAGTTCTGCGTGGATTTTTAACATTCTGTATTCACCATGAACAGGCATGAAATACTTAGGTTGTAAGAAAGAAAGCATAAATTTTAATTCTTCTTTAGATGCGTGACCAGATGCGTGAATGTTAGTCAAGATTGAGTTTGTAACAACATTTGCACCTAATCTATATAATTGGTTAACTACTTTTTGAATGCTTGCTTGGTTTCCTGGAATAGCACTTGATGATAAAACAATTGTATCACCAGGGAAGATTTTAACATATTTATGTGTTCCATTTGCAATTCTAGGTAAAGCAGCTAATTGTTCGCCTTGAGAACCAGTACAAAGAATTAATATTTCTTCAGGTCTATAATTTTTTAAAGCATCTGGTGGGATTATAAATGTATCAGGGCATTTGATGTAACCATATTTTCTACTTACATCGATAGCTCTTTCCATTGATCTACCAAATACACAAATTTTTCTTTTAAATAAGACTGCAGTTTCAACAATTTGTTGAATTCTATGAATATTTGATGCGAATGTCGCGATAATTAATCTTCCATATGTATTACTAAAAACTTCTCTAATCGCAGAAATAACATTTCTTTCACTTAAAGAAATACCTTCTACTTCAGCATTAGTAGAGTCAGCTAATAAAAGATCTACGCCTTCTTTACCGATTCTAGTAATCTTATGAATATCCATTGGCTGACCAACAGGTGTTAAGTCAATCTTAAAGTCACCAGTTGTAACAATTCTACCATTAGGTGTATCAATGCTAATACCTAATGAATCTGGAATAGAGTGTGTAGTATAAAAGAAGTCAACAGTAAAATTATTATCAATTTGGATGGTTGTATCACCATCTACTTCAATAATTTTAACTTTTTGGCGGATTTTAGCGTCTTCTAACTTAACTTTGATTAATGCAGCCGCAAATTTTGGTGCATAGATAATTGGAACATAGACTTTTTGAAGTAAAAAAGGAATACCACCTATGTGGTCTTCGTGTCCATGCGTAATTAAAAGAGCTTTAATTTTATATTGATTTTGAATTAAATGCGAATAATTAGGTATAACATAATCGATTCCTGGCAAACTACCTTCTGGAAACATAACACCAGAATCAATAATGATTAAGGAATCATCATGTTCGATACAATATAGGTTTTTTCCGACTTCACCTAAGCCACCTAAAGCGAATACTGCAGTGTCTGTACTATGTAAGATGCCCATTTCTCTCACTCCTTTTCTATAAAACTATTATGGCTTTTTTAATCTAGTTAAATCTATGTTATTATATCAATATATGATATAAATTTCAATATCTATACGTAAAAAAATAAAAGGAGTACTTATATTAAAGTAGCTCCTGGGATTTCTTCAAATGGATTTTTCTTATTAATGTGATCGAAATATAGTGTTCCTTCTAAGTGATCTAATTCATGTTGAATTACAATTGCTTCGTAACCTCTGAACTTGATTTTAACGTTTTCTTTTGTTAAATAGTTGTATGCTTGAACTGTTACGAAAGAGTGTCTATATACATATCCTTCACGATCATTATCGACTGAAAGACATCCTTCTCCACTGTGTAAAGCAGTTTTTGTTACTGAATGTGAAACAATTTTAGGATTGATAAAAGCATATCTTTTAGTTATAACTTCATCATTTTTATCCAGCATATCAATTCTTACTGCAACCATTTTTTTATTAACACCAATTTGTGGAGCAGCCAAACCAACACCAGCTCTTAAACCATATTTTTTGCAGTTTTCTTCATCAGCAGCAAATTCTAAATGTGCACTTAAATATTCAATAGTAGCTGTATCTTCTTCACTTAAAGGAAAAGTTACATCTACTGATTTTTTTCTTAATAAAGGGTTGTTTTCTTTAATGATTTTTCTTAACTTAAACATAAAATCACCTCATTTTTAATTATATCATGAATAAAAAAACTCTGCAAATGCAGAGCCTGCTTTATTATCTAAAATATGAACCAGTACCGCGACTGCACCAGCAACCTACAATAATAAGAAGTATGAAAATAACTAAAGCAAATGCCCAAGCGCCACCTGTTCCGTTATAACCACCATATGGAGGGTAGTATGGAGTTCCATAAGCTGTTGGACCAGCTCCAGTGTAATTGTATCCATTACCATAGTAATACATGATTGCACCACCTTTCCATATATAATATGTTGATTTGTAATTTTTGACTTATTATTTTATTAGTTTACTTTTTTTGTGCCTATGCACATATATTGTATAGAAGCATATAATTTAGTGGTGAATGATATGAGTAAATTGGATGAATTTAAGATTTTTATAAAAGATCAAGATGAAGTATTAAATAAAATTCATAATGGAAGTTTAACATGGCAACAAGTATATGAAATATATGATATATATGGACCAAGTAATAGTTTATTTAAACAACCAGTTAAAGAAGAAAGAAATAGTAAAAGCAATAATCAAATAAATAATGCAATTAAGGCATTTCAGGATATAGATATGGATAAAATAAGCAATAACCTTCAAAGCTTGCAAAAAGTATTAGGTATGTTTAGTGAATTTAGCAAGAATAATAAACAAGATCCTAGCCATAGTATATCTAGAGGAAGCTATCGGAGATATAATGATTAATGAGAAGTAATATAGTAAATATACTTTCACAAAATCCTGATTATTGGATTTTTTTAAGACAATATCCTAGTTGGCATCGAATATTATCACGTCATCCTGAAAGACTTAAAGAATTTAAAGAAGAATATAAAGTCTTGAGAAGAAAACGATTTATTGATAAAATGGAAGATGCAGGGAATATGCTTTCTTTAATGCAGGCTTTGATGGAGGAAATGTAATATGGAGTTACTAAAAGAAGTATTACAACTTAAAGATATCTTAAAAAAAGAAGAAATCATCGATGTTGTTCATCAAAATGAAAAAAAGATGTTAGATGATGAATATACTCAAGGATTGATTTTTAAGTATCAACAAGCAATGAGTTTATACAATGATGCGATAAGATATCATTTAGATATTGATAAATATCAAAAAGAATTAAGTAAAGCAAAAGAAGAATTGTATTCCTCACCATTAGTCAAAGTTTATTTGGATTCACTAAAAAAAGCTAATGAATATCTACAACAAATAAAAGAAGAATTATTCGAAAGCGTAATTGATTTTGATAAAAAGAAAAAAACATGTAATCTTTAGGAGTTAAAAATGAGAATTATCAGTGGTAAATATCGTGGAAGAAATTTAATAGCACCAGAAGGACTAAACACTAGACCTACTTTAGACAGAGTTAAAGAGGCAATGTTTAGTGTTTTAAACTTTCGTCTTCAAAATGCAGTTACATTAGATTTGTTCGCTGGAAGTGGAGCTCTATCAATCGAAGCAATATCTAGAGGAGCTAAGAAAGCATATATTAATGATTTATCGAATGAGGCAATTAAGTGTATTAAGAAAAATATTGCAAATGCAAAGATTGAGGAAGAAATAATCATAACAAATAAATCATATGAAGAAGTCTTAAATTCATTAAATGAAAAAATAGATATATTATTTTTAGATCCTCCTTACAAGATGGATGTTTATGAAGAAGTAGTAGATTATTTAATTAATAATGATTTGCTTAAAGAATATGCCTATTTAGTTTTAGAAATGGATGCATCATTAAAGCCATTAGAAAAAGATGGGTTCACTTATAAGATTTATAAATATGGAAATAAAAAACTTCAAATAATGAAAAGAATATAGAGAATATTAAAGATAATGCATGCTGTAAAAGCATGTTTTATTTTTGCTTTGAAATAGCTTTTTAAATCTAGTTTTATAGACTGTAAAAATGATGCGATTTGAATAAGAATTGATAATCCTCCAAAACATAAGACTAATATAATTAGGTTGTATTTAATTAGGTTATTTATGTTAAGATTTGAAATAGAAAAAACACCATTACTAAACTCTAAAAAAGAAGATAAAATTAGAACAATTTTATAGGGGAAAATTTGAATTAATATATTACTGATTATCGAGAAAAAGATATATGAAAACATGATGAATAAAGTGGTTGTAAGAGTGTTGTTAATGCTATTTTTAATAATAGAAAATATGTCACTTTTTTTATATGATTTTAGTTCGTTTGTTAACTCGCTTTTTCGAATATAATTCTTGTCGATATTTCTTGCTTTTAAAATTAAAAAACCACCCGATAAAATAGATAGAAAAATCAATTTTGGAATTAATGGATTATCAAGATGTTTTGCTAGACTTCCAAGAGTAAAAATCATCGAAGGAAATGACGCAAAATGAATTAAATCTAATGCACTTTTATATGATATTTTTCTTTGATTAAACAACGATTCTGTATAGATCGAAACGGATGGATAACCACATAAAATACTACTTAAACAAATGACAGTTTCATAACCATTTATTCCTAATAGATGAAAAGATATTTTTTGAAGATAATATGCTAAAAAAATCCCTCCTTTTAAACTAATAAATATTTGCATTAAAAATAAAAAAGGAAGTATATAAGGCAACACATAATTATAAAAAATATTAATACTTTCATGAACTATTTTAACGGTTATATTAATATTGAAAAAAGCAATTAATATAATAAATAGAATACTGATTATTAGCATTTTTCGTTTTACCATTTTATCCCTCATAAAAATATATAAAATATAAACTATTATTTATGATAATTTGTACGATTATCATTACCTAATTGTTAATACTTACATACATTAAAGTAGAGAAGGAGGGAAGTCATGAATCAAAATACATATGATACAAATAGACCATGTTGTAACCGCCCATGCCCTATGGATCCAATCGTAATGCCAACAAGAGTTTGTTGTGTTAATAGATGCCATTATGTAGAACAACCAGTAATTATTCCAGTTCATACTAGAATTGTAAATCACTATGTTCCAACACCACGTTATTACACAACTTACACTACAAGTGAAGAAACCGTTTGTCACGGAAATCGTGGTAATCAACAAACACAATAAAAAACGATGTTCACACGAACATCGTTTTATTTATTGAATTCTTTTTCAGGGACTGGATCAATATAAATAGTTTTATAATTTTTAATTGACACTAGACCAAGTTTAGCACCAGGAATCTTTTTAACATTTTTTACAATTGTATAGTTTACAGGAACAGTAGATGAATAACGAGTTTTTGAATAATAGGCAGCAAGATTGGCAGCATATCTAATTGTTGGTTCATCTAATGTAGTAGAATGAACAATAACATGGCTTCCAGGATAATCTTTAACATGGAAGAAGTATTCATTATATTTCGCCAATTTATTTGTCAAATAATCGTTTTGATAATTGTTTTTTCCTAAGCTTATTTTTATTCCTGTTGGAGAAGTAAATTCTAATGGAGGGTATTTAATTTCTTGTTTTTTCTTATTACGAGTTTGTGGTAATTTTAAATATCCTAAACTAGCAAGTTCAGCTCTAATTTGTTGTAATTCAGTATCATTTGCGTCATTAATTTGAATATTTAATAACTCGAAATATTCTAATTCATTTTTAGCAATCTCTATTTGCTCATTAATCATTTGGACTCCTTTTTTACCCTTTTGATAACGAGTATAATATTTGTTTGCATTATATAATACATCGAATTGTTTGTTCAATGGAATTGAGTATTTTACATCATCAACTTCAATTTCAAATTTGTCTAATTTTGCTTTTAAATTTTCACAATATGTGAATAAAATGTCCCCATATTCCTTATAGATTTCGCTATTTTCAGATTTTTGTAATTCGACCTCTAATTTAGCAATTTTATTTGAATATTTTTTAATTTCTTTTTTAGCAATTAATAATAATTCTTTTGTTTTATCAATTCTTTTTGTTTGAATTTGGATAGACTTATAAAATGTTTCTAAGCCTTCATCCCAAGGTAAAATCTTTGCTTCTTGTTGAAGATGAGTTAAAGGAATTAAATGGTAATCTTTAGAGTATAAATACATTGTTTCACTTTGTTTGATTTCTTGCAAAATATCTATTAAAGATTCACCATTTTCAATTCTATATAAACATTCTTTTTCTAAAGACTTAGAGAAACCAAAAAATTGATTACATAATGAAAGTTGTTTATCATATGCATCTATGAATGGATCTTTTAATTCATGGACTGGAGGTAATCGATATCTTGCTCCAGGCATAATAATTCTTTTAATTAAATCATTAGGACCAATTCTATGTAGAGCATCGATTATTGTTTCGTCGTTTTTGCATAAAATGATATTTGTCATTTTACCAGTTAATTCAATATATAGGTGTTTTGTTTGATAATCACCAAGTTCGTCACGTTTTCTGATTGATAGTTTTAATACTCTATCGAGTCCTTGTTGATTAACTTCGATTATTTCTGAATTTTCGATATGATGTCTTAATTGAGTCATAAAGTGAGTAGGATACATACTTTCTTTTTCGTTTTTATAAAGATATGTTATGTAAGAACTAGATGGGTTTGTAGAAACAATCATTGATTTTCCTTTTTTATCTTTGTATAGCAAAAAGACAAAATCGAAAGTAGATACTTGGTTTACTTTATTGATTTTGGCTCCAACTAAATATTCTTTTAATAGCTCTGTTACTCTACGGAACATTAATCCATCAAAACTCACATTAATCACCAGTAATAATTCTATCATATTTTGTAAAAAAGATGTAAAAAATATTGATTTTTTAGGTTTATCTCAATATAATGATTATAACAATTTGATGTAGGCGGTGAGAATTGTGAAGAAAAGAGGCAACTTAATCATTTACAGTGGTCCAAGTGGGGTTGGTAAAGGAACTGTAAGAAAAGAATTATTTGAAATGGAAGATTTACACTTAAAATATTCCATCTCGATGACAACTAGAAAACCTCGTGAAGGTGAACTAGAAGGAATTGATTATTTCTTTGTAAGTAGAGAAACTTTTGAAAACGCAATTGCAAATGATGAACTGTTAGAATATGCAGAGTTTGTTGGTAACTATTATGGAACTCCTAGAGCATATGTCGAATCTTTATTAGAACAAGGATTCAATGTTATGCTTGAAATTGAAGTTGAAGGAGCAAAAAAAGTTATGGCAAAATGTCCTGATGCAATTTCAATCTTTTTAATGCCTCCATCATTTGATGCTCTTGAAAGAAGAATAAGAGGTAGACGTACTGAAGAAGAAGAAATTGTTCAAATGCGTTTATCTAAAGCAAGACAAGAAATGAATCTTCAAGATAAGTATCAATACGTAGTTGTAAATGACTCAGTTGATAAAGCAAAAGAAGAAATCGCTAAAATTATTAAAAAATACGCATAACGATAGTTAATTCTATCGTTTTTTTATTGTTTTATATTTAAAATATTCTATCTTTTTGATAGAATAATATAAATGGAGGAATAAAAAAAGTGAAAATTGCGAAAGTTATTATTGAACATCCAGTTGCTAGTCTAGATACACCTTTTGATTATTATATACCTCCAGTTATTAATGTCTTAGTTGGTACTAGAGTTGAAGTAGAATTTAACAATCGTGTAATTGTAGGATATGTTGAAGATATTTTGGATGTAAAAGAAACACTAGATGAATATGAAGAAGAAGTCGGATTTGAAATCCGTCCTATTTTGCGTTGCCTTGATCAAGAAGCAATTTTAACTCCGGAATTAAGAGAATTGGCACATTATATTGCTCAAATTACTGTATCTCCACTTATTTCTTGTTATCAAGTTATGTTGCCTCCATCTTTAAAACCAACATCAAGTGAAAAAGTTGGAATTAAAACTTTGAAGGCTATTAGAGTTATTAATGAAGATTTTGATAATCTTACAACTAAACAAAAAGAGTCTTTAGAGTATTTTATTGCAAATCCAAATATATTGAAAAAGGATTCTTTAATTTCTGATAGTATTATTAAAACTTTAGTTTCTAAAGATAAAATTGAATTGTTTGATTTAGAAGTATATCGTAATCCTTTAGACCAAGATTATCCTTTAATAAAAGGTCCAAAGCTTACTTTAGATCAAGAAAGAGTTATTAAAGAGTTTGAAAATAGTAATGATTCTATTTATTTACTTGAAGGTGTTACAGGAAGCGGGAAAACTGAAGTTTATTTAACTTTAGTAGAAAAATGTCTTGCAAGAAATAAAGAAGCAATTGTTTTAGTTCCTGAAATATCTTTAACTCCGCAAATGGTTAGAAGATTTAAAGAAAGACTCGGCAGTGATATTGCTGTTTTCCATAGCGGATTAACTTCAGGCCAAAAATATGATGAATATAGACGTGTTGCAAGAGGAGAAGTTAAAGTTGTAATTGGAGCTAGAAGTGCTATTTTCACTCCATTAAAGAATTTAGGATTAATTGTTATTGATGAAGAACATAGTGAGTCTTATAAGCAAGATAATGCACCAAGTTATCATGTTTTAGATGTTGCTTCATTTAGAATCAAATATAATAATGCAAAAATGCTTTTAGGAAGTGCTACTCCATCACTAGAAAGCACAACAAGAGCAATAAAAGGAGTATATCATCCTTTATATATTCAAAATCGTATTAACAAAATGGAACTTCCAAATGTTGAAATTGTTAATATGCTAAACGAAACTAGAAAACGTAATTTTATTTTTTCAAGTGTATTGAAGAAACATATTGAAGAAACATTAGCTAAGAATCAACAAATTATTTTATTACTAAATAGAAGAGGTTATGCCTCAAGTATGAGTTGTAGAAGTTGTGGATATACTTTTGAATGTCCAAATTGTGAAGTCCCTTTAAATTTCCATACTGCAGATAATAAATTGAAATGTCATTATTGTGGTTATGAAGAAGAAGTAAAAGAATTATGTCCAAATTGCGGTGGTAAATATATTCGTAAAAATGGAATGGGAACTCAAAGAGTAGAAGATGAAATTAAAGCATTATTCCCAACTGCTAGAACTATAAGAATGGATTATGATTCTGTACAAAAAGAAAAAGGTTATAATCGTATTTTAGAATCATTTGGGAATCATGAATATGATATTTTACTTGGAACTCAAATGATTGCTAAAGGATTAGATTTTAAGAATGTAACTTTAGTAGGCGTTTTGAATGCAGATATAGGGTTATATCAAACTGACTTTAGAAGTGGAGAAAGAACATTCCAATTACTTACTCAAGTAGTAGGTAGAAGTGGGAGAGGAGAAGACAAGGGAATCGCTGTTATTCAAACATACAACCCAGATAACTATGCGATTAAGTTAGCTTCTAAACATGATTTTAAGTCTTTCTATGTTCAAGAAATGGCTTATAGAAAGAAAGGTTTATATCCTCCTTATCGATATTTAGTTAGTCTTACTTTCTTATCAAAATCTTTAGATGATGCGGAAGTAGCAGCGGAAAATATTAAGAGTTTTATTATTAATAATAAAAAGGAACCTATTAATATTTTAGGTCCTGTTCAACCTTATATTCCTAAGGTTAATAATAAATATCGTTTAAGAATTATGATTAAATATAAAAACAAAGAATTAATGTATGAATTATTACAAGAGTTGAAAGATATGATGATGAATTATAAAAAAGTCGAAATGCATGTAGATACATCGCCATATCAAGATAATTAGGAGAAAGTTATGCAAGCAAGAGAATTAGCGTATAGTGTTTTAAATTCTGTATATAAAGATAAGGGATTTGTTAATCTTCTTCTTAATAATGCCTTAAATGAGCATGAATTGAAGCCTGCAGATCGCGGACTAGTTACTAATATTGTTTATGGTGTACTACAAAACTCTATGTATTTGGACTATGTAATTCGTCATTATTGTGTGGATAAAAAGATTGATTCAAGAATGCGTACATTATTGAAATGTGCATTTTATCAAATGTATTTTATGGATAAGATTCCTAATTATGCAATTGTTAATGAATCAGTAGAAATTGCTAAAAAGATGATGGGGTTACAAGCTAGTAAATTTGCTAATGCAGTACTCAATAATGCAATTAGAAACCCATTTGAATTAAAACAAAGTGATTTTAAAGACGAGTTATCATATATGTGTATGAAATATTCTCATCCTGAATGGCTTATTAGAATGATAGGCAAGCATTATGGGATGGATAAAGCAATTGCTTATATGAAAAGTAATGTAACTCCACCTCCATTATCACTTAGAGTAAACATATTAAAAACAAGTGTTGATGAAATATTAAAAGTTCCTTATTTTAAAAAAGGAAACTTAAGTCCAGTTGGTGTCTTTTATGAAGGAAGTGAACCAATTGGTAATACTAAAGAGTTCTTGGAAGGACTTGTTACTGTTCAGGATGAATCTGGACAAATGGTCGCAGAAATTATGGATCCAAAAGAAAACTCTAGTATTTTAGATATGTGTGCTGCACCTGGAAGTAAAACTTTCCATATTGCAAGTAAGATTAATAACAAAGGTAAAATTATCGCAGTTGATTTATATGAACATAGAATTCAATTATTAAAGAATCAAATTAAACGTTTAGGTGCGTCTTCAGTTATTCCTGTTTGTTATGATTCAACTAAGCTTTTAGAAAAATATCAAGAAGAATCTTTTGATATAGTTTTATTAGATGCTCCTTGTAGTGGATATGGAGTTGTTAGAAGAAAACCAGACCTTTTAGTTAATATTGATCAAAAGGATTTGGATGGAATTTTAAGTCTTCAAAAAGAGTTAATTGATGTAGCAACAAAGCTTGTTAAAAAGCAAGGTACACTTGTTTATTCTACATGTACTCTAAACAAAAAAGAGAATGAAAATCAGGTAGAATATTTGCTTAATAAACATCCTGATTTTAAGGTTGTTGAACAAAGAGTTATTTTCCCTTCTGAATATGATTCAGATGGATTCTTTATTTGTAAGTTAGTGAGGGAATAAGATGAAAAGAAATATTTATGGTATAGAACTTAAAAAACTTGAAGAAGAAATGATAGCTCTTGGTCAAAAAAGATTTAGAGCAACTCAACTATATACTTGGCTTTATGAAAAGAAAGCAACAAGTTTTGATGAAATGAGTGATATTTCTTTAAAGTTTAGAGAAGTATTAAAAGAGTTATATTATATTGAATTACCTAAAGTAGTAGTACGTCAAGATGCGTTAGATGGTACAATTAAATTACTTGTAGAAGTAGATAATGGTGCTAAGGTAGAATGCGTTTTAATGCGTTATGAATATGGAAATGCAATCTGTGTTACAAGCCAAGTTGGTTGTAATATGGGGTGTGCTTTCTGCGCAAGTGGTTTATTAAAGAAAAATAGAAATCTTGAAACACATGAAATTGTTGGTCAAGTTTTATTAATGAATAAGTTATTAGAAGAAGAAAATGAAAGAGTTACTCATATTGTAGTTATGGGTACAGGAGAACCTTTTGATAACTATGAAAATGTTTTGGATTTTGTTCGTATTATGAATCATCCTAAAGGATTGGAAATTGGAGCAAGACATATTACTGTATCTACATGTGGTATTGTTCCTAAAATTAAAGAATATGCTCATGAAGGATTACAAGTTAACTTAGCAATATCTTTACATGCTCCAAATAATGAATTAAGAAATAAGATTATGAAAATTAATCAAGCATATCCATTAGAAGAATTGATGGATGCGATTAAATATTATGAAAGTGTAACATCTCGTAGAGTTACATTTGAATACATTATGTTGAAAGAGTTAAATGATAACTTAAAAGAAGCAAAAGAATTAGCTGCTTTAGTTAAAGGTATTAATGCTTATGTTAACTTGATTCCATATAATGAAGTTAGTGAAATGCCATTTAAAAGAAGTAATCGTGAAAGAGTTAGAGTATTCATGGATTATTTAAAGCAAAATGGAGTTAATGTTACAGTTAGAAAAGAATTTGGTACTGATATTGACGCAGCATGTGGTCAATTAAGAGCTAAGAAAGAAGGAATTATTAAATAATGAAAGGATTTATTATTAAGGTTAATGCAGGTTTATACGATGTTTATGCAAATGAACAAGTATATACTTGTAAAGCGAGAGGGAAGTTTAGAATAGGAGAATATAGTCCATTAGTAGGAGACGAAGTTGATTTTGATGAAAAACAAAATTATTTATTAAAGATTTATCCTCGTACTAATCATTTTTCACGTCCTCCGATTGCAAATGTTGACCAAGTTGCAATTGTCGCAAGTTTAATGAATCCAACTATTCCTTTATCTTTAATTACTCGTTTTGCAATGATTTCTAAAATTGCAGGAATTACACCTAAAATCATTTTTACTAAATTTGATTTAGTAGAAGATGAGTCATATAAAGATACATTAGCTGCTTTAGATAAACTGGGATATGAATATTATTTATATTCAAGTAAAACTAAAGAAGGCCTAGAAAATATTTTAAAACTAGTAGAAGGAAAGAAAACTTTATTTACTGGTCAAAGTGGTGTAGGTAAATCAACACTTATAAATTTATTAATTCCAAATACTTATCAAAAAACAGGAGATATATCTAAAGCTTTAGGTAGAGGTAAGCACTGTACTAGAGTAACAGAATATATTAAATTTAATGATGGTTGGATAGCAGATTCACCAGGTTTTTCTTACATAGAGTTTGATTTAAAACCTTTAGAATTAGCAGCAATTTATCCAGGATTTGAAAAGTATGAAGGCGAATGTAAATTCAACGATTGTCTTCATGAACATGAACCTGGTTGTGCAATAAAACGCGCAGTGGAAAATCAAGAAATTGATAAAGATCACTATGAGACTTATCTTTCTTTATTGTTAGATTTAAAAAATAGAAAGGAGCGATATTAATGAGAAAATTAATCGTTGCGCCTTCATTATTGGCGGCAAAAAATATTCTTGAAGAATCTAAGCAAATTGAAAATCTCGAGAATATTTGGCTACATTTTGATGTGATGGATGGAAAGTTTGTTCCAAATACTTCCTTTTCATTACAAGATTTAGATTTGATTTCAAAGAACACAAAATTATATTTAGATGTTCATTTAATGATTGAAAATCCTGAAGTACACTTTAGTGATTATATAAATAATGGGGCTGATTTAGTTACAATTCATTATGAAGCTACAAATGATTTAACTGCTCTTATTAAGATGATTAAAGATAAAGAAGGAGTAAAGGTTGGAGTATCTATTAAGCCTAAAACTGATGTAGAAGTTTTATTTCCTTATTTAAAAGATTTAGATTTAGTCTTAGTTATGAGTGTTGAACCAGGATTTGGTGGTCAATCATTTATTCCATCTGCATTAGATAAAATTTCAAAATTAAGAAAACAGATTGATGAAAATAATTACAATTGTTTAATTGAAGTAGATGGTGGTATCAATAAAGAAACTGGTGAATTATGTAAAAAAGCTGGTGTTGATGTATTGGTAGCAGGAAGTTATTTATTTGGTAAAAAAGATATTTTAGATCGAATTGAAGATTTAAAATCATCTATTTAATAAAGGGGAGAAAAAATATGAAAATGAAATTTTTAGGTGGAGTATTATTACTTTCAGCAGGATTAGTTTTAGCAAGCTGTGGTAATACTTCAAGTTCTTCATCAAGTTTACCTGAGTCAACTAGTAGTTCAAGTTCTTCATCAAGTAGTAGTGTAAGTACTAGTTCTTCATCAAGTAGCGTAAGCTCAGTAGAAACATTAAGCAAAACTGAAATCTTTGTTGTTGGTGATTCTACATTATGTTCATTTAATGACACAACTTACTATTATCCTAGAGCGGGATATGCAACTAAATTAAATGACTATTTAAAAGAAGAAGCAACAGTTGTTAATCTTGCTTTGTCTGGTAGAAGTAGTAAAAGCTTCTTACAAGAAAGCAATTATCAAACATTAAAAGATAGTATTGGTGAAGGCGACTATTTATTAATTGGCTTTGGTCATAATGATGAAAAAGGTGATGATACAGCTAGATTTACAGATGCAAATAAACCTACTGATGATGAAACATCATTCAAATATCATTTATATAATTATTATGTTAAGTTAGCTGTTGAAAAAGGAGCTACTCCAATTCTTTGCTCACCAATTGTAAGACTTTCAAATAAAAACGACTATTCAGGTAATAATGGACATAATACTAACTATGGTGATTATGGTAAAGCAGTTGTTGAATTAGCTAAGGAAAAAGAAGTTAATTATATTGATATGACTTCTATTACAAAAGAACATTATGAACAAGAAACATATGATATTGCAAAGTATTATCATGCTGTAACTGCAGGAAAATTAGCTGAAGATAATCAAACAGTTGTTGCTGATTTTGCTTCATTAGATTCAACTCACTTAAATGATTATGGTGCTAAAGTTGTTTCTTATTTATTTGCGAAGAATTTATTAGAAACAGATTATAGTTTATCTAAATATGTTGATAAAGAAAAATTAGTAATGCCAGATTCTTCAACAGAATTAAAAGCAAATCCTAATTATGTATATTCTGGTTATAGTGCGGTTGATTGGAATGCTTATACACCAACTGAACAATTCACAATGATTTCTGAAGGCTGGCATGGTACAGGATTTGGTGATACAGGTGGAGATCCAAATAGTGCATCAAATGGTTATGTTGCTAAAGAAACAGAAAAAGGAAAATTCTTAGTTGGTCAATATAAAGAAGGATCAAATAAAGGTAAGTTTGCAAGTAGTAGTGAAGGTTTTGCATTTGCTTTCCAACAAGTTTCTGCAAATAAAAACTTTACATTAACTGCTAAAGCAAAAGTTATTACAACAGCTAATACAAAGCAAGCAGGATTTGGCTTAATGTTAAGGGATGATTGCTATGAACCAAATAAAAACTCTGCAATTATTGGTAACTATGTAGCAGCTGGATTCTTATGTGATAATTCTTCTATGACTCCAATTTTCTCAAGAAGTTCAGCTTCTAAATTAACTAAATCTAGTAATTCTATTAATGCATTATATGCAGTAGATGATGAAGCAACTTTAACAATTACAAGACTTGGTCAAAAAGTAACAGTTACTGTAGAATACAAAGGAACTACATATACTGAAGAATATTTAGACTTCCCATTACAAACTAAAGATAGTGAATATATGTACATCGGTATGTTTGCAAATAGAGGTACTACAGTAGAATTTAGTGATGTTGTATTTGAGATTACAGGAGATGCAATCGTAGCATAAAAAAATAAAAGGTATTTCTTAGTTGAAATACCTTTTTTAATACCTAATGTTGCATTTTGCTCTTACGACGATTTCATTTCTAGATATTTGTTCGACATCTAAACAATCAAATGTAGCTGTAGGATTTAAATTACAGTTGCAGCAGCAGTTTGGAATAAGATATGTGAAAGAACACTCTTTACATATTGTAGTGTTTAAGCATTGATTATCTTGATATGAACAAGAAACAGTATAATTAACTCTAACATTGTTTCCACAGCAGTTTGGTGTAGTGGTTATTCCTGTTAATGTAAGTTCAGTGTTATTTAATGAACAGACACATCTACAAGGAATTACATCGATTGTTTTTATGCATTTGTTTCTATTTGAACAGTTTTGCACCATTTCCCCTCCTAGTAAAGAATATGTATTTTTATACAGGATGTTTGGACTTATGTATTGGGATGTTTGTTAAAGAATATCCTTTTCCTCTTATGGTGATAATATGATATCTATTATTTTCTATTTTTCCTAGTTTCTTTCTCAATAATTTAATATATGTATCAATACTTCGAGAAAAATAATCATATTCATCAAAATTCCAGACATATTCTTGAATTTCTTTTCTTGTTACTAAATTATTAAGATTCAAGAATAAATATCTAAATAAATTGAATTCCGATCTTGTAAATTTAATATAAGCATCATCGATTTTAATAGTTGTTAAAACTTCATTAAATATAATATCTTCATTAACTTCTTTTTTATAATTTAAATTATTGACTAACAACTCTAGATGTAATGCGAATTCATTAATATTAAAAGAAGATAAAATAAAAAAATCACCTAATGATTTTCTTAGATAATTATTAATTAATAATTCATCATATTTATTAAAAATAACAATAGGGAAGAATGGTGGCTTTTCATAGCAATTAATAAGACTTTTTAAGCAGACATTATCTTGATTATAATCATAAACTAAGATGTCAGGAAAACCATTTTCTATAATGTGTTGATATGCTTCATCAAGTGTTAGATAATAACTAATATTAAGTTCCTTTGAAACTGTTTTTTGAAGTTCTGAAATCGCGAAATAATTGTTTAATATTACTAATACTTTAGACATTTTTTATTTTAATCAAACTACCATGAATAATTTTATTAAAACATGTTTTTTAAGTCAATAAAAAGCTAATTGTGTCCAACTAATATTTAATTAATATTATATATAGGGGACTATATGATTAAATTTTTAAAATCAATCAAAAAAAGAGATCCGGCAGCTAGATATTATTTACAAATATTACTTTTATATCCTGGTGTGCATGCACTATTTTTTTATCGAATAGCTCATTTATTTTGGGTAATCAAGTTGAAGTTTATTGCAGAAATTATTTCATCTATTGCTAGATTTTTAACTGGTATTGAAATTCATCCAGGAGCTAAAATAGGGAAAAGACTATTTATTGATCATGGAATGGGTGTAGTAATAGGAGAAACAAGCATCATAGGAAATGATTGTACGATTTATCATGGTGTTACATTAGGAGCTAATAAAGCAAATAAAAGCAAAAGACATCCTACAATTAAAGATAATGTGATTATCGGAAGTCATGCTCAAGTAATCGGAGATATTGTTATTAATAATAATGTTATTATTGGCTCAAATGCAGTTGTAACTAAAAGTGTCGAAGAAGGAAAAACAATAATCTCAAATAATTTATCTATTTACTAATAATTATGATATAATTACATAGAAATGAGGATATTAGTATGCAAGACTTAAGATTTCAAAGAACTGAATTATTAATAAAAAAAGAAGGACTAGAAAAACTTCAAAATTCTAGAGTCCTTGTTTTTGGTTTGGGTGGAGTAGGTTCATATGTAGTCGAAGCTTTAGCAAGAGGTGGAGTAGGAACGATAGGTATTTGTGATATGGATAGTGTAAATATTACAAATATTAATCGTCAAATCATTGCTTTAACTTCTACGATTGGAAAAACAAAAGTTGAAGTAAGTAAAGAAAGAATGTTAGATATAAATCCTAATATTAATGTAATTGAATATCCTTTCTTGTTGGACAAAGATACAATAAATCAAATTGATTTTTCGAAATTTGATTTCATTGTTGATGCCATAGATATGGTTCCTAGTAAGATATTATTAATAAGAAAAGCTCATGAACTAAATATTAAAATAATTTCTAGTATGGGAACTGCAAATAAACTAAATCCTCAAGATTTATGTGTGACTGATTTAGCTAAAACTCATACATGTCCTTTGGCTAAAAAATTAAGATACGAACTTAAAAAATATGATATAAAACATTGTAAAGTTGTTTATTCAACTGAGCTTCCAATTTCTAATGAATCTAATGTACTTGGAAGCGTATCATTTGTACCTTCAACTGCTGGATTATTAATAGCAAGTGAAGTAATTAAGGAAATAATAAAAGAATAGAAAATCTCTATTCTTTTTTTGTTTTATAATGTTTTTCTTACTTCAGTATAAGCCATGATTAATGGACCTACACCTTTAGCATCATTTTTAACAATTGGTTCACTTAAATAGTAAGCAATTGTACCATCTCTACGTCTGTCTTTTTCAGGTCCTAATCCAGCAACTAAACAGATTCCTTCAAGGTTTAAATCACCATTTACTTCAGTTAAATAAGTGTTACAAATACCATCGAAAATATTTAAACCAATTTGTTTGTATTCTTCATTTAAAATGCCAAGTCTATTTCCTTTTAAGATTGCATAACAGATCATTGCTGAACCTGATGTTTCTAAATAGTTTCCTTCTACTTCAGGATGATCTACTACTTGATAGAACATATTTGATTCTTTGTCTTGATATTTTAAAATACCTTCAATTATTTCTTTTAATAATGAGGAAACGATTTTATATTCTTCTGCGCATTTATCTTTAATAATTTCTGCGACATCTACTAATGAGACTGTAAACCAGCCGATAGCACGTAACCAGAAGTTTTTAGATAATCCTGTTTCCTTATTAGCCCAGAAAGCTTCTTTAGATGCATCATATCCGTGATAATATAAACCTTTTTCTTCATCAAATAAATGAGCTCTAACTAATTTATATTGATTGATAATATCTTGAATGTTTTTACAATTATTCATCTTAGTTTCATACAGTGCATAGAAAGGCATTGCCATGTATAATCCATCTAGCCATACTTGGTTAGGGTAGATATCTTTATGCCAGAAGTTACCTTGATATGTACGAGGTTGAGTTAAGATTTGTCCATATGTTTTAGCAATTGCTTTTAAATATTTTTCTTTTTTAGTTTTTTCATATAGTTCAAATAATACTCTTGATTCATTGATGTCATCTAATCTAAAGTGTTCGATTTGATAACCTAATATTTCTCCATCTTCATCAATATAATAGTCAATGAAGTTATCAACAAAATCAAAGTATTCTTGTTTTTTAGTTTCGTTATATAAACTTAGTAAAGAAGTCATCATACAGCCATCGATATAGTTCCAATGAGCTTTCTTTCCTTGACGGATATTTTCAATATTCCATATAGGTCTATCAGGAGTTGATTCTCTCATAAGTTTGCTAATATAGTTGTCGATTAATGCATAGTTTTTATTGTTCATATTATCTCGTCCTCTTTTCTAGAATTATCTTATCATAATTAAAATAATTTAACAATAAATGGTACATATAACTTTGATTATTTAAAAAGTTATGGTATAATAATGAAAATTACTAAGGAGTATGATTTTTATGGACAAAAATAAAATTATTGAAGAAGTTAAAAGTCAAATGACAGGTGATAGATTAAAAGATTATCACTTTTTGAAAGACAAATTAGATGAATTAGCAAAGAATCCTGAAACAATTGACATTGCTAGAGAATTATCACCATTATTAATGGAAGTTGTAAGACCTGATGAAGTGGAAGCAATGAAAGAAAAAATGTCTAAGGAAATTAAGAATCGTGAAGCATTATTTGTTAAAGCAGAAAATCTATATAAAGATGACAAATTAGAAACTGCTAAAGTTGTTTTAGATAAGATTCTTTTACAAGTAAAAGGATACTTTGAAGATGATGAAGTATATCATTATGTAAACATTGAAGAAGCATTTGCTTTCCAAATTTATACAAACTTAATTTATAAAGGTGAAAAAATTATTCGTTTAACACCAGATCATATGTATAAATACAACTATTTACATGGTGTTGTATGTACTAAATTAGGTTTATTAGATGAAGCAAGAGCATCTTATGAAAAAGCATTAAGATGGTTCCCAAATTCTTTCTCAGTTCAATTAGAATTAGCAAATATTGCTATGGCTAAAAAAGAATTAGATAAGGTTGCTCCTATTATTGCTGAAGCACAAAAATATTGTTTTGTTCCTTCAGAATTAGCAAGATGTTTTAGAGCTATTGGTTACTATGCTTTCTTAATTGAAGACTTTAGATTGGCATTAGCTGGTTATTTATCAAGTACAATCTTCGATCAAAAAACAGATATTAAGAAAGAATTAGTATTAGCTTGCCAAAAATTAGGTTATGATTCATTCAAACCATTAACACCGGCTGAATCAAAAGTTGAAGTTGAAAAAGTAGGAATGGTATTTGGTGGTAATATCGAAATTGTTAAAATGGCAGTAGCTTTAAGTAGAGAATTCGCAACTAGAACAAACTATCAAACAGCTATCTATTTCATGCAAATTGCTTACAATTTAACACATGATGAAGGTTTGAAGAAACGTTTAGATAGTTTAATTGAAATGTCAAAAGCTAACTAAAATGATAAACTGTTAAGAAAAAAATCTTAACAGTTTTTTATTTATAAAAAACAGAAAAAGCATGGAAATAATAGCATCTTTTTGATTTTTTTTAAAAAAAGAATAAAAACAAATTTTATAAAAATATGAGATAAAGTTAATCATTGCTTGACAAAATATGACAATAAATGTACTATTAAATATATAAATATTTAAACACTTTTTAATTATCAAAAAAAATGAATCGACTTTAATTTTTTTGAATATAATTTAATGATTGAAGAGGTTTAATAATATGATGTTGATCATACGTAAACAAGTGCGCGTATGATTTTTGTGCTATTACGGATTGGGGTGAAAACATATGAAAGCTAAACGAAAATATAGTTTATCAACGCTTGCAAGAATTTTGTTTGCTTTAGTTATGGTTCTTGGAATTGCTGTTGGAAATGTTTATGCAAAATATGTTACAGAAGAACAATCTGATCCTGAAGATGCAAGAGTTGCAGCTTGGGGCATAGAAATAAATGTTACAGATAATAATTTGTTTGGAAAACGTTATGTATATGAAGGTCCAGGAAGTGCTGTTACTCCTAATGTAGATGATGATAGAGCAGAAGTTATTGTTGCTAATGACTCAAGTTCATATCTAGTTGCACCTGGAGCAAAAGGAAGCATGAGTTTTACTGTTACTGGTAATGCTGAAGTTGCTAGTAAGTTATCGTTTGATGTTTCAAGTGCTAAAGATATTTTATTAAGTGGAACTTTAACAGATGCTTCATCAAATGTCAGAAAAATATCTTATGCTCCGCTTATTTGGACAATAAAAAAAGACACTGTTACTTTAAGAACTGGTTCATTGACTTATTGTTTAGGCGGATTAGAAGAAGCAACATTTGATCCAAATGATCCAATAAATTCAACATTTGAAATTTCTTGGCGTTGGCCATATGAAGAAGAAGTAAGTGATACAAGAATGAGTGAAGGAAGAACTTATATCGATTATGACCAAGCAGATACATTATTAAGTTTGTTAACATACGATGATAAAAATGGAACTAATAGAGCTTCAACTTATGTAGATGGATATACATTTGCTAAAGATTCTAGCAACGTATTAACATCAAACTTAGTATTTAAGATTATCGTAGAACAGGTTGATTAGTATGGTTAAGAAAATGAAGAGAGTATTTAACATTGTTATTTCTTCACTTCTAACATTATTGCTCCTATGTGCCGGATATTTAACTTTTGATAAATTTGTTATGGGTAATAAAGTTCCTAAAATATTTGGATATGGATTTGTTGTGTTATCACTTGATGCACATTCAATGACAGGAACAATAAATGCCGGTGACTTAGTTGTTATCAAAGAATGTGATGTATATGAAGAAGGAGATATCATCACATACTTAGAAGATACAGGAAACAATACTGTAATGATAGTTACTCATAGAATTGTTAAAGTTAAGAAGAATTCTGATGGAAGTCTTACTTACATAACTCTAGGAGATGCAAATAACAACGTTTATGATACAAACCCTAAAATTGAGATTTATGGGAAAGTAATTGATATTCATCCTCAAGTTGGAATCTTTATTAAATGGTTTCAAGTTGAAGGCTACTTATATTTTTTAGGATTTCTAATTCTAATTGCTACAGGTTTTATAGTTTTTAGAAAGAAATAGGAAGGAAAGCATTATGAAAAAGTTTTTTAAGAAGAAAGGAAATAGATTTGATCCAAAGTTTATTTATTTAGCTTTGGTTTTTGTGCTTGCTATTGCTTTATCTTCAAGTGCAACTTTCTCATATGCAAAATTTAAAATTCAAAAGATTGTTGATAGACCTGCGAATATCGCTCTTCCTGTTGTTGATTTTGAAAAAATCGAATTAATAAGAAATAGAGATAAAGCAGAAGAGTTTGTTTATTCAGTCGAAGAAGATAATATCGTTTTAACTGATATTGAGGCATTAGACGTTATTGAATACACATTTTCAATTAACAACTTTATTGAAGAAAGAGGAAAGAGTCAGCTTAATGAAGTGCTTATGGAAGTAGAGTTATATTTCAAAGTTTTCTTAAAACGTTTTGCTACTACTCAAACTCAAGCTGAACAAGAAGAAGGAATTTCTTATTTTGTTATTCAAACTGATTATGAAGTTGAAAGTACACCTGATGCTACAAACATGAAAGGAGCATCAATTGACTTTTTAAGAAGAAATGCAAGTAATAGATACGTTACTGTTAATAAACTTAATACTGTTAATAATAGACATGATGCTGATGCATTAAACGCTTATAATGAAGCATCTGAAGTTGGTGTATATGTTGATTATGAAACAAGAACGCACTATTATAGATTTTTCTTTATACCAGGTCAAAGTGAAACTAGAAATACATTTAGATTAAATATCGTATTACCTCAACAAGTAGTTGATGCTTCAACAACTATCGCAGGTAGACTTTATATAGAAATGGGATATAAAGCTGAACAAAGACAACTCAAGAATTAATGAAAGGAGAAAGCTATGAATACTAAAGCAAAAAGAGTATTGTTTATATTATTCACACTAGTATGTATGGTACTAGTTGGTTTTGCTGTAGATTCATATGCTAAATATATCTTCAGTTCATCAGAAATAATCGAAGGTCATTATACTGACTTCCGTTTAACTCATGATGGAGCTAATAAGAGTGTTATTTTAGAGGAAGTAAGTGACACTAAATATACACATGAAGGCTTTGTAACTATCAATCTTCAAAATTGTGATAGCAAGGGGGATCCTTCCCAAAGAGATATTTTATTTAATTTCGTGGCTGTTTCTTTAGAACAAATTGCAGCAGAAAAAGTAGTGGACTCGTGGGGTGAAGTTACTCCATTATTGAAAGATACACGAAATAATGGCTATTTCTCTGACTATTATGATTTAACAGTTGTTGATGCTTCTGGTACAGCATTAGGAACTGCTGATACAAATGGTAAACCGCAAAAGGGATCAAACTTATATACTCAAAATTTCTTAAAGGCGGAACCTAATAATCCTAACGCTCCAGCAAAATCAACAAGTGTTATGATTAAAATTCAAAGAAGAAAGATAAAAAGATCATCTGATACTAAAGATGAAGCAAGTCTTACAATTTCAGATTATGTTCCAGATTTATCAACTAACTCAGTTGAAAGTTTAGACTTAATATTAAAAACATTTGTTCCTTATATTGATTTAAGAGTTCTTCAATTAAACTTAACTTCAAGTTTGATTTACGTTAGTACATTTGAAGAAACATTCTCAAATACTGATAAGTTAGTCATAAATACTAAAACTTCAATTAACTATTCAGTAAAAGTTACTGAAGATACTAAAGATCCAAATGATGGTGATGAACAAGAAACGAACACATATTCATCATCTCTTCCAGTTAAATTAGTATTTAACTTTGATTCAACTGAATTATTATTCGACTATGAAAAATTTAGATTATCAGTTGAAGGTAACTATCAAGATTTAAGTGAACTAGTTAATGATGGTAGCAATGGAAAACCTGTTGTTACTAAAGAAAGTGTCTTAAATAGTTACAAAATTGGATATTATTATGAAAACAATCTAACAGGAACTGATACATTAACATTGTTTGTTCCTGCAGCGAGTGATATAGATTTAGAATTCTATGTAAGAAAAAATAGTGGTTGCGATATTAGTTTATCAGCAGCGACATTTAAATTATCAAGCAAATTAAATGATGGAACAACTGATACTTATAACTATTTAAGTGAAGTATCAGGAATTACATCGACAGAAACACCTAGACTTATTTATAGCAACTAAAGAAAGGAGGTAAGGTTATGAAATTTAAAGGCATTAAATCATTAATACCTTGTGCAGCACTATTAACTGGTAGTGTTCTTTTCGCAGCGCTTTCTTTAAATAACCTTACTGAATCTAATGCTGCTTCAATTACAGTTGCAGGTGATAACGAAGTTACAGTTTATGTAAGTGGTGAAGGAGTTACTTACAATGAAACTACTAAAAAATATGAAGCTCCTACTGGTACAAGTGTAACTATTTCAGTTATTAATGAAGGTAGAATTTATACAGGTATGACAATTGGAGAAGATTCATATGATGAACCTGTTGTTACTACAACAATAACTGGTGATTTACAATTAACTATTGAAACAACTTATTCTACTTCAGATGATATTGGTAAATGCTTCGGTAGAGCATGGGTTTTAGACGAAGCTGCTGATGTTATTAAATTAGCTAATCTATTAAATGAAATTGATTTTGATTATACTTATTTCCCAAATAATGATAGTGAAAATCCAACATCTTTATTAGATATTCAATATGGCTATTATGTTGTCGAAAATAGTATCTTCTTAGACGAAGAAGATTTTGAGGGAATCGGTGCATATGTTAATGCTTTCCATGGATGTATTGATTTTCTTAATAACTATATTTCTGTAAATACTTCTAACTCAGGAAAAATTACAAATACATATGGTGGTTTCTTTGGTAGAGTATCAAATGGTACTCTTACTGTTGGAAGTGGAAAAGAAGCAAAAGATGTTAAACAAGAATGTATTTTAAGAAATGTTAATTTAAAGGGTAATATTTCTTATGTAGATACAACAGCTACATCTACAGTGTCTGAATTTTCAATTGGTGGAGTTGCTGGATTAATTAGTGGAGATGTCGTTTTAGATAATGTTGATTCATCTGTATCAATAAACGTACAGTCTCAATCTTCATCAGTTAATGCTGGTGTATTATTTGGACAATTAGGCCAAAGGATCGATGCATGGAGTAATGTTAAAGCAACTGGTGGATATACATCTGTCAAAGCTATTACATATGGAGAAAATAAGAATTCTTATGTAGGATCATTAGCAGGAAGATTAAATGGCTCTTCTGTATACTCTTATAGAAATGAAATCCATAATGGTGTATATATCGCTAACTCATTAAATGGAAGCTCTGGTCATAGTGTTGCTTCTGCAACAATTGGTTATGTTAGTGCAAGTGCTAACACTGTTTTACAAGGTGTTGTATTTGAAGATTATGAAAATATTGAAATTTCAACAATGATTGAAAATATTTCAGGTGCTACTACAAGTAAATCAATTGGTACATTTGGTTATGGTTACATTGATGGAACATATACTGTCAATATTTATCCAATTGAATTTATTCAAAGTAATGGAAGTGCATATACTTCATCAATTCGTTCATCTACACAATCTAGATTATCAAGAGGTAATGCATATGCAGGTGGACTACTAGGTTATTTAGATAATAGTAAAGTTTACTTCCATTGTAATAATGATGCGGAAGAAAACATTACTTTCTTTAAAACAAATGTTTATTTAGATGCTGAAGTTACAGGTCAAGGTGGCGCATATGCAGGTGGATTATTTGCATATCAACCTCCAATAGTTAATAACATAGCTCAAAAGAACTACACATTAAATGAAGCAGAAACTACTTTTGAAGTTTACGCTACTCAAGCATCTTCATGTACTGCTTCATCTACAGATATGTATGCAGGATTCTATTCAGCAACATTAAATATCTCAGATGAAACTTTATATTTACATAATTTAGCATTTACTGTTAATAATGGTACATTAATTGCTCAAAGAAATGTAGGTTCTACTGCAACTGGTAATATTTATGCAGGTGGATTAATTGGTGCGGTAAATTGTAGAGGAGATGATTCTAGCAATTATGCTGATCAATTAGTAAATATTGATGTTAATTTAAATAATACAAAAGTTGAAGGTCTAGGTTTATCATTCCAATCACCTGTCGCAAATCAATGGGTTAATAACGTTGGTGTTGGAGGTATGTTTGGTTATATTGAAGATTGTGGCTTATTAAATACTTTTGACTCAACTAATTTAGTTGGATCAGGAACTAGTGTTATAGGTGGAAAAGACCTTCACGTAAAAATAAAAGTACAAGATAACAACTCTGAATATGCTATTAGAGGTATTCAAAATGCTCAACCTGGTTCGACAGACCACCAAAATGAAGGTAATGTTGGTGGACTTGTTGGAATGTTAAGAAGAGGATATCTAGATAATATTTCAGTTACAGGTACTAATGATTCAATAGTTAGACCAATCATTACTTTTAACTCAACTAACTCTCCAAATACTGCAGCAGTAGGTGGAGTAATTGGTGAAAATGCTAAAGGTGGAAACTGTATGGTTTCCAATGTTGAAGTAGATAATGTCCACGTTATTGGTAAAGCTTATACTAATGCAAATGATGGTGACGAAAAATATGACGTTTATGCTGGTGGCGTTTTTGGCGTTTTAGCAAAAGAAGGAACAGGTAGAATATCTTGTATTGTTGGTGCTAAGGTAACTAACTGTAAAATTGAGTGCATTGGTGAAGAAAAGATGATGACTTACGCTGGTGGCTTAACTGGTGGTGCTTGGTGGCAAGGCTATACAGGTATTTATAACGTTGAAGTATATGAAAATGAAATTTTGTCAAATTCTATTTCTACAAAAGCTCATTCAGGAGGGATAAGTGGACTTATTCAGGCAAATGATGGAACTTATTTCTATATCGATAATGCATATATTATTAATAACTATATTTCTGCAGTTTCTGCTGAAGGCTCAGCATATTCAGCAGGTATTTCATCTAGAAAAAGAGCAATGCTTGGTACTATAAGTAATGTTTACATTAATAGTACAATTACAGGAAGTGGATATTTAAATACTAGTGGTACTTCTCCTGTAGAGCAATTCTATAGTTCATTTACTTGTTATGCGACAAATGTTTATGGATATGTAACTGATGCAGTAAATAATAAGTATTCCAATATTTATATTAATCCTGAAAATTTAAATATTGAATCCGGTGTAGATAGTACATCAGATGATTTTATAGAGTGTTATGATTATGATTATAGCACTCATGATGGATATCAAATTTCGAATATTGATCCTATGTATATCTCAAGTACTGCTGAAATTTATTATAGTGTTGGTTTAAGTAATAGTGGTTCTGCTACATTATTTGGCGGTTATGATGTTCCAAATGATGCTGTACTAGTGTTCTCTGGAAATGTTGATTATTTAACACTAGATGGAGCAATTCTTCAATCTAATATTAAGTATGATGGTGCAGACCGTACAGTTACTGTAAATAGTTCTTTACCAGGAACTGTCTATGTAAGCTTACAGGTTCCTTATAATGGTACATATTATGAACTAGCTAACCAACCAATTATCATTAACTCAGGAAGTTACACAGTTCCAACTGATGTATCATTAAAAAATTACAATACTGATTCAAAAGTTACTATTACAAATGAAAACGAACAAGTAGCTGGCTATTTTGAAAAAAAAGGTTTAGAAATTGATGATGATACAAATGCAACTACAGATTATTATTATGCAATTGTTAATGTCGGACAAACAGAAATTGGTACAAATAAAAATGCTGCTCAAAGTATTCAAATTAGCTATTCAGATTATAAAAACTATAACTTATATACTTATATTGGCAATCTAGAAGAATTAGGTGATGAGAACAATAATTATCTAATTGATAAAAATACAAATTGTGATACTAGAGTATCAACTATCTTAAAGAATAAAGTAAGTAAGAATGACTTCTATTTCTTTGAATTCTTAGAATTTGGTTATGATGGAAGTTCAGTTATCTTAACTCCTAGAAGTGATATTACAGAAAGAGTATATATTATCTATGAATTTGGTATTGAACCAGGTGATGCATATACTGATTCTACTTCACTAAAAACAGTTATTATAGAATTTGTTCCTAATAGCCTTTTAAGTGTTGAAGTAAAACCTACATCTTATTCAGGTGTTTTAGGAAGAAAAGGTGCTGCTTATGTATTTGCTCCAGGTGATACTATTAACTTTGAAGTAAAAGAACATCATAGATTCTATTATGAAAGTTCTTCTAAAGGTTATAAGTTTGCACCTAAGGAAGGAAATAGTAGTTATATTATAGGTAAAAAAGATGGTGAAGATGAATATTTATATTCAGATGATGTTACTTTAGATAGTAATGGTACTATGGTTATTCAAAATGTTACAGATTATAACAATAATATCTTGGGTTGTGAAATTACTGTTGTAGCAACTTCTTCGATTGATAGTTCTACTACTGGGGAAGTTACAATTTATGTTGATAATGAAATTAAATTTGAATTTACAACTTCAGGTGCATACTTTGATAGTAATCGTAAAGTAGTATTTGGTACTGACTTTGTCTTTAAAGTAACACCAGTTGCTGGTTATGGTTTAGACCCATCTCAGTTAGTTGTTACATTAACTACTACTTCAGGTACTGAAACTTATACTTTAGATGGAGAGTTAGAATATCATGCAACACAAGATATTAATGACTCTGTAACATTTACAGTAGATGATGTTGATTATGTATTTGAGTATTCTTATAAAGCATTTGATGGATCATATACTGTTACAGTTCCAGGTGAACTTTTGGATACTGATGTTAGCAAGTTATCAGTAGATGTTAAATATGGTGATGTTTATAACATTGTATTTGATAAAGGCTATGAACCAGCTGATGAAAGTGGTAGATATTTCGTTTATCAAGTAAGAGATGGCGATTTATTAGACGAAGATTTATATAATGCAATTAATGCAGTTATGCCTTTTGCAAATATTGGTATTTATGGATATGATTTCCAAGGTTTCTATTTAGTTCAAGAAGGAACTACAATTGCTGATTACGGTTATTCATTTGAAGATTATTGCTTCTATGAAGATACTGGAATCGATGTTAAATCAATTAATGGTCCAATGCAATTCTATGCAAGATATACATATGAAGTAATTGTAATGGCACCAGATATCTTCCAAGTTGGAAGTGAACTAGATCCAGGTGAATTAATGCCTGTAGATGGAAATAATTCTCAATTATTAAAAATTATTCCACCAGATATTAATAATGGATTTGAATTCACATTAACTCATGATGGAAGTTGGCATGGAGATATTCCATTTGAAGTATTTGTTATTAATAAATCAGCTCAAATAAATATTAGTAGCGAAACTATTACTGATGAAGTATTAACTAAAACTTTAGCAGGCGTAGAAAACGTTACTCAATATGTTGAGAATATTGATAAGAATTTATATTATTTAGCTCCTGAATATATAACAGGTTATCTTGTAATTAGAGTATATGCTGAAGAATTAACATTCAGTGCAGGAGAAGAAGAGAAAGATTCAGGTATTCATGATATTTATGGAGATTCTATCTTTACTGCTACTTATACAATTACATATAATGAAAATTCTCCAGTATCAATTGAAGAAACAATTTCTTATTCAAATGTTGTTACTGTAGATGGTAATGAAGTTGTTAGAGGTGCTGAATTTAAGTTCACAAATTCAGATCATAGTGACTTTGAATTACCTAAAGATACATCTATTAGATTATATAGATTTATAAATCATGAACTATATGATGCAGGTGTATTAATATTAGATTCTGCAAGAAGTGCTGTTTATGCATATGACTTTGTAAATATGGATACAAAAGCAGCATTAACTACTCCAAATGTAGCTAAAGTATATGCTGAAAAGTATGTTCTTGTAGTTACATTGCCAAATCATAAAGGATTAAATGCTAATTCTGATAATGTTGAAGTTAAATTAATTGCAACATTTACAGAACATTATAACTTCTATGATTATACAAATGGTAGCTTTACTACAAAGAGCAATAGTGATTATGAATCACATGCAAAAGATAATTTCGATGTCTATGCAACAATTCCTTATACTGTAAATTACAATGCTACTGGTGCTAATGTTAAATTTAATATTGGAAGTAGTGTATCAGGAGTTGAAGATTTAAGACATAGTGATAAATTCTACGTCTGGAGAATTCAAAAAACTGATTCTAGTATGATTCCAAATGATTTCACTTTTGGTACAAAAACACCGAGTGTTAAAACAAATGGAGCATATTACTACTTAGCTACAAGTGGTGAACAATTAAGTGTAAATGGTTTATCAGGATACACAATCTCGTTATTAGAAGTTGAAAACGTACAAAGTCCAGCAAGTGGTGTACTTGTATGGTCTCAAGCAATATCTTAGAGGAGAACTAAGATTATTAAAGACATAAATAAAGAAAAACTTTATTTACATATATAGAAAAGAAAAGGTGATTTTTATGGAAAGAAACGAAGTTAAGTTATCAGAAGTATTTGATAAAGAACAAGAAAAGAACACAGGAAAGAATCGAATTCCAAAGGAAAAGAAGAAAGTAAGTCCTCTTACTGTTATTTCAATTGTAATTTGTATTATCTTATTACCTGTATTAGTTCTTAATGTTACTTTATTAGTTAAGAGTTTCTTAAATGAGGATGAAGTACCATCAATTGGTGGATATTCTCCGATGGTTGTAGTTACAAACTCAATGGAAGGAACTATTGATGGTGGAGATTTAGTAATTGTTAAGAAAGTAGATCCAACTACAGTAGAAAAAGGAATGATTATTTCCTTCTTTGACCCAGCAAGTAAGACTGGTACTGCAGTTGTTACTCACCGTGTTTATGATGTTCATTATATTGATGGAGAATTAATGTTTGAAACAATCGGTGATGCTCTAAATACTGGAAGTCCTGATGACGCAGACGATGACTTTGTTCCAGCAGAAAATCTAGTTGGTGTATATGTAACACACATTCCTGATATTGGAAATGTTATCTTATTTATGCAAACAACACCTGGATTAATTATTGGTATTGGTATTCCATTAGCTCTATTAATTGGCTATGACGTATTACGTAGAAAATCTATGGAAAAAGAAATGGCTTATGAAAAAGATAGACTAATGAAAGAACTAGAAGAATTAAAAAAAGGTAAGTAAAAATTAGGTATTAATTCTTGGATTGTCCAACCCACGTTTAAAGATGATCTAAGATTAAATATAAAAAAAGTTTTATAAAAAGGAGAGATATTTATGAAAAAGAATAAAGCTTTAACAGCTGCTTTTAGCGTATTCGCATTAACTATGGTATCAATGTGCGCTATTGGTGGTACATTTGCTAAGTATGCAGATCAAGATTCTGGCACTACAACAGCAACAGTTGCTAAGTGGGGTGTTAATGTAGATGTAACATGTGAAAATACATTTGGCAAAAAATATAATAATGCTATCGATGCAGCAGGAACAAAAGTAGTTTCAAATAGAGATTTAAATGTATTAGCTCCAGGTACAAATGGTTCATTAGGTAGTGTAACAATTACTGGTCAACCTGAAGTTATGGTAGATGTTTCTGTATCATTAACATTAACATTAACAGGATGGGAAGTAGAAGGAAATGATTATTGCCCATTAGTATTCACTGTTAACGAAACAGAAATAAAATGGGGTTCCCCTGAAGCTGCAGATGATCCTACAGACAATGATAATACAGTAATTGATTCAGTTGCAGAATTAGAATACGCAGTTGAGTCTGCAGTTGCAAAAAGCGGTGATGATATTGCTGCAAATACTTCCTTAAATGGAACCTATGATAGATCAGTTACATGGTCATGGCCATTTGAAGGTGATGATGTAAAAGATTCATTATTAGGTGATTCTGCATCAGCTACAATTAGTGCTGCTTGGTCAGCATCAGTAACTCAAGTAGACTAATACTTATTTATTATTCAAATATTTATTTTAAATTTTAAGCTTTAATTTTTTATAACATATAATTATAGACTGCCTACCACGGTTAATCGTGGTAGGTGGTAGGTAGTCTAAATTTTGTTATGTGTTTTTGTCATGAAAGGAGGAAGGAAAAATGAGACTAAAAAGAATAGGAAAACGCCTATTTAGTTTGTTCATGCTTGGTGTTATTACACTCATGTCTTGTGTTTTAGTTTTAGATGTTTTATTCATAAATCATGGTCCTTCCATTGAGGGTGGTAATGTTATTTTACCTGAACCTTTACCTAATGACACAGTTGGACAAGATTCTTATGAATTTGGTGATGATTTAAAGGTTGATATCTTTGATTTATATTTCCTTGAGGAAGGAGTTTCATCAGATGACGAAGATAAGAAAGTTATTGCTCCTGGAACTAGTAACAAACATGTATTATATGTAACTAATAAGTTTGATTTTGCGATTGACTATGAATTAAGTTATAATTCAAACTTTGGTAATGACATGGCTTTACCAATTTTAGTTAAGTTAAGAAATGATGAAGGTATATATTTAGTTGGTAGCAAAGATACTTATGGCAAGATTGAAGATTTAAAGAATATTAAGGATTTAAATACAGTAGGGTCTAATAGATATCATTATTATGTATTTGAATGGTATTGGCCATTTGAAAGAAATGATGATGTAGGAGACACTACATTAGGAAATCTAACTATTACTCAAAATATATCAGTAACTTTAAATGTTGATATGAAAGCTGTTGCAAGTGAAGATATTGATTCTAAAGATGGAATTCTTTTACCTAGTGATAAAGAAGATGTCTTAGCTCAATCTATCGCTACAGGAGCAGCTATTGCAGTTGGATTTGTTGTCCTAGTTTATGCTATTAGAAGTAAAAAAGTAAGTGTATATAACGAAGAAGATTAGAGGTGTATACATGGGGAAATTTTTTAGGAAATTATTTAAGGCATTTTATCTACTTCTAATAAGTATATTAGTAGGTGGGAATATATATATTATAAATGCCAAGATGTTAGGTGATCCATTACCTATGCCATTTGGTTATGGAGGAGCCATTGTTTTAACAGGTAGTATGAAACCTGAATTATATGAAGATGATTTAGTTATTGTTCATAAAAGTGATGACTATATTGTTGGGGATTATGTTGTTTATCAAGATAAGAGTATGTTAGTTGTTCATGAAGTTATTAATACTGATGGATATAATTATCAAACTCAAGGTAAAGCTAATGATGGACCAGATTCACCAATCACAATTGAACAAATTAGAGGTGAAGTTATCTTTGTTATTCCTCAGGCAGGACCTGTTATAAGATATATTCAATCTCCAAAAGGTTTGTTGGTTATTTTCGCTGCGGGCTTTATTGGTCTAGAATTATCATATTTGTTTATGAAGATTCGTAATAACGATAGAATTAAACGACTTGAAAAAGAAAAAAGAATATTAAAAAATAAATAAGTGCTTATTGAAAGCACTTTTTTTATTGGTTGACATGTAATAATACATAATAAAAAGTAGTACATAAGTACTACCTTATTCTTCATTATTTTCTTTATGCCATAACTCCATCTTTTCTTCATTATGAAGCATGTTTAAAAAGTTTTGTTTAGCTTCAGGATGAGATTTATAGATGTCCTTAAGCATCTTTTTAATAACTTCGCGTTCTGTATTTTTGTCATTAGGACAAGTAGATTCACTTACAGGGATTTTACTTGAATTGATTGTCTTTTTAATTATTTGTTCTCTACAATAGATTAAAGGTCTAATAAATGTAATATTTTCTCTTGTTAATTCCATCTTAGGAAGGAATGTTGCAAGTCTACCTCCATATATTGCATTCATCATAAATGTTTCGATAGCATCATCACCGTGATGTGCGAATGCTACTTTATTACAATTGAATTGATTAGCAGCTTGACAGATTGCTGCTTTTTTCATTTTAGAGCAGATTGAACATGGAAGTTTTCCTTTATTAGTAAGATTTCTTTTAAGTACTTCATAGATCATAGGAGTAGATGGTACTTCATGATATTCTATATTGTTATTTTTAAAGAATTCTTCGATTTTTGAAAAATCTTGACTAGGAAAACCCATTTGAATATGAATTGCGATGATTTCATATTGTTTTTTAGAGAATCTTTTATATAGATGAAGTGCTAATGCAAGTACCATTGAGTCTTTTCCACCTGAAATACCGATAGCAATTCTATCGTTATCTTGGATTAGGTTGTAATCTATGTCTGCTTTTTTTAAGCATCCTAGAACAGTACTCATTGACATATACTTCACCTCGCTTATTTATTATAAAGAATTTTGCTTTTAAGTGCAATAAAATATATTAAGTATAAAAGTAAATGATTTAATTGTAGAATATTGTCTAAAATGATATAATTTAATTGTAATAAAAAAAGATTACAAGGCATTACCTAACTAGAAGGATATCTAGTTTAAATGGTGATGCCTTTTTCATTTATTAAGGAGAATAACTATGGAAAAATATGAAGTAATTAAGTTTAAAGATGATGAATTTGAAATGGATGTGAATGTATCTCCGAACGAGGAGACTGTTTGGCTTACACAAAATCAACTTGTTTTATTATTTGATACTACAAAACAAAATATCAGTTTACATATTAATAATATATTTAAGGAAAATGAATTATTAAAAAAAGCAACTGTCAAGGAAATTTTGACAGTTCAAAATGAGGGAGGACGTTATATATCTAGGAAATTAAATTACTATAATTTAGATATGGTTTTAGCAATAGGATATAGAGTTAATTCTAAACGAGGCATTTTATTTAGAAAGTGGGCTAATAAAGTATTAAAACAATATTTATTAAATGGATATGCTATTAATGAAAATAGAGTAGTTGTATCTAATGAGAACTTTATTAGACTTAGTAATGAAGTGACATCAATTAATAATCGTCTTATTAAGATTGAAGATAAAGTGTTTGATAACTATGATAAGCATTCAATATTATTTAATGGTCAGTTTTATGATGCTTATACACTTATTCAATCAATATTTGAAGAAGCAAATAAGGAGATAATAATTATTGATAATTATGTAGATAGGACTATTCTAGATAGATTAGTTATTAAGAAAATAGATGTTAATATAATTATTTATACTAAGAAAGATAGATGCAAATTACTAGATAAAGATATTGAAATGTTTAATAAACAATATGGAAGTTTAGTTATAAAATATACAGATAAAGTTCATGATAGATATATAATAATAGATCAAATAAAACTATATCATCTAGGAGCATCTATCAAAGATTTAGGGAAAAAGATATTCTCGATAAATGGGTTAAGCAATGAGTTAATAAATATATTAGTTACTAAACTATAAAAAGAATTTATAAAAAAAATACATAAGTTCAATTTGATGATAAAGTTTATTTAATTTATATTATTACTAGATTAAATTGTTTGAATTATATATAATTTATACGAGGTGTTATATGTGAGTAAAATATATCTAATTGATAAAAGAGTTGGATGGACTAGTCATGATGTAGTTGGAAAGTCAAAAAGATTACTTAATACTAAGAAAGTTGGTCACTGTGGTACATTGGATCCTTTTGCTACAGGTCTTTTAGTTGTGTTTTCTAATCATGCTACAAAATTAGCTCGTTTTATCGAAGCAGAAGATAAGACTTACATTGCGACTTTAAAACTAGGAGAAAGAACTGCATCTGGCGATACAGAGGGTAGTGTAATTGAAACTAAAAAAGTTCCTAGTTTAAATGAAGAAATGATTAATAATGTATTAGCTTCTTTTATTGGCAAGCAAAATCAATTGCCACCTATGTATTCTGCTTTAAAAGTAGATGGAAGAAGACTATATGAATATGCAAGAGAAAATGTTGAAATTGAAAGAAAAGCAAGAGAAATCGAAATCTTCGATATTAAGATGTTAAGTTATAAAGATAATATCTTAGAGTTCGAAGTATCTTGTAGCAAAGGTACATATGTAAGAGTTTTAGGCGAAGATATCGCATCTAGACTTAATACTGTTGGTCATTTAATAGCCTTAAGAAGAACTAGAATTGGTGCATATAGAATAGAGGATGCGATTGATGTAGAAGAAGTGTCTAAAGAAAAAGGTATCGATTTATATCATGCACTATCATTTATGGATAGACATTTTATTAAAGATGAAGAGTATAGTGATATCTTTAATGGTAAAGATTTAACAGTAAATAGCGATAAACAATATGTAGTTGTATGTGATACACACGAACATGCATTAGCTATTTATGAAAAAGTAGGAGTTAATAAGTATCATTGTTGCAGAGGGTTATGGGGATTAAGATGAAGAAGATAAAAGTAAATATTCCTGTATCTATACAAAATGAACCTATTGCAATTTGTTTGGGTAATTTTGATGGGATACATAAAGGACATCAAAAATTAATAGAAAAAACTGTTGAAGTGGCAAAAAATAATAACATTGCTTCAGCTTTTTTCACATTCTCATCAAATCCTAGAAAATTCTTCTCAAAAGATAGATATTCTCAATTAACATCAATTGATGATCGTAAAGAATTAGTCGAAGAATATGGGATAGATTTATTTGTTGAATTTGAATTTAATCAAGAAACAATGAATTTATCTTATGAAGAATTTATAGAAAAAGTATTAATTCCTTTGAATGTGAAATATGTTATTTGTGGCTTTGACTATAGTTTCGGTAAATTTGGAGCCGGAAAAGTCAAAGATTTAATGGAATTAAGTCAAAAAAGATATGAAGTTATTGTAATTGATGAATTAGAATATTTAAATTCTAAAGTATCAACAACTCGTATTATGAATGAGCTTTCTAATGGGAATATTGATCTAGTTAATAAACTTTTAGGAAGAGAGTATAGTATTAAAGGTAAAGTGGTTAAAGGTCTAAATAATGGTAAAAAGATTGGATTTCCGACTATAAATATAGATAATGGAGAGTATTTTTTACCTAAAAATGGTGTTTATGGGCTTGAAGTTACTATAAATGATGAAAAAATTCGTGGAATTGGTAATATTGGGACTCATCCTACTATATCTAAGTTAGAAAAATCCATTTTAGAAATCCATTTGCTCGATTTTTCCAAGGAAATTTACGGGGAAAATGTACTTATTACCTTCAAAAAGTACCTTAGAGATGAGCAAGAATTTTCAAGTATTGAAGAATTAAAAAAACAAATAAAAATCGATACTTTTTCGAAATTTTAGGGTTGATTTTTATATGTGTTTTTAGTTATAATAAAAACAAGGATGTGATATTATGAAGAAAATAATGAATACGTTATTAGTTCTCGTTTGGTTTTTAGCATTAGCAGGTATCGTTTTACCTCTAATTCCTAATCTCGAACCTGTAACTGAATTTTTAGCAGGAATTAAGTACTATTTAATCGCTGGATTCCTAGTTTTAACTTTAATCGGTATTGCTTTAATGGTATTTGCAAAATATCGTAGTGAAGTTAATGATGATGAAAAAGTCTTAAGATTAAAAGATGACAAGAAAATTCCTACAGTCAAAGAAAAAGAACAATTATTTGCTGATTTACAATTAGCTGAGTTCACTTTAGATGGAGAAGAAAAAGCAGGAGCAAAACCTGGTGAAGCTTTAACAAGAAAAAGAATGCTTCGTGAAGCATTAGTTGTTACAACTTTATCTAAGAAAGAACAAAAGAAATTAGCAAAACAACAAGCTAGAGCAAATGAAAAAGCTGCAAGAGCTAGAGCTTCAAAAGGCGTATATTTGATTAATAATATGCCTAGACAAGATTTAGTTCCAGTTAAGAATAGAAAACATTCATGGTTAGTTTGGTTATTCTTTGTTGTATTCTATTGTGTAATGGCATATGGATACAGTGGTTTAATCGTTGCTAATCCATCAGTTGAACCAAATGTTACAGGAATTCATGTTTATATTTATATGGCAGTTCCTGCAGTAGCTTTACTATTATTCTTAATTATCTTTATCGTTTCATTAGTAAAACGTAAAAATGTTTTACCAGCATTTGGTGTATTAGTATTAGCTTACACATTATTAATTAGATATAGTGTTGTTTTATGTGATGAATTTGGTTTATTCGATTTATCAAATATCATGGGTATGTTAACAAATGTTCCTTACTTATTATTCAACGTTGGTTTCTTAGGAACAGTTATTATGTTAATTATCTTTATTTGTCATTATGCTAAACCAAAATACAAATATTTAACTCATGAAGAATTAAGAAAACAAGAAGAAAAATTAATTGCTAAAGAACAAGCTGTTGCAGATAAAATGGCTGCTAAAGAAGCTAAAAAAGCTGCAAAAGAAAAAGCAGAAGAAGATGCACGTTTAGCTAAAGAAGCAAAAGAGGCAGAAGAAGCTGCTGCAAAAGAAGCAGAAGAACAAGCAGCAAGAGAAGCTGCAGAACAAGCTAGATTAGCAGAAGAACAAGCTGCTGCAGAACAAGCAGAACAAGAAAGATTAGCAAAAGAAGCAGAAGAAAAAGCAGCTGCAGAACAAGCTGAAATTGAAAGATTAGCTGCAGAACAAGTTGCTGAAGAAGCAAGATTAGCTGAAGAAGCAAGATTAGCAGAAGAAGCTGCTGCTAAAGAAGCTGCAGAACAAGCTAGATTAGTAGAAGAACAAGCTGCTGCAGAACAAGCAGAACAAGAAAGATTAGCAAAAGAAGCTGCAGAAAAAGCAGAACAAGAAAGAATTGCAAAAGAAAAAGAAGCTAAACATGCTGCATTATTAGCAGAAATCGCAAGATTAAATGCTGAAGAAAATGCAAGACGTGCTGCTAAAGAAGAAGCTAGAAGAGCTGCTGCAGAAAAAGCAGCTGCAGAAAAAGCAGAACAAGAAAGATTAGCAAAAGAAGCTGCAGAAAAAGAAGCAGCAGAAAAAGCTAAAAAACCTGCTAAATTAATTAAATTAAAATCAGCAGGAAAAACTAAAGTTCAATTATGGGATGGTTTAGATGTAAACGTAGCTGCAGGCTGGACACCATATATGGAACAAGAAAAAGAAAAACAATATTATAAAGATTTAATGGATTTCGTTAATAATGCATATAAAGGCAATAACGTATATCCTGCAAAAGAAAACTTATTCAAATGTTTCGAATACACAGATCTTGCAAATACTAAAGTTGTTATTTTAGGTAAACTTCCTTTCTATAGAAAAGACCAAGCTGATGGTTTAGCTTATTCTACAAAAGCAGGAAGCGCTATGAACCAAACAACAAAAGTTATCGTTCAAGAAGCAGTTAATGACGTCGGTATTAAAAATGCTGATAAGGGATCATTCGTATCTTGGGCAAAACAAGGTGTATTATTACTTAACTCAATTATGACAGCACCAGCTGATAAACCAGCATCACACGCAGATTGTGGTTGGGTAGAATTCACAGATGGTATTATTAAACAATTAAATGAAGATGCTAGACCTAAAGTATTCATCCTTTGGGGCGAATATGCTAGAGATAAAGTTTCTTTAATCACAAATCCAAATCACATGATTTTAGAAGCACCAAACCCATCTCCATTATCAGCTGCTAACGGTTTCTATGGTAGCAAACCATTTAGTAGAACTAATGAATTCTTAGTAAATAATGGTTATGAACCAATTAACTGGGAATTATAGTAAAAAAACACTTGCATAAATAACATATTTCGTGTATTATGATTAGGCGTTAACTATTTCTAGGTTTATCGATAACTCCAACGATTTACTTGGATATAGCTGCAAATATATTTTAGGAGGAAAAGAAAATGGCATTAACAAAAGAAAGAGTTGCTGAATTAGTTGCTCAATACGGACGTAAAGAAGGAGATACAGGTTCTCCAGAAGTACAAATCGCTGTATTAACAGAACAAATCAATATTTTAACAGCTCACTTAAAAACACACATCCACGACAACCACTCAAGAAGAGGATTATTAATTCTTGTTGGTAAAAGAAGAGGATTATTAGATTATTTAAAATCTAAAGATGAAGAACGTTATGTTGCAATCATCAAAGCTTTAAATATCAGAAAGTAGTAGTTAATGATAAGACCAGCGTTTGCTGGTCTTTAAATTCTTAGGAGGAAATTATTATGTGGGATTATTTATATACACATGATTTTTTACGAATGATTATTATGGCACTTGTATTATTTCCAATGATTGTAGCAGGTGCATTGCTTCGTAAAAATAATAAAAAAGCACCATATTATAATAAATTAGGTATAATTGCTCACTTTATGTCAGCAGTCATGGCTGTGTTACTTGTTTTTGGAGATTATTATATTGGATATTTTCCATTTGGTCTTACAACATATTTAATTGGTGTTGGAGCATCTTTAGTTATAGTAATTGCTTTTGCAATTATTTGGCTAGTATTCCATATCCGTTACAAAAAATCATTTTTAATTATTGAATAACCCTTTATGGGTTATTTTTTTATAATATTAGCCAGTTTTAATATTTGAAGTTTTTTATGCAGAAAGAGCATTTTTATATGCAGAATATGTGCATAAATTATATGTAATGAATATAATTATTGTGCATGTTAATACTTTTAAAAAATTTTTCTATCATTTATTAAATAAATGTAGTATAATTTATAAGGTTAAAATAAAATGAGGTGAAGAGTATGCCAAAACAAATGTTCACAAAAGAGTTTTGTGGAAAAGTCCTTACAGTAGAGGTAGGGGAAATCGCTAAACAAGCAGATGGTTCAGCGATCATTAGATATAACGATACAGTTATATTATCAACAGCTTGTGCAAGTCACGTTGCTAAAGATACTGATTTCTTCCCATTAACAGTAACTTTTGAAGAAAAGTTATATGCAGTTGGTAAGATTCCAGGAAGCTTCTTAAGAAGAGAAGGTCGTCCAGGAGAACATGCTACATTAACAGCACGTTTAATCGATAGACCATTAAGACCATTATTCTCAGAAGGTTTTAGAAACGAAGTTCAAGTTGTAAATACAGTATTATCAGTAGACCAAGATGCAACACCTGAAATGGCAGCTATGTTTGGTTCAAGCTTAGCTTTATGTATTTCAGATATTCCATTTGATGGACCAGTTGCAGGAGTTTATGTTGGAAGAGTTAACGGTGAATTCGTTATCAACCCAACAAAAGAAGAACAAGAAAAATCAGATATTTCATTAGCAGTAGCAGGTACAGCAACAGCTATTAACATGGTTGAAGCAGGTGCTAAAGAAGTTGATGAAAGCGTAATGTTAGAAGCTATTATGTTTGGTCATGAAGCAATTAAAGAATTAGTTGCTTTCCAAAATGAAATTATTGCTAAAGTTGGTAAAGAAAAAAGAGAAATCGAATTATACCAAGTTGAAGATGCATTAAGAGCTGAAGTAGAAGCATTATGTAAAGATAGATTAATCGAAGCTGTTCGTATTAAAGAAAAATTAGAAAGATACGGAAAAATCGATGAAATCGAAGAAGAAATGTTAAACATTTATGAAGAAAAAGAATACGCTGACGAAAAAGAAAAGAAATTAGTCTTAAAACAAGTTAAAGACATTTGTCATGATGTTGTTAAAGATGAATTCAGACGTTTAGTATCAGTTGATAAAATTAGACCAGATGGTAGAAAAATCGATGAAATTCGTCCTTTAGATGCACAAATCGATTTATTACCAAGAGTACACGGTAGCGCTATGTTTACACGTGGTGAAACTCAAGTAGTTTCAGTTTGTACATTAGGTGCTCAAAACGATTACCAAATTATCGATAACATCACAGAAGATGAACAAAAACGTTTCATGCACCACTATAACTTCCCACCATTCTCAGTTGGTGAAGTTGGTAGAATGGGAACTCCAGGAAGAAGAGAAATTGGTCACGGAGCTTTAGGTGAAAGAGCATTATCTCAAGTTATTCCTAGTGTAGAAACATTCCCATATACAATCCGTGTTGTTTCAGAAGTATTTGAATCAAACGGTTCATCATCACAAGCATCAATTTGTGCTGCTACAATGGCATTAATGGCTGCAGGTGTACCAATTAAAGCACCTGTTGCAGGTATTGCTATGGGCTTAATCACTAATGGACCTTTAGAAGAAGGACATCCTTATACTGTATTAACAGATATCCAAGGTATGGAAGACCACTTAGGTGATATGGACTTTAAAGTAGCAGGTACAAGAGATGGTGTCTGTGCATTACAAATGGATATTAAAATTTCAGGTATCAACCGTGAAATTTTATCAATTGCATTAGCTCAAGCTAATAAAGCAAGAATGGAAATCTTAGATACAATCGAAGCATGTATTGCAGAACCTAGAGAAAAGGTTGGTAAATATGCACCTAAGATCCACCAAATGAAGATTGATGTAGATAAGATCAAAGATGTTATCGGTCCAGGCGGTAAGAAAATTAATGAAATTATCGCTGCATGTGATAACGTTAAGATTGATATCGAACAAGATGGCTCAATCGTTATTTACCATAATGAATATGAACCATTAGAAAAAGCAGCTAAGATGATTGAAGCAATCGCTAAAGTTGCTAAAGTTGGAGAAATCTATGATGGTAAGGTTACTCGTATCGAAGCTTATGGAGCATTCGTTGAAATCTTCCCTAACTGTGAAGGTTTAGTACACGTTTCTAAATTAGCTCACGAAAGAGTAGAACATCCAAAAGATATCTTAAAATTAGGAGATACAATTAAAGTTATCGTAACTGGAATTGATGAAAAAGGTAAAGTAAGCTTATCAAGAAAAGAATTATTACCTAAGCCTCCTAAACAAGTAAAAGAAAAACCAGCTGAATAGTTAATAAACCTAGAATCGATTATGGTTCTAGGTTTTTATTATATTTGTCAAAATATGGACAAATTTTTATTTCTATGAAATAAGATGTTGTTCGCTTTTTTTCTTTCTTGAAGAACAATAATTTATTTGTTTAAATTTAAATGAGGTGATATGTTTATGAATAAATATCCAAATTTAGCTAAACCAATTAAAATTGGAAATCAAATTATTAAGAATAGAATTTTTATGCCACCTTTATCAACTAATTTAGGTAAGAAAGGTTACGTTACTGATGAATTAGTTGAACATTATAAAGCAAGAGCTAAAGGAGGCGTCGGTTTATTTGTTACTGAAGTAGTAACTGTTGAACCAACTTATGTATATTTACCAGGAGATATGTCGATTTATGATGATTCATTTATTCCTGGATGGAAGAAATTAGTTGATGGAGTTCATATGTATGGTGCGAAGATTCTTCCTCAGTTATTTCATCCTGCATATATGGCTTTTCCAATTCCTGGAACACCAAGGCTTATTGCTCCTTCTTTTGTAGGACCAAGTTATGCTAAAGAAGCACCTAGACCTGTAACTAAAGAAGAATTAAAAGTTATTATTTCTCAATTTGCGGATGCTGCATATAGAGTAAAACTTGCAGGTGGTGATGGAGTAGAAGTACATGCTGCACATGCTCATGGATTACTTGGAGGATTCTTATCTCCGCAATTTAATAAAAGATGTGATGAATATGGTGGAGATATTGAATGTAGATTAAGACTTACATTAGAAGTAATCGAAGCTATTAGAAATAGATGTGGTGAAGATTTTATTATTGATGTTCGTATTTCTGGTGATGAATATACAGATGGTGCGAATAATTTGAATGATATGATTTATGTTGCTAAAAAGTTAGAACAAGCAAGTGTTAATATGCTTCATGTATCAGGTGGTATGACTATTTTAAGAGGTAGTGCAATTCCAGCTAATGGTACTAAGATGGGTTCACATGCCGATAGTGCTAAAGAAATTAGAAAGCATGTTTCTATTCCAGTAGTAACAGTAGGGAGAATCACAGAACCTTGGATTGCTGAAGAATTAGTTGCTAATGGTGTGTGTGATGCTGTTTTTGCTGGTCGTGCTAACTTATGTGATCCTGAATTCGCAAATAAAACATTAGAAGGAAGAGTAGAAGATATTCGTCCATGTATAGGTTGTTTGAAATGTCTAAATGGCATTATGTTTGGTAAACGTGTTGCTTGTAGTGTTAATCCTTCATTTGAATTAGAAAATGAAGATAATATTATTGAGGCAAATGATAAGAAGAATATTTTAGTAATTGGTGCTGGACCTGCAGGTATGGAAGCGGCTTATGTTGCTAAAAAACGTGGCCATAATGTTGTTGTTTTAGAAAAAGAAGATGAAGCAGGAGGCTTACTTCGTGCTGCATCAGTACCTATCGCAAAGCAAGATTTAACTAAAGTTGTCAAATTCTTAAAAAGAAGATTAGAAAATGTTGGAGTAGAAATAAAATACAACACTGAAGTCACAAAAGAACTATTAGAAAAAGAATATAAAGATTATGAAGTAGTGGCATCAGTTGGTGCGTCTCCAATTGTTTTAAATCAATTTAAAGGATTTAAGCAAACACTAATTGCTGACGATGTCTTGATGGGAAGAAGTTTTCCAGGAAGAAAGATTGTTATAGTAGGTGGAGGATCAGTAGGATGTGAACTTGCTGATTATTTAGCGCCAATGGTACACGATTTAGCTCCTAGAAATAGAGAAGTAATTATTCTTGAAGCAGCGCCTGCGCTTATGATGAAGGATGCTGGAGCAGGAAGATCATCTTTAATTAGAAGAATGATGAATAAAGGAATTAAGATGATTACAAACGCTACATTAACTAATGTAACTGAGACAACTATCACATATAAATTAAATGATGAAGAAATAACAATTAATGATGCAGATACATTAATATTTGCAGTAGGTTATAGACCTAATTTACAATTAGTAGCCGCATTAAAAGAACTAAATATTCCATATCATTTAGTTGGTGATGCTGATAAAGTTGCATCAATTAAAGAAGCAATCTTTACAGGATATGAAGTAGCAAGAAAATTATAAAAATAAAACAGTACAGGATATTCTGTACTGTTTTTTTGCTAATCAAATGTGATTTCGATAAGCATTGTTTCTAATGGAGCAATGTTAATATCTAAATCTAAGAACTCATCTACAATTCCTTTTCTAGTTACTTTAAAATCAATTTCACTTAATTTCTTTAAAGAGTCTACTTCTTCGTGGTTAAGAAGATTTATATCTCCAATACTTAAGGATTTATCATATGCTGATCCTGAAGTTTTTGAAATGTAAGAAGTTTTGATTTTTGCAGATTTTTTTGGTAAGTTTTCTAGATGGAACTTAAAATTGATATTAGTAGATTTAGGGAAAGGAATATATCTTTCTGTTTCAGATATATCATAATATTGACTGTCTGCGTATAAATCAGCGTAGTGATTATAGTTATTTATTAAGATAACGATATTTTCATCTTTGAGGGTAACAATATAGTTGTTACTCTTTTTTAATAGTTTGTCACCTAATTTAGAGAATAGAATATATGCATTATATGATGCTTTCTTGATGTTGTTATAAGTTAAAAGTCCTGGAGCTCCTGAAAAAGGATTTTTACTAAGTAACACTTGTTTTGAATTGTCTATAAAACAGTTTTTACAAAAAGCACCTAAACTTTTAATATTATCAATTAAGTTTTTGCTTAAATAATTTGATGAGTACAATGTATCATTTAAAAGATTTCTTTCATTAGTGAAATTGATATTTTCGAAATACATTTTCTTTTCGAAAAATAGATTATTATCTTTTAAATATTGAATAAATTCTTTTAGTTCGTTTTTATTCTTTTGAATGTATCTACTGTTATTGTCTAAATAACTAATTGGATAAAAATCATATTCAAAATCACTTTTTTTGATTTCTGAAATGAAGTTTTTAAATATATTTGTGTTTAAAATCTCACTTTTTGTAAATGTTGGTGCGCCAATTTTGATTTTTTTGTTTTGCTTTCTTAAGTAGGCTAATAAGTTGAAATACATATATCTAAAGTTTGTGAAATCTCGATTTGATAATTTCGATATTTCTGTTGTACAGTTAATCGAGATTAAGAAATTTGATACTTTTGCAGGTGAGTAATTATTAACAATATAGTCGATGAAATCTTTGACAGCTTTTTCGAAGTGTTCAATGTTCATATCTTCGAATGAGTATTCAAACTTAAAATATGGATTGATATTGATTGAGTCTAAGAAAGTGATTATATTGTCTAAAACAAACGAATTAAAGAATATTTGGTCAGGTGTTTTAATAAATAATCGTAAATCTTTGTCGAATAATTTATACAAAATGATATTTTGAAAACCAATATCTTCTTGGATAAGTTTTAAGACTTGTCTTGTTTCATCATAGAATAAGTATTTTGACGAACGTAATTCTAATAGTTTTAGCTGTGGAGAGTAGAGTTGAATAGTTTTATCTGTATAACTTATATTGACAATATTTTCTACTTCTCTTACTGTTTCTTTTTCTTCGTTGAGTTTTTTATATTTTTCATATTTAGTCAAGATATTATGAAGTGATTCTTTTCTTAACTCTTTTGAGTCTTGCTCTGTGAATGTATAGGTAGAGCGATATTTTTTACGATAGTCACTAGGATAAACTTTAAAGATTTTTTGAAATGCTCTTACGTAACTTCTTGAGTTTTCAAAACCATGATCTATAGATATCTCTTCGATGCTTTTACTTGTTGAAATTAAGTCATTCAAACTATAGTTAATTCTTAATGAATCGTAATAATCAATGAAATTTTCTCCTAAAGAAACTTTAAATAATCTAGACAAATAAGCGATAGAGTAATTAAAGTGTTCGGATAGAAATTGTAGACTTAATTTTTCCTTATAATGGTCATTTACATAGGCGCTGACTTTTGTGATTGTATCATAACTTGCAATTTTAGCTTTACTTTCTGTCATATCTAATCTAAAGTCGTTCATTAACTGAGCAAATAAAGAAAAAGTAATCGCGCGGTTAGTGTAGATACTATTAATATTTTCCATCGTATTGAATTTAACGATACTGTAGATTAAGTATTTAATGCTATCAATTCTATGATTAGTAGGGGATTTAATAGAGTTTAGATTGAAAAACAATGTATCTGCTTCACTTTGATCTAAACCAAATCCATATTGGTCGATATGAACGGATAATACAAGTCCTGTAGTTTCTGCTTTCATTGAGTGTAAAACTCTTTGATTTACAATAAAAATATCATTTTCATGTGCAGTAAATTTTTCTTCACCAATTTGCACATCTAAATCTCCATCTAATACTATGATTATTTGAGGGTTAGAATGCATATGCGAAAATAGCGAGTCAAATTTAATAACTGAGAAAGAAAGTGGTATTTTTTGACTAAAATTAATTATTTTTTGTTCTTCATGCATATAAATCACCTGCTTTTTCCTTGATAAATTAATTATAAAATTAATTTTGAGATAATTCAATATATTATGTGCACTTTTTTGACATTGATTTTTTAGAAAAAATAAAAAATATAAAGTTGTAGTGCAAAAAAATGCAGTATATTAGAAAACTATCGTAATAAAAAAGTTGATTTATAATTGATAAAATTATAAATAGTTAGGAGTGTGTTTTATGAAGAAACCTATTTTTAAAGCAACTCACATTGTCAAACAATATGGACCTACAATAGCTTTAAACGATGTAGATATCGAAATCTACCCAGGTGAAATTCGTGGTTTCATTGGTGAAAACGGTTCTGGTAAGTCTACTATGTCAGCAATTATGACTGGTATTCATGAAAGAACAAGTGGAAACATGGAATATCATGGCGAACCTTGGAATCCTACTTCAATGATTGAAGCACTAAATGGTGGAATTGGTATTATCGTTCAAGAAAGTGGTACTATTGGACAAATTAGTGTTGCAGAAAACATTTATTTGGGAGAATTAGATCAATTCTCTGGAAGAAATTTCTTTGAAGAAAATAAAGTAGAAGATTTTTCTATGCTGTTTGATTTGTCTTTAAAAGGATTTGATGACTTAACAAAAGAATTCATTGCAAAAATTAAAGAATGCGATGATAAGAAAAAAGCAAAAGAAATTGTTAAGGAAGCAAAGACAGGGAAACTATTGGAAGCCTATAATTCTTTAAACGAAGAACTATTAAGAAGAAATGCTGAAAAACTAGAAGCTGAAAATGTTCGATTCGATGAAGAGGCACAAAAACTATTTGATAACTTTGTTGCAAAAGAAAAGGAAATCGAAGAATTCTATAACAAAAATGAAGATGGTGTAGAAGACTACATCGTTGAAAGAAGAAGAAACAATGCTCATAAAGAAAATAAAGTTGCTTATAAAAAAGCATGTAAACGTCTAGATGATGGTTCTTATATGAGAAGAAAATGGTTAAAAGATGATGTTGAATATCTTAAAAACCATTATCTAAATGCTGTTAAATCATTAAAAGACTTAACTGTTTCTGAATCATTTAAAAACTTCAGATTAAAATTCTTAGATATCGTATTTGGAATGTTTGTTAACAGTAGAAAATTAAGAAAATATTCTCAAAGAGCATTAAGTAAAATTGGTGTTACAGATATTTATGCTGGTGCACCTACATTTGCATACGATATCCAAGCAAGAAAATTAATCGAAATTGCTAAATGTTTAAATAAGAATCCTGAAATCTTTATTGTTGATGAAACAACAACAGCATTAAGTGAAACAGGACGTAACTTATTATATGCAAAAATGGAAGAGTTAAAAAATGATGGTAGAAGTGTTTTATTCATTTCTCATAACTTAGAAGAGTTAATTGAAAAGTGTGATACTTTAACAGTTTTAAGAGATGGAAACATTGTTGCAAACCTTTCAAAAGAAAAAGGCGAATTTGATCCAGATATGATTAAAAAATACATGATTGGTCGTGAACTTAAAGGTGATTATTATCGTAGTGATTATGATGGTAGTTATGATGATCAAGTAGTATTGAAGATGATTGATGGTATTGAAGGAAAAGCACTTAAACATATCAATCTTGAATTACATAAAGGTGAAATATTAGGAATTGGTGGTTTATCAGATTGTGGTATGCACGTATTAGGTAAAGCATTGTTCGGTAATATCAAGATGGAAGGTGGTTTCGTTTATACAGGTGAGCACTTAGATAAACTAGTTAATAGTGAAGTAGTAGCTATGAAAAATAGAATTGGTTACTTACCAAAGAATAGAGACATCGAAGCTTTAGCGTTAAAGAGTTCAATTTATGACAATATCGCAGTTACATCACTTAACAATATTGCAAAAGCAAACTTATTTATTTTCAAAGGACCTGAAAAGAAGTTAGTTCAACAACAAGTAAGAGACTTACAAATTAAATGTAATGATGCTCAACAACTTGTAAATACTTTATCAGGTGGTAATAAACAAAAAGTTTCTTTAGCAAAATGGATTGCAAATGATTCTGAAATTTTAATTCTTGACTGTCCAACTCGTGGTGTTGACATTGGTGTAAAACAATTCATCTATCAATTACTATACAAAATGAAAAAAGATGGAAAATCAATCATTATGATTTCTGAAGAATTACCTGAATTAATTGGTATGTCTGACAGAATCATCATTATGAAGGATGGAGAAATCACAAAAGAATTTACTCGTAGTCCTGAATTAAATCAAGAAGAAATTATTAAATACATGATTTAGGAAGGAGGAAGATTATGAAATATAGTGATTTAAAATTACGTAGTTCACTTAGATTTAGTGAAACATTATTAACAAGAATTTCAGAAGTTTCTTCCTTAACTAAAGAAGAAAAAGTAGAAAGAAAATTAGAAATTAAAGATTTAGTTGAAGATATTAAAGCAGAGTATAAATATGATTTACTTCCTAAACTTCAAAATAAAATTAAAGAAGAATTAGGAGAATTAAAAATTAATACTGAAAAAGCTTTAGCTGAAATCGAAAAAACAAGAGTTGAATCTATCGAAGCTATTAAAGCTAATTTAGATCCAACTTCAAAAGAATATGAAGATAGTATTAAGGGTGCTGAAATTGTTGCTAAAAGAGCAAGAATTAAAGAACACAATAACTATGATCTTTTAGAAAAAGATATCAAGTTACAAAAACTTGATTTCTACAACGATTATTCTAATATTTTAAAAGTTGTTACTGGAAAAAGAAGAGTTGTGCAAGATTCAATCAATACAATGATTATTGAACAAAAAGCAACACTTAACTTAAAACGTACATTAACAAATAAAGCAACTTATACAGGTTTAGTTCCATTATTCATGTTAATTGCAGTTATTATTGCTTTCTATATAAGCAATGCAATTACTGGTTATAAAGGAAATTTAACAGACGTTATTAATAATGGTGTATTCGTTGCAGTAGTTGCTACTGGTGCAGTTTACATTTATTCAAGTGGATCATTTGATATGTCATTAGGTCCTGCGAGCTTAATGTGTGCTACTATTGCAGCTATTGTATATAACTCAACTGGAAACGTTGCACTTGCTTGTATCTTGTCAATCGCATTAGGTGCAGTATTAGGTATTGTAAATGCGGTTTTAGCAAATGTTTTAGATTTACCAGTTATGGTTATGACATTAACAATGTTAAATATTTTAAACTCAGTTCACGCAGTTATTTTAAAAACTCAAGGTAACGAGTTAGCAGTAAAACCAGGAATGCCAGGCCATACAATTGTATATGCTACATTCTTAGTTTGCTTCTTCTTGTTATTATGGGCAATCTTCAATTATACAAAGATGGGTAGAAGAAATAAATTTATTGGTTCAAATAGTATGGCAGCTAAATATAGCGGCGTCTCATTAATGAAAACAGGTATTATTTCATTCGCTATCTCAGGTGTTGGTTTAGGTATTGCTGGTTTCTTATTTGCTTCTTATAAATCAGGAAGTTCATTCTCAACTGGTACAATCCTAGATACAATCGGTTTAAATGTTGTTATCGCAATCGTATTTGGTGGTATGACAACATCAGGTGGTCCAAGAAGTAAAGTAAGTTGTGCTGTTATCGGTGCATTCTTCTGTATCTTCTTAGACGAATTATTTAGATCTTGTGGAGCAGCTGACTATAGATTCTTAGCAAAAGGAATTATCTTCTTAATTGTAAGTTTTGCTAATATGTATAGCACTCGTCCTAAGATGTTAGCTAGATAGAAAGGAGTGTAGATTATGAATTATTTAAAACCTATTAAATACAATACAAATCCAATTACATCTAGTCGTCCTTTAAGAAAAACAGGTAGAAATTTATTCTTCTCATTTGGAGTTCCTGTTGTCTTAACATTAATCGCAGTTATTTTATCATCAATTTCAGGTGAACCTTTATTCGATGCTGGTGATAAAATTGGTACTTTAAAAAATACTATGGCTTTTGTTAAAACTATTGTTCTTACATTAGTTGCAGCATTAGCTTTAAACTCAAACTTAAACTCAGGTCGTATGGACTTTGCGTTAGGAGCAACTGGAATCTTAGGTGCATTACTTGCATCAAAAATTGTTCCTGGATTAGATACAGTTGGTAATATCTTTGCTTTCTTAGGATTAACAATTGTCTTCTGTATGATCTTAGGATTTATTCATAGCATTATCTTTATTGTTTTAAAACTTCCTCCAATTGTTACATCATTAGGTATGTGTTTAGTGTATGAAGGTATTGCAAAAGTAATTGCAGGTAGTAATAACCAAGTAGTTATTAAATCTAGTGCGATTACAAGTAACTTCTTCTTAGAACCAATTATCATTATTCCAATTCTTGTAATTGTTATGATTATTATGTCATTTGCATTCTGTTATACAAGATTTGGTTATGATAAAAATGCATTAGTTTATGATCAAAAGATTTCAGTAGATACTGGTATCAAAGAAATTAGAAACTGTATTATATGCTACATCTTAGCAGGTGCATTAATTGGTTTATATCAAACAATCGACTTAACAGGTCAATCAATGATTCAAATTAAAACTGACTTAGGTTCATCAAGTACAGTATTTAAAAACTTCTTACCAATCTTCATTGGTGGAATTATTGCAAAATATAGCAATCAAATTATTGGTTTAACATTAGCTGTATTCTCAACATCAATGTTAACTTTAGGTATGGATGCTGCTACATCAATTGGTTTTACAGCAGACGTACAAAGCTTAATTAATGGTTTCAGCGTATTCGCAGTCTTAGTATACATGGTTGATAAGAATAGATTTATTAACTGGGTCAAGATGAAGAGGTATCTGGCCAAAGAAAAATATTTAAACCCCGTCAAGAAAGGAGAGTAGTTATGAGAAAAACTAAATTATTAGCATCATTAGCAGCACTTGCTATGACAGTAACTGTAACTTCATGTGATAACTTATTTGTTTTCATTGATCCAAATGGTGGCGGCGGTGCTAATCAAGATTGGATTAAAGATACAAACAATCAATTATTCTTCGCACTATATAACTACTATGGTCAAGATGGACAACACTTTACAAATAGATGGTTAGGTATGTTGGATGCATTAAATGAATATGGAGTTCAAGTAACTGGACACGAATATGAAAAAGATGCTCGTAACTTCAAAATTGATATGTCAAATTCTAAATTACCAGAAGATGCAGAAATCTATATGGTAAATAACCAAACTTGGGATACAAGTTTACAATTTACTAGACCTTTGACAAAAAGAAAACCAATGGCAGTTATTTCAACTTGTAATGGTGTAGAGTTTGCTTCAGCTCAAATTAAAGCTAACTCACCAAGTACACAAAATGCTACAATGGGTGGTTTCTCAACACAATATCAAGCAGCATTTGAAGATGGATCATTAAATTATTTAATTTCTAAGTATTCATGTCATATCGCTCCAATTTTTGCAGCAGGAGTTAATGCTGTAAGAGGAAATGCATTAAGAACTGAAAATGATGAAGCATTGAGATTAAGTATCACTCAATGGGAAGTAAAATCATTAGAAGATTATTATACTTATTCTGCAATTGATAGAATCGCAGATGACGAAATTGGTCCTACAATTAGAAAATCTAATATTGATAAATTCTTTGAAGCAGGTGGCGAATTTAATAATGCTAAAGCATTAGAAGATTGGTGTACTAACTTAAAATTTGAAGATATCCAAGAATTATTTGAAGCAAATAAAGGTATGGTTGAAACAGTCGATACAGGTAGAAAAGTAAAAGTTGGTATTTTAAAACCTGGTTCAGTTAATGACTCAGTAGCAGCTTATATTAATTATATGAAAGGATATCTAGGAAGAATTTATAATTGTGAATTCTTAGTAGATGAAGATATCACAAGTGCTAATGACCAAAAAACAGCAGCAATTGCTATGTGTAATAAAGGTGCTGAATTAATTATCTCAGTACAAGATGACACTAATAGAAACGCTGCAATTTTAGAAGCAAACAATCGTGGAGTTTATTTTGCAAACGTAGGTACATGTCAAAATGATAAAGATTATAACGAAGTTAAAAATTTACCTTACTTTGTTGGATCTGTTGGTACTTCTATTCAAGAAGAAAGACGTAGTACATATGAAATGACAAAATATTATCTTCAATTAATGTGTGAACGTGGAGTTAAAAAATAATGGCTAAGTATTCAATTGAATTTTATTCAAAAAGTTTACTAAGAAAAGTTGAAATTAAAGCATTAATTCCTTCACTTAACCTTCATGGAACATTAGCAAATAAAGATATTAATTATTACCAAAATAGGGATGTCACTTATCCATTAGTGATATTCCTATGTGGATTTGGTGACAATGAATATGCTTGGCAATCAAATACTGCAGTTGAAAGATTATGTGAACAAAATGGTGTTGCAGCAGTATTTATTAACGGTGAAAATAGATGGTATTTAAATCATGGAACAATGGATGATTGGTATGATTTCATTGAAAATGATGTATTAGATTATATGTATGGTAATTTTAAAAACTTATCTAAAGAAAGACCATTAATTATTGCCGGTGTATCAATGGGTGGATATGGAGCAATGCATCATTATTTAAGAAATTTAGATCGATATAGTGCATGTATTGCATTGTCACCAGCAACAAAACCAGATTTCTTAGATGAATCAAAATATGGTTATTTAAAAGATTATTTCTTAAATGCAAGGGGAAATAAATTAAACGTTTATTTAAGCATTGGAGAAAATGATTTTATAATCGATGCAAGCAGAAACTTAGATAAATTCTTAATAGAAAATAATATTGGAGTTTCATATAAGTATGTTCCAGGATATGGTCATACTTGGGATTTATGGGAAAAAGAAATATATGAAGTATTTGATTACTTCAAAAAGTTAGGTTTTATAGGCTAATAAGCCTTTAAATAAAATAATAAAAGAAAGGGAGAAAAAGTATGAAAAGAACTAGTAAAGCAATTGTTGCAGCATTATTATTAGCATCAGTTGCAGCAGGATGTACACCTACAGATAAAGCTATTAATCGTGAAAAAGCTGATGAATTAGTTGCTACATTCGAAGAAAAAGTTAATGGTACAGTATCATTAACATACACAGCTGATTACAAATTAGACGTTGTATCAGAAAGCGCAAGTGCAAAAGCATTCGCAAGAACAATTAAAGATGTAACTACAATCGAAGCAGATTTTACTGCAGGTAGTTTATATCTACATGCTAAAAGAGTTGGCCGTAATACTTTAACTGAAACAGAAGACAAGACAGTTGAAGCATTAGTTTGGAAAGACGGCGAAGCTTACAAGTATTTAGAATCAACAATGGGTAGTGAAGCTACTTTAGAAAACGAAGCAGCTGCATTAACAAAAATCGCTGAATTAATGAAGAAAGTTTCAAATAGAGAAGCAGGATTCATTACTCCAGATTCATTAGTTTATGGTGGAATTAATGAATATGAACATTCAGAATTCTTATTAAATTCAAAAACAGTTACAGTTGAAGAATACTTTGATGATCCAGTTGAAATGATCAAAAAAGTTGATGGTGGATTAAAAGTTAACAGTGAATTAGAATATGTTGCTTACCAAACAGATGGTGGCGTTAGTGAATTAAGTGGTGAACCAGGTGCTAACGTTACAGTTGAAACAAACGAAAAAGGTTATGTTACAGATTTCAATATTACATATAATGATGCTCAATTATCAATGCCTATTATGACACCAGCTCCTGTATTACACTTAACAGGTTCAAGAGTATTAGATGCAGAATATGGTGCAACAATTAATAAATTAAATACAATTGAACACCATGCTACAAGTGGTACAATTGTTATCCCAGCAAACGAAAAAGGTTTAGTTGAAGTTTATACATGTGTTCCAGGTGGATTCACATCAATGTCAAAATTAGCTTCAGGTGATGAAGCTCCAGTAGGAAACTGGTTATGCGTTAAAGTTACACCAGCAGGAAACAATACAGTATTAAACGTTTCTTATGGTGGTAAATCAGAAACATTAGTTCCTCCAGCACAAGCAGGCGGATATTACTGCTTCACAGTTGCTGAAGGTGAAAAATCAGTAGTAGTTAACTTCGAAGGAAGCGATGTATTAGCACAAGTTGCTAAAATTTCAGTTTCAGTTGAAGGTTCACAAGCAACATCTAAAGGCGTTGTTTGGTTCCCATTAAATGGTGGACAACCAGGTACATTCACACCTGTTACAAATGGTGAAGCTCCTATCGGAGAAAATAACTGGTTCGCAGTTTCTTTATCAGTTGCTGAAGGTTATGAAATTGATAAAGTAACATGTAATGGTCAAAATGCATTCGTTATGAGTGGTTATTATTGTTTCAAAATTGCTACTCCTGGTGATTATGCAGTTACAGTTACAACTAAAGTAGCTGGAGCAGCATCACAAGATGCAGCAACAATTGTTGTTACAGAAAATGCTAACTGTGAATCAATCGTAGTTAAATCATTTGATGTAAGTGCACCAACAAATCAAACAGTTGTTGAAAATGGCGAAGCTCCATTTGGCGATACAAAATGGATTGCAGTAGTAGTTACTCCAAAAGCAGGATACAAAGTAGAATCAATTACAGTTAATGGTGTTGCTACACAAACATTCGGTGGAATGCAATGTGCTAAAATTGCTACAAAAGATACATATACAGTAGTAGTTACAGTAGTTGCTGAATAATTATTAATTAATTTATCTAAGGCCTAATAAGGCCTTGGATTTAAGTCGAAAGGGATATTAGTTATGAAATTATTAGAACCCATTAAATTGGGGAATTTAACTTTGAAAAATAGAGTAATGTTCCCACCTCTAACAACAGGATATGAAGAAAGAGATGGATCAATCGGCGAACATTCTTTAAATTTCTATAAAAGATTAGCTCAAGGTGGAGTAAGTTATGTTGTTATCGGTGACGTTGCACCTGTAAGAACAGTTTCTCCAACACCTAAATTATTTGATGATTCTCAAATTCCAACATTTAAAAAATTAGCTGATGCTTTACATGAATATGATTGTAAAGTTGCATTACAATTGTTCCATCCTGAATATGATGTTCCAGGAGTAGGAAGATTAATTGGAATGTCAATGATGCTAAATAAAGAAGCTCAAATGGCTAAAGCAGCTGGAAATGAAGAATTATTTGCTGCTAAAAGTGCAGAAGCTCAAAAAGTAACAAGAGATGCATATGCAAAATTACATCATGATATGTTACATTTTGTTAGTGAAGCTACAAAAGAACAATTAGATTCTATTAAGAACTTATTAGCTCAATCAGCAAGACGCGCTATGGAAGCTGGTATTGATGCTATTGAAGTTCACGGTGATAGATTATTAGGTTCATTATGTTCAACTATCTTAAACCATAGAACAGATGAATATGGTGGAGCTTTTGAAAACAGAATTAGATACGCTTTAGAAGTAGTAACAGCTATTAAAGAAGCCGCTCCATCATTAATGATTGAATACAAATTACCAATCGTTACAGTTCAAGAAGATGGCTCATTAATGGGTAAAGGTGGAATTATTTTAGAAGAAGCAATTGAATTTGCAAAAATCTTAGAACAACATGGTGTAGATACAATCCACGTTGCACAAGCTAACCACACAGGCAACATGAATGATACAATTCCGGCAATGGGAACAAGACCTTATGCATTTATGAAAGAACATGCAAAAGCAATTAAAGACGTAGTATCAATTCCAGTTTCAATCGTTGGTCGTGTTTTAGATGTAAATATGGCTGAAGAATTAATTAACGAAGGCATTTGTGACTTTGTTGCATTTGGTAGACCATTATTATGTGATCCTGACATCGTTAATAAATTAGAAGCAGGACAAGCTCATTTAATTAGAAATTGTATTATGTGTAATAAAGGATGTACAGATAACATCCAAAATAGAAAATTCTTAGCATGCGTATTGAATCCAGAAAACGGCTATGAATATAAACGTATTATTACTCCTGCAAATGAAAGTAAGAACATTGCTATTATTGGTGGTGGAGTAGCTGGTTTAGAAGCTGCAAGAGTTGCTGCTATTAAAGGACATAAGGTTACAGTATTTGAAAAAACTGACAAATTATATGGACAAATTAACATTGCTTCAGTTCCTCCTAGAAAAGATGAAATGTTAAGAATTTGTAAATATTATGACGAAATTATTAACGAGTATAATATTAATGTTGTATTGAATCATGAATTTGTCAAAGAAGAAGCAAATAATTATGATGATGTAATCGTTGCAGTTGGTGCAGTAAATGCTCATCCAAGAATTCCTGGAATCGAAAATGCTATTGATTCATGGGATATTTTAGCTGAAAAAGCAAAAGTAAATGGTAACGTAATTGTTGCCGGTGGTGGTTTAGTAGGTGTTGAAACATCAGAATATCTACTAAAACAAGGTTGCAATATTACTATTGTAGAAATGACAGACAAGATTGCTAGAGAAGAATCATCAACAATTCTTCCAACTATCTTAAAAGAATTCAAATTACACAATGTTGTTACATTAACAAATCATAAAATTTTAGAAATCGGTTCTAACTTTGTAAAAGTTGCTGTTTTAGATAAAGATGGCAATACTACAGAAATTAAAACTGTTGAAGGTGACTATGTAGTAAATGCGCTTGCAAGTAGCAAAGTAAGAATTGATTTAGAAGGTGTTAAAGCTAACGTTCACTATGTTGGTGACTGTAAAGATGGAGCACCATGTAATTTAGATAACGCTACTAAATCAGCATATGATGTAGCTAACTCTATTTAGTTAATAAAGATATAACCTAATCTCCTCGGTTATTATCTTTTTTAGCCTAGGCTTATGCCTGGGCTTTTTTCATTATTAATATAAGATTAAGTTAGGACGCATTATTGTTATATCAATGTTAGAATTATATAGTAGTGATGAAAGTATAATCTATTTGTTGTATTATGGTATAATTATGGTATAATAATACCAAGGAGGGTTGTATATGGAACGTTTACCAAAAATCATACCTGTTAATGAACTAAAAAATACAGCTAATATTTTGAAAATGTGTAATGAGACAGATGGACCGATTGTAATTACAAAAAATGGTTATGGTGAAGCTGTAATTATGAGTTTAAAAGCATATGAAGAAATGATGGAAAAGAAACGTATTGCTGATTTAGTAAATCCTGCATTAGAGGAAATTAGAAATGGTGCTCCTTTAATGTCATATGAAGACTTTATAAAAGAATTAAAAGATAAATATGGCATATAAATATGAGCTTTTCTTAACTACATTAGCAAGAGAAGATATTATAAAAATTTATAATTATATCTGTTACAATTTATTTAATCAAACGGCTGCTAATAGTTTTAAGAAAAGTATCTTTAAAGCTTTGGATACGATACGTTATTTTCCTAATAGTTTTCCTATTTTTAATAATGAATATTTTAAAGAAGACTCATTAAGAAAAATAAAAGTTAATAATTATTTAATAATATATGTTTTTGAGGAAAATGTAATAAAAGTTTTAAGAATAGTATACGGTGCAAGAGATTATGAAAATATAGTAAAAAAGATTGATAAAGTAATCAATCTTTAGTTATTATAAATATTCTTTCATCATTATGAATTGTTAACGAGTATAGATAATTTAGTTTATCAAACTCGTTTTTTATATGTTCAAATTCATATCCTTCATCATGTTTAGTATAAGAAACAATAATGATTTTTCCATTTTTATTTAATAAAGGATATACATTATTTAAAGATTCAATAACTTCTTTATAATTAGTCTTTATTTTATGATCACTTCCAGGTAAGAAACCTAGATTATAAAGTACACAGTCAACAGGTTCTGAAATATGTTTATCTATATTAATAAAGTTATCGTGAATTAGGGTAATGTTATTAATGTTTACAAACTTTTTTTGACATCTTCTTATTGCTAATTCTTGAATATCGAACGCATAAACCTTATCAAAATAATCTTTTAAAAATAAGGTATCATGACCATTTCCACATGTAGCATCAATCGCTACGTTTTTGTTTTGAATTTCTAGTATTTTATCATGTGAATAGGTGACTGCATTTGACTCATATTTATCACCTTGATAGACATCTTCTTTATGCATTAATTTATCTAAATCATTTGCAATAACAGTCTTTTTTAACCCCCATAAAGGAGCAATTAAATCACTGCGTTTTGCATCACCTGTGATACGCTCAATTATGACCTCTGGCGCGAAGTATCTTATTTGCTCTTTCATAATCTCAATATACTCATCTTTTTCAAGAATTGGAAATGGAGATTCTTCGTAAATTTTCGCTAGTTTTGTGTTTTTTAATAAACATAAAGAGTGAAGCTTTACACCATGCAATTTATATTTAGAAATAACCTTCGCAGATTCAATCATCATATCCTTGTTTTCATTAGGTAAACCATTGATTAAATGGACTACTACAGGGATGTTTCTTTTGTTTAATTCTTTAACTGCTTTGTCAAATACAATGAAAGGATATCCTCGGTTAATAAATAGAGCTGTTTCATCGTGAATTGTTTGTAATCCTAACTCTACAACAACTGGTATTCTTTTATTTAAATCTTGAAGATAATCTAAGACATCTTTTGGTAAACAATCTGGTCTAGTTCCAAGGGCAATTGCAACAACTCCATCTTTATTAACAAAGCGCTCGAAACATTCTTTTAAATAACTTACTGGAGCATATGTATTTGTATATGATTGAAAGTATGCAATATACTTGGCAACAGGCCATTTATTATGCATAATTTCTTTTTGCTTTTCGAATTGTAAATCTAAATTTAAACCTCTTCCGCCTGTGAATTCGCCACTTCCAAGCTCACTACAAAAAATACATCCACCTTTACTTACTTTTCCATCTCTATTAGGACAAGAAAATCCTCCATCTAAAGCAACTTTAAATACTTTACAACCATATTTATTCTTTAAGTAGTAATCGAATGTATGATATCTTTTATTTGTGTTAGAGTACTTAAATTTATTAATCATCAAATCACCATAATAAATTATATCATAAATCAAAAAAAATATTGAAAATATGTTATAATTATTTAAAGGATGTGAATAAAATGAAAAAAAGAATAGTATTAGTATTATATTTTATATTATTTTCTTTGTCATCGTGTTCAAAGTCTTGCAAATATAATTCTTGGTCTTTATTACTAGAACCTACTTTAAATTCTGCTGGAAAAATAAGTAGAGAGTGTGAAATACACACGGATCATACTGAAATCCTAGATTTACCTATTATTAATAATGCTGATTATAAAGAAGAAATTATAAAAAAAGCTACTTGTGAAAGTTTTGGCTTAAGTAAATTTACATATAAGATTGACGGTCAATCTTTTGCTTTTATTATAGAAACACCTTATTACCATGCAGAAAAAGTTTATTTATATAATAATGATTATCATTATGATTATTGTTTAAAGTGTACAAAATCATTTAATTATAGTAATCATGATATGGTGAATGGCTATTGTAATTGTGGATATCATGAATCAATGCAATACTTATCTGTATATGACACATATTACATTAATGAATGTATAGGTGTTCGATACAAAGATTTTGAATCTTTACAAATTGTTATTCCTAATTTTTGGGAAAATCAATATGTATATTCTTTTGGTGGAATCCTTAATGCAAATGAATTATTAAACGTTGAAATCCCTGATAATATTTTAGTCATAGAAGATAACGCGTTTTATAATTGTGAAAAATTAGAGTCAGTTGTGATTGGTAAAAATGTGGAATATATTAAAGGAAATCTTTTCTCTAATTGTCCTAACATAAAAAATATTGATGTATCTGAAGATAATGATGTTTTTGATTCTCGTAATGATTGTAATGCGATAATTCATACCAATACTGGAGTTCTTTTGGCTGGTTGTAATACTACTATAATTCCTGATGATATAGTTAGTATTTCATACAACGCATTTGATTCTGCAAAACTAATTGAATATATTGAAATCCCTGCTAGTGTTACTCATATACATGAAAGCGCATTTTTAAATTGTGATAATCTTAAATATTTGTATTATAAGGGAACACAAGATGAATGGAATAAAGTGAATTACGTTTCTAATGGATTGACAGTATATTTTTATAGTGAAAGTGAACCTTTTTCTAACGGAAATTATTGGCATTATGATGAGAATAAAAAACCTATAAAATGGTAGAAAGGAGCTTGTAATATGAAAAAACTAATGTGTCTATTAAGTGTTATCTTACTTTGCTCTTGTAATAATATTATTTCTTCTTCCTCTTCATCTACTATTGATTCTTCAACTTCTATGAAAACGATTTCAATAACATATGAAAGAGAAATACATATATCGGAAATGTTTTGCACGTTGGATTTTGAATTTGGAGTTAAAAATGCAAAATATAATGAAGGAAAGTATTATGCATCTTGTTCTTTGTGCAGTTTTAAAATAGAAGATGAAAGATATGATTTTTTACCGAAATTTCATGTTGCGGGGGATTACCGAAAATTGGAATATACTGGAGAATTTGTTTCTACAGCCGAACATGAATTTGGAAAACCAACATTATATGTTCTTGATGGAGCAGTAATAGATTTGGAATATAATCGAATAAATATAAAAAAGATTGATGATGTATCTAATATTAATATTGAATATATAATCATTAATACAAAAAACGAATTTATACCTATAGATGAATATAAAGGAAATGAATTTTATATAAGCTATAAAGATGAAACTATTTATGGTATTTATTCATTTGATCCACTAATTATTTAGAAAGGAAATAATAATCATGAAATCCATTTTAAAAAAAGTTTTAATAGGACTATTATCTTTTGTTGTAGCTGTAGGTTTAACAGTATTTTTCCTTTATGGAGGAATTGGTGAAAGATATGATAGTATAAAATCAATTGCCCATAGAGGTTATTCAATTGGTGCACCTGAAAATACATTACCTGCATATAGAATGGCTAAAGAAAAGGGATTTGATTATGCAGAATGTGATGTATCTTTTACAAAAGATGGTGTAGCAGTGTTGCTTCATGATTCGACAATTGATAGAACAAGTGATGGAACAGGAAATATTTCTGATTTAACTTATGAAGAACTATTACAATATGATTTCGGTAGTTGGTTTAGCGATGAATATAAAGGAACTAAAATACCAACATTTATGGAGTTTATAGATTTATGTATTGAAATAGATCTTCATCCATATATTGAATTAAAAGCAAATGGAAATTATACAAAAGAGCAAATCACAACATTAGTTGATTATATAGATGAAAAAGGGCTTAGAACAAAATCAACTTGGATATCTTTTGAGTATAATTATCTTGTTTATGCAAACGAAAGTAACGATTATTTAAGACTTGGATATTTATCAAGTAAGTTTAAAGATGAAGATTTGGAAAAAGCGTTAAGTTTGAAAAAGAAAAATAATCAAGTATTTTTAGATTTAGGATTTATGTATACATTTAGTAGTTGTATAAATAAGTGTAAAAAAGCAAAAATACCAGTTGAAGTATGGACAGTAAATGATGAGATATTGATTCATATTATGCATCCATATATTTCAGGAGTTACAAGTGACAAATTAATTGCAAATAGAGTATTAGGAAAGGAAAAGGAGTAGCGTGTGCTTACTCCTTTTTTATTTAAATAATCCGTTTTTAAGTATCTTCATGATGTCATCAGCCATCTTTTCGATTTCATCTGGTTCAAGCTTGCGATCATTTTCAAGCATTGATTTTAATCCTAAGAAAGATGAAATGCCCATTAATGCTAATGCAAGTGTTTTAAAATCTACATCAATTAATTGATCTTTATCATTTGTTAAGCCTCTTTCATAACTTCTAGAGAATTTAGAGTAGTAGTCAACAAATAAGCTTTTATCAACAATAAGTGATTGCCAAATTATAGTATAAGTTCTTGGGTTATCATTAGTAAATTCTAACCATGCAATAAGACCTATTCTTTCTTTTTCATATCTATCATTGCAATTTCCAATCTTTGCTTGAATGTATCTTCTTAATCGATCTTGATAATCGGATAGGATATAGTGATACAAGGATATTTTATCTTTAAAATACAAATAGAAAGTACCTACAGCCATGCCTGCAGCAGAAGTGATATTGGCAATTGTAGTGTTTTCATAGCCATGAAGATAAAACTCATTATCAGCAGCTTCAATAATACGTGCAAACTTTTCTTTTGCATTTTTAGTTTTTGGTAAAATTATTTCCATATTCATCCCAACCTTCGTAATTATTTTATCGATTTTAAGGCATATTGTCAATTTTTTAGCCAAAATATTAGACTATGTAATCAATATTGTTGACAAAAGCTGATATTTTTTTTAATATAATAATATATTAAAGAAAATTTTTAACATATTTATAGTTCATTTATCAAAAATTTTATATTTTTTTACCAAAAAAATGAACGACCATTCAGTTTTTTAGAAATTCATAATTTATTTAGTACTTCGGTGGTAGAAGTTGTGCATAAAAAATAAGGATTGTAATTGTTACAATCTATTTGCACGAAATAAAAATGAATGACCATTCATTTTTTAGGAAAATCAAAGAGTTAAAAATTTTTAAACATATAGGAGGATAAAAATATGGCTTTTAGTGATTTCCAATTAGGTATGAAGGCATCAACTAGTAAAACAATTACAGAAACTGACGTAATTTTATTTGCCGGCGTATCAACAGACATCAATCCAGTTCACTTGGATGAAGAAACAGCAAAGAAAGGAATCTTTGGTAAAAGAGTAGCTCACGGTATTTTAGTAAGTGGTCTTATCTCAGCAGTATTAGGAAATAAACTTCCTGGTCCAGGTTCAATTTATATGGGACAAGAATTAAAGTTCTTAGCACCAGTATTCATTGGTGACACAATTACTGCAGAAGTAGAAATTATCGAATTAATTCCTGAAAAATGTCGTATTAAATTAAATACTGTATGTAGAAATCAAGACGGTAAAGTTGTTATTTCTGGTACAGCATTAATCATGAATAGAGGTTAATAAATATGGAAGATTTAAGCTTACGTTATGAATTGTTCAATGATTTAATTAAAGACTTTGCTTTAAACCAAGTAAAACCTTTAGCTAAAGAAGTTGATGAAGAAGAAAGATTCCCAGCAGAAACAGTTAAGAAAATGGCTGAAATCGGTTTATTAGGTATCAATGTACCTAAAGAATTAGGCGGTGCTGGTGGTGACATGAAAATGTATATCACAGCTGTAGAAGAATTATCAAAAGTTTGTGCTACAACAGGTGTTATCGTTTCAGCTCATACATCTTTATGTATTGCTCCAATTATGGAAAATGGTACTCCAGCACAAAAATCAAAATATGTTCCTAAACTTGCAAGCGGTGAATGGTTAGGTGCTTTTGGTTTAACAGAACCTAACGCTGGTACTGATGCATCATATCAACAAACAACTGCTCAAAAAGTTGAAGGCGGTTATGTATTAAATGGTACAAAAATCTTTATTACAAACGCTGGTTATGCAGATTTATATGTAATCTTTGCAATGACAGATAAATCACAAGGTACAAGAGGTATCACAGCATTCTTAGTTGAATCAACATATGAAGGATTCAGAGTTGGTAAAAAAGAAGCTAAGATGGGTATTAGAGGATCATCAACTTGTGAATTAATCTTCACAAACTGCTTCGTTCCTGAAGAAAACGTTTTAGGTAAAATTGGCGAAGGTTTCAAAATTGCTATGAGAACACTTGATGGTGGTAGAATTGGTATCGCAGCTCAAGCATTAGGTATTGCTGAAGGCGCTTTACAAGAAACAGTAGCATATGTAAAAGAAAGAAAACAATTTGGTCGTCCAATTTCAGCTTTCCAAAACACACAATTCGTTTTAGCTGATTTGAAAGCAAGAATTGAAGCTGCTAAATTATTAGTTTTTGCAGCAGCAGATAAAAAACAAAATAAAGCAAAAGATGTTTCTGTAGCAGCAGCTATGGCAAAATTATTTGCAGCTGAAACAGCTATGGAAGTTACAACTAAATGTGTCCAATTATTTGGTGGATACGGATACACTAGAGATTATCCAGTTGAACGTATGATGAGAGATGCTAAGATTACTGAAATCTATGAAGGTACATCAGAAGTACAAAGAATGGTAATCTCAGGAGCATTACTTCGTTAATTAGGGAGGGTAAAAGAGTATGAAAATAGTAGTATGTATTAAACAAGTACCTAATACTTCAGAAGTAAAAATTAATCCAGATGGTACTTTAAAAAGAGATGGCGTTCCTAGCATTATGAACCCAGATGATAAAGCTGGTTTAGAATTTGCTATTCGCTTAAAAGAAGAATATGGTGCACATATCACAGTTATTACAATGGGCCCATTACAAGCTAAGAAAGTCTTAGCAGAAGCAGTTGCTATGGGAGCAGACACAGGTGTTTTATTAACAGACCGTGCATTTGCTGGTGCTGATACACTTGCAACATCTAAAGCTTTAGCAACAGCTATTAGACAATTTGACTATGATTTAATTATCACAGGTCGTCAAGCTATCGATGGCGATACAGCACAAGTTGGTCCACAAATTGCAGAACACTTAGACTTACCACAAGTTTCTTATGTTACAAGTGTTACTAAATTAGAAGATGGATTCAAAGTAACTCGTCAATTCGAAGATGCTTACCAAGTATTAAAAGTTCCTTCACCAGCATTAATTACAGTTTTAGCAAGTGCTGTTGAAGCTCGTTATATGAGAGTTAGAGGTATTATTGATGTAACAAGTAATATGGACTTAGGAACAATCGTTACAATGACAGCAGCAGATATCGAAGCTGATTTAAGCGAATTAGGCTTAAAAGGTTCTCCAACTAAAGTTGCTGCAACAAGAAATAAAGAATACAGCGCTAACCATGACGTAAGAGATGGATTAGATGCTCACGAAGCTGCTAAATTAATCGTAGAAAAACTACAAGAAAGACACATTATATAGGTGATAAATATGAGTAAAGATATTTTAGTATTCGTAGAACAACGCGATGGCGTTATTCAAAACGTAGGTTATGAATTATGCGGAGCAGCAAGAGAATTAGCTTCAAAAGTAGAAGGCGCTAAAGTAGTAGCAGCAATTATCGGTGATAGCGCTTCAAAATTAGCTAATGAATTAAAAGATTCAGGTGCAGATGTTGTATGTTATGTTGAACATAAATGTTTAAAACACTATTTAAATGAAACATATACAAATGCATTCGCAGAAATCGTCAAAGTTGTTGATCCAAATGTGGTATTAATAGGAGCATCAAGTATTGGTAGAGATTTAGCTCCAAGATTATCAGCAAGAATTAATACTGGTTTAACAGCTGACTGTACAAAATTAGAAATCAACGAAGATGGTCAATTATTCTCAACAAGACCTGCATTTGGTGGAAACTTATTTGCAACAATTATTTGTCCAGATCACCGTCCACAAATGTCTACAGTTAGACCTGGCGTTATGAAACGTGCAGAAAAAGGTCAAGAAGTAGTTGAAATTAGAGAAGTTAAAGTTAAATTCGATTCACCAAAAGTTGAAGTTTTAGAATACGTTAAAACTAAACAAGAAGTAGGAAAAATTGAAGATGCAAAAGCATTAGTAGCAGTTGGTAGAGGCTGTGGATGTGATGAATCATTAGCAATAGCTAATGAATTAGCAAATCTTTTAGGTGGTACAACAGCTACATCAAGATCATTAGTAGATGAAGGAAAAATGCCATCTTCTAAACAAGTTGGTCAAACAGGTAAAACAGTTAGACCTGATTTATATTTAGCATTCGGTATCAGTGGTGCTGTACAACATATCGCTGGTATGGAAGATTCAGATTATATTATCGCAGTAAATAAAGATAAAACAGCTTCTATCTTCAACGTAGCTGATTTAGGTATCGTTGGTGATGGAAATGTTATCTTACCATTAGTTGTTGAAGAAATTAAAAAGGTTAAAAAGTAAAAAAAATAAAACATTTTTACTACATAAATAATATAGAAAGGGAAATTAGAGATGAATAAAGTATTTATTTGTGCAGCAAAAAGAACTCCAATTGGCTCTATGCTTGGAACACTTAAAGGTGTACATCCAGCAGATTTAGGTGCAGTTGTAGTAAAAAACATTTTAGAGGAAACTAAGTTAGATCCTAAACATGTTGATGAATTAATTTGCGGTAATGTTTTACCAGCAGGTAGAGGACAAGGAGTCGGTAGACAAGTAGCTATTAAAGCAGGTTTACCAATTGAAGTTCCAGCTTATAGCTTGAACATGGTTTGTGGTAGTGGTATGAAAGCAGTTATTAACGCTTATACATCTATCCAAGCAGGATTTAGCAAAGTAGTTATCGCTGGTGGTACAGAAAACATGTCATCAGCACCATATTTAATTCCTGAATCAACTAGATCTGGTGTTAAGATGGGCGGATTTAAAGTAGTAGACCACATGGTATATGATGCATTAACAGATGCATATTCAAATGTACATATGGGTATTACAGCTGAAAATATCGCTAAAAGATATGAAATTACTAGAGAAGAACAAGATAAATTTGCAATCAATTCTCAACTAAAAGCTATTAGAGCAGTTGATGAAGGTGCATTTAAGGAAGAAATTGTTCCTGTAGTAGTTAAAGAAAGAAAAAAAGAAATTGTATTCGATACAGATGAATATCCAAATCGTAGTACATCATTCGAAAAACTTGGAACATTACGCCCAGCATTTGATCCTCAAGGAACAGTAACAGCTGGTAATGCAAGTGGTATTAATGACGGAGCAGCATTCTTCTTAGTAGCAAGTGAAGAAGCAGTTAAAGAATTTGATTTACCAGTTCTTGCAGAAATTGTTGGTGTTGGTCAAGGTGGAGTTGATCCTCAAGTTATGGGACTAGGTCCTGTAGCAGCAGTTAATGATGTATTACATAGAACAGGATTAAATCTTGTTGACTTAGATGTCTTAGAACTAAATGAAGCCTTTGCAGCTCAATCAATTGGTGTTGTTAAAGAATTATCTAAACAACATAACGTTACTGAAGATAGTATCTATGCAAAAACAAACCTTAATGGTGGTGCAATTGCTTTAGGTCACCCAGTCGGTGCAAGTGGAGCAAGAATCTTAGTAACATTAACATATTTATTAAAACATCATGAAGAATTCAACGTAGGTCTCGCATCATTATGTATTGGTGGCGGTATGGGAACTGCAGTTGTTATTAAAAAGGTTAAATAATATATATAGGAGGAAATTGAAATGAGATTAGAAGGTAAAGTAGCAGTAGTAACTGGTGGCGCAAGAGGATTAGGCGCAGCAATGTGTGAACTTTTTGCTAAAGAAGGTGCAAAAGTAGTAGCAGTTGATATGGGAGATGGAACATTTGAAAATCCTAATATCGAATTATACAAATTAAATATTACAGACACAGTAGCATGTAAAGAATTCTTTGACTATGTTGTAGAAAAATATGGTCGTTGTGATGTATTAGTAAACAATGCTGGTATCACTAAAGATGCTATGACAAGAAAAATGACAGACGATATGTTTGATGCAGTTATCGCTGTTAACTTAAAAGGTGTATTTAATTTAACACGTCATTTTGGGCCTTTAATGGAAACAAATAACTATGGATCAATTATCAATATTTCATCAGTAGTTGGTGTATTTGGTAATATTGGTCAAGCAAACTATGCAGCTTCTAAAGCTGGTGTTATTGGTATGACAAAAACATGGGCAAAAGAATTTGCAAGAAAAGGTGCAAACGTTAGATGTAACGCAATTGCTCCTGGATATATCATGACTGATATGTTAAAAACAGTTCCTCAAAACTTATTAGATGATTTTGCTAAATTAACAATGTTAAAGAGATTAGGACAACCTCATGAAATTGCTAATGCAGCATTATTCTTAGCTTGTGATGAATCATCTTATGTAACTGGTCAAGTATTAGAAGTTAACGGTGGCATGAGATTATAATAAAAAACAAATAAAAATATATAATAAGGAGGTTATTTAAAATGAAAGACGTAACTGTCGGTATTGTTGGCGTTGGTACTTATTTACCTAGCAAAATGATGACTGCTAAAGAAATTTCTGACGCAACAAACGGAATTTGGAGTGAGGATGCAGTAAGACTAAAACTTGGTATCAATCAAAAACCAGTACCTGGTGATGATGATGGTACTCAAGAAATGGGCGTTAGAGCAGCTAAAGCTTGTTTAGAAAATACTGGAATCGATCCAAAAGAAATTGATGTTATCCTATGTATTGGTGAAGAATGGAAAGAATATCCATTAACAACTTCAGCTATTTACATTCAAGACCAAATTGGTGCTGTAAATGCATGGGGAATTGATGTACAAAACAGATGCTGTACATGTGTTGCAGCTATGGAAATTGCAAAAGATATGCTTATCGCAGATGATGAAATCAACACAATCATGGTAGTTGGTGGATACCGTAATGGTGACTTCGTTGATTATGCAGATACAAACATGTCAATGATGTTCAATCTTGCTGCAGGTGGCGGTGCAATTATCTTAAAGAAAAACTATGGTAAAAACTTATTGTTAGGTACTAAATTAATGTCAGATGGTTCTATCTCAAGAACTGCTGGTGTTGAAATCGGTGGTATCAATAATCCTATCACTCATGAAAACTTAGAAGAATCTAGAAAATCATTAAGATTAATGGAACCTAAGAAAATGAAAGATAGATTAAACGAAGTATCAATGCCTAACTGGTATCATTGTATTGATGAAGCTTGTAGAAAAGCTGGCTTAACAAGAGCAGACATCGATTATTTAGATGTATTACATATGAAACGCTCTGGTCACTATGCAATGTTAAAAGAATTAGGTTTAAGAGAAGATCAATCAATTTATTTAGAAGATTACGGTCATGTAGGTCAAATTGACCAAATCTTATCATTAGAATTAGCATTAAAACAAGGAAAAGTTAAAGATGGCTCAGTAGTTTGTATGATCGCAGCAGGTATTGGCTATGCTTGGGCAGCTAATATCATTAGATGGGGATAATATATGGGTATTGTTCCATTTTTACAACCATTTATATCATCTATAACTTATATATGTGTATTATTACTTGCAACATTTGCAGTTACATTAATCTTCAAAACTAGTGCAACAACAAACTTTGCTCAAGGTACAATTGCAGCTTTAGGATGTTATGTTACTTCTTACTTTGTAGTTGAAACAGTTTCATCATTTGGTTGGAATATTTGGGCAGGTTTAGCAATTGGTGTTCCAGTAGGTATCTTATGCGGATTGTTTGTTGATATAGTAATCTTTAGAAATGGTAGAAATGTTAACTTAGTTGGTAAACAAATTATCACAATGGGTTTAGTTTCATTATTAGGTAATATTATTCCAATGATTTTCAATTATTTGGAACCACCTAAAATGCCACCTCTAACAGATGCAGAATATATTGTATTAAATATCGGCGGAGATACTTTAACAATTACACCTCACTCATTATTATGTTTAGGAATTACAGTTGTTATCTTAACAGTTGTATTCTTACTATTAAAATTTAGTAAATGGGGATTAGGTGTTAGAACAACTGCATCAAATGAATATGTAGCTCAAATGATGGGTGTTAATACATATGCTATTACAGCTATTTCTTGGGGAATTGCTGGTGGACTTGGTACATTAGCTGCTGTTATGTTTACAGGAGAAAATGGAGTTATGGCCAGCCCATTCTTTATGACAGAATTCCAAGTAAATGCCTTCCTTGCAGGTATTTTAGGAGGATTCACAGGTTTTATTGGACCATTAGTCGGTGCTGTTATTATTCCACTTTTAAGAATGGTTTTAGGTTATTTTGCTTATGTAGATGGCCTAGAATTTATTACACAATGGGATATGGTAATCGTTTATGTCATTGTAATGATTATTATTTATATTAAGCCAAATGGTATTATTGGCAAAAAGATAGCAAAGAAGGTGTAAATTATGAAGAAGAGTTTAATTTTGCCTTCTAAAAGAAGCGTATATAAAGATTTATCAAATAAAACTTTAAAAGATCGTTTAAAATTATTAGTTGCTCACCCAATTGGACAATATGCATTATTAGGTGTTATATTATGCTTAGTAAACTTCTTGGCTCAATTTGGTATTCTTCCTAAATCATTAACAACAGCTATCTCATCAGTAATTGTTTATGCAATTATTTCGATTGGTTTCTGTTTGTTACTTGGTTATTCAGGTCTTGCATCATTAGGAACTGCAGGATTTGCTGGAATTGGTGCATACTGTGCATATTATGCATTCCAAGTTATGGGAATGTCATTCTTTACAGCTTTAATCTTATCAGTAGTAGTTGCTGCTGGTATAGGATTATTTGTTGGATTTATTTCATTAAGAATTGAAGGTATGTATTTGGCGATTTTAACTTTAGGGTTAGCTGAAATCTTATTTAAAGTTTTCAAAAACTTAAATCAAATGCCAAAGATTAACATTTCAAACATTACTTTCTTATTTATTAAATTAGATAATAATATGAAATTTATCTTAATTACAGCAATGTTTGTCTTCCTATTATGGTTAACTAATAATTTAATTAATAGTCCAACTGGACGTGCTATGCTTGCAATGAAAAACTCTACATCTGCTGCTCAAGCGATGGGAATTAGCTTGATTAAGTATCGTTTATTAGCATTTGTTATTTCAACAATTTATGCTTCAATTGGCGGTATGTTATATATCATGGTTACTAGAGCAATTGCAACATCATCATCAACATTCTTGTCACTTACTATGTCGCTTAACATACTTGGCGCGGTTATTGTTGGTGGATCTAGATCGTTATGGGGTACTTCAATTGGTGTTCTATTAATCTTCGGAATTCAATCAATATTCTTGATTAACGTTCCATTCTTTGTTGAACACCCAGAATTTATGGGTATTGTAACAGGGGTATTATTAATTGTTATCGTTATGTTCTATCCTGGTGGTCTTGCACAACTATTCTTAGAACTTAAGGTAAAATATTATAAATTTATACAAAAAAGGAGGATAAAAAAATATGGCACACATTAGTGATTATAGAAAATTATCCTCAAAGGTTGAATCATTAAAAGAAAAAATCACTTTCCAAAATGAACTTTATGAATTAGATAAAGTCTTAATTCACGAAAAGTATTTGAAGAAAGTTGATAAGATTCAAGAAAAAGAAAATGAAAAATTAACAATTAAAGCATTTGCATTTGCTAATTTAGAAGAAGAAGTAAATAAAAGAATTGTTAATAGAATGCTAAAGTTCAATACTAAAGATTATTGGTTTAGAAGAGAAGCAATCCAAAATTACAGATTAAATAAAGAATCTGGATGGGATGCTTATCAAGCAAGACTAAATGAATTAGATGAACTTAAAAAGCAAAAAGAAAAAGAAGAAAAAGAGAAAATTCGTAATGAGTTATCTAAATACATTGTTACTGATGCTGATGAATTAGAACAAGTTAAAGCTGATTTCCAATTAGCAGTAAAAGAATCAGAAGAATTTGTAAAAAATGAAGCTGAAAAATTATTTGCTAAGGAAAAAGATGAATTAGCAAAAAGAGAAGTTAAGTTTAATAAAACAATCGAAAAACTTCATGCTTTATTAGATGAAACTACAAAAGCATTAGAAAATTGTAACAATGAATCTTATTCTTTACCTGAAGGAGTAGTATTGAAAGTTGAAAACTTAACAATGCAATTTGGTGGACTTAAAGCCGTAGATAATTTATCTTTTGAAGTAAAAGATGGAGAAATATTCGGATTAATTGGACCAAATGGTGCAGGTAAAACAACTGTATTTAACTGTATTACTCAATTCTATAAACCTACAGCAGGTGAACTACATTTCTTAGAAAAAAGTGGAGCTACAATTTCACTTAATGATTACGCAGTTCATGATGTAATTAAAAAAGGAATCGTAAGAACTTTCCAAAATGTTGAGTTGGTTAAAGAAATTTCTGTAATGGATAACTTATTAGTCGCAGCACATTCTCAATATCACTCTAATTTATTCGAACAATTCTTACATTTACCAATTTTACAAAAAGAAGAAATTGCTATGCGTAAGAAAGTAGAAGAAGTATTAGATTTCTTAGATTTAAATAATTACAAGAATATGTTATGTTGGGGACTTCCATATGGCATTTTAAAAAGAATTGAAATTGCTAGAACTTTAATGAATAATCCTCAATTAATTATCTTGGATGAACCAGCAGCTGGTTTAAATGATACTGAAACTGCTGAATTAACTAAATTAATTCGTAAGATTCAAGAAAAATATAAATGTACAATTTTACTTGTTGAACATGATATGGGATTAGTTATGGATGTATGTAATACAGTTTGTGCTATTTCCTTTGGTAAATTATTAGGAATTGGTACTCCTGAAGAAATTCAAGCTAATAAAGATGTTCAAGCAGCTTATTTAGGATCAGTTGAGGAGGAATAATTATGGAACTATTAAAGATTTCAAATTTACAAGTTAACTATGGTCCTATCCAAGCAGTTAAGGGAATTAATTTATCAATCGAAGAAGGAAAAATTGTTGCATTATTAGGTGCTAATGGTGCTGGAAAAACTACAACTTTAAGAACTATCAGTGGAATTATTAAAGCTAGCGGTGGTGAAGTAGTTTTCAATAATGAAAATATTACTAATAAAAAAGCATTTACAATTGCATCTAAAGGTATTACTCAATCTCCAGAAGGAAGATTAGTATTCTATGGATTAAATGTTGAAGATAATCTTAAAGCAGGAGCTTATTCTTTGAAAACTAAAGTAGTTGAAAAAGATGGTAAAAAAGTTAAGATAAGTGCTTCTAAACAATTAAAGGAAAATTTAGAACGTGTCTATAGATTGTTCCCTATCTTAAAAGATAGAAGAAAACAACAAGCTTCAACACTATCTGGTGGTGAACAACAAATGCTAGCTATTGCTAGAGCATTAATGGCAAGTCCTAAAGTATTATTACTTGATGAACCATCACTAGGTTTAGCACCACTTATTATTAAAGATATCTTTAATACATTAAAAGAAATCCAAAAAGAAGGTACAACAATCTTAATTGTTGAACAAAATGCATTAGCAACTTTAAAAATTGCTGACTATGCATACGTATTAGAGCTAGGATCTATTTCTATTGAAGGTCCAGCTAGTGAATTAATCCATGATAAACGCTTAGTTGAAGCTTATCTTGGTGGTTCAAAGTAAAATTAATTATTGCATTGCAATATTAATTATAAAAATTTCATCAAAAAATATATAATAAAGGAGAAGAAAAAGATGAAGGCAAAAAACATTTTATTTGCTAGTTTACTAGCAGCAGTAGCAATCACAGCTACAGGTTGTGATGGAGCTACAGACAGTAAGCAAGGTATTACTGAAGATAAAATCTATATTGGTAATACAGCAGCTACATCTGGTGCATTCGCAGCAGTTGGTGAACCATTTAACATTGGTTTAAACGCAGCATTAAAAGTTTATAATGATGCAGGCGGCTTCGGCGGCAAAAAAGTTGAATTAAAACACTACGATGATAACTTCAACGCAGAACAAGGTTTAACTTACACAGAAAAATTAGTAGAAGAAGATCAAGTATTCGCATTAGTTGGTCACTTCGGTACACCTACAGTTGGTGCTACAGTTGACTACATCGTTGACAAAGGTATCCCTATGGTTTACGCAGCAACTGGTGTTTCAGCATTATACAATCCTGAAGCTAAAGGTAACGAAAAAGCAGTTATGTCAGTTCAACCTATCTATAACGCAGAAGGTGCTGTATTATTAGCAAGAGCAGCTGCTACAACAGAAGGTAACTTAGGTTTAGGCGGTAAGAAAATTGGTGTTATTTCTACAACAGATGAAGCAGGTACTGGTTTATTATTAGGTATCCAAGAACAAGCAGCAAAATTACCAAAAGAATTAAGAGACAACATGAAATTTGTTACTACAGATGCAACAACAGGTACTAACCACTCTACAGCTGTTACAGCATTAAAGAACCACGGTTGTGACGTTGTAATCATCGCAGCTAACCAAGCACCATTTGAAGAAATCTTAAATTACTTCAAAACAACAGGTTATGACAATGTTAAAACTATCACTTCATATGTAAGTGCTAACACAGCATTAGCAGCTAAATTATATGCTTCAGAAACATTAACAGCTACAAGAACAGCTTATACAACAGCATGGTTAGATATCACATCATCTACATATGTTTATAAACCAGCTGAAACAAACGCAATCGGTACATTATTATGGCAATCATACAAAAACTTAGCACCATTAGTATACGATAATGGCGTTCCTGGATTCTCAGAAGAATACTGGGTAGCAGCAGAAGCTATCTATGCTTACGCATTAAATCCAGCAGATGTTACATCATATGTTACAGCTTTCCAAATGTCATACAACTCATATGCATTAGCAGGTTATATCGCTGGTGAAACATTCTTAACAGGTTTAAGAAGAGTAGCAGCAGATGAAAAAGACTTATCATGGAAAACATTCATCAAAGCTATGGAACAAGAAGAAGTAGACATCCCTATGGGTGGTGGCGTTGATTTCTCAGATGGTAAACGTGTTGGTATCCAAGACTTAGCATTAAATAAAATGGGTCCTGGTTTATTAGGCACAGGTGAATTAGAAGTTTACAGCCCAATTACAAAAATTGACACTGTTATGGAAGGCGTTAAATAGTTGATACTATTTACAAATTAATTTCTTAGCAATAATTAAGTAATACTTATCCAGTGGGTAACCACTCCCACTGGATTTCTAAAAATTTTTAAAAAAATAAAATAAAGATGACCGTTTAAACGCAAGAGTAATATTACTCAAGGAGAATAAAATTATGGTAGATTATAAATCAAAAATTATTACAATTGAAGAAGCATTAAAATTAGTTAAGAGTAATGATCATATCGTTACAGGTTTAGGCTCTTCTGAAGCAAAAGCATTTTTAAAACAATTACACACTATCGCTGATAGAGTAGAAAATGTAACAGTTAACAACTGTTTACCTATGGATAACTATGAATTCTTTACTAACCCTGCATATGTTAAAAACTTTGGTGTAGATGGTTGGTTTTACAATCCTGGCTTAAGAAAAGCTCATAAGCAAGGTAATATATCTTTTATTCCAAACAACTTACACTTTGCAGCAAGTAAACGCTTAGATCATATTCATCCAAATATTTACGTTGGTAATGGTACATATCCAGATGAACATGGATTTATCTCATTATCATTAGGTAATGTATATGAAAAAGCTGCTATTGAAGCTGCAGATATCGTTATTATCGAATGTAATAAAAACTGCCCAAGAACATTTGGTGATGTTGAATTACATATCGATGATGTAAATTACATTATTGAAACAGATTATGCAATTCCTGAAATCCCAGATGCAGAACCAAATGAAAAAGACTTAGCAATCGGTAGATATATTGCAGAGTATATTCAAGATGGTGACTGTATTCAATTAGGTATTGGTGGTATTCCTAATGCTGTTGCAAAATCATTATATGGTAAGAAAAACTTAGGTGTTCATACAGAAATGTTAACATCTGAAATGGTTAAACTTGCTAAAGCAGGCGTAATCAATGGTAAATGCAAACAATTGCATAAAGGTAAAATGGTTGCAGCATTTGCTATGGGTACAAGAGAAATGTATGATTATTTAGATAACAACCCATCAATTCAAATCTTAAACGGTGGTTATGTAAATGATCCATATACAATTATGCAAAATGATAACCAAGTATCAATTAATACTACATTAGAAGTAGATGTAACTGGTCAATGTTGTAGTGAATCTTTAGGTTCAGTTCAATTCTCAGGAACTGGTGGTCAATCAGATACAGCTATTGGTGCTCAAAAGAGTAAAAATGGTCGTTCATTTATCGCTTTATATTCAACAGCTATGGTTAGAAATCCTGAAACTGGTATTAAAGAAGAAGTTTCTAAAATTGTTTGCCAATTAAAACCTGGTGCTGCAGTATCATTATCAAGAAATGATTTACATTATTTAGTTACTGAATATGGTGTAGTTAACTTAAAGGGTACTACAATCCGTGAAAGAGTTGAAAAAATTATCTCAGTTGCTCACCCTAAATTTAGAGATCAATTAATGGAAGAAGCAATTAAATTAGGTATTATCTATCCAAGAGGATAATCTTATGGGAGAATTCTTATATCAAGGAAAAAAAGTCTTTTATGATGTAAAAGGTGAAGGAAAACCTATTATTCTATTAAATGGTATTATGATGTCTACAGGTAGTTACAATACATTTGTTAATTCAGTAAGTGCATCAAATATGTTAGTAAGAGTAGATTTCTTTGATCAAGGAAATAGTGAAAGACTTAAAGGAGTAGAATATACTCAAGATTTACAAGTAGAAGTATTACATGCTTTAATCGAGCATTTAAAATTAAAAAACGCTGTTACTGTTGGTGTTTCTTATGGTGGCGAAGTTGCAATGAAACATGCTATTAAATATCCTAATGATATTGAAAGACTTGTTTTAGCAAATACAGCTGCATGGACATCTAACTGGTTAAGAGATATTGGACATGCATGGAATAAAGTTGGTGAAACTTTAGATGGTGATGCATATTATGACTTAGCAATTCCTGTTATTTATTCTTCAATGTTCTATCAAGAAAAAGAAGAATGGATGAATAATAGAAGAAAAGTTTTAGTTCCATTATTCTCTACAAAAGAGTTCCAAGAACGTATGAAACGTTTAGTAGATAGTGCAGAATCACATGATTGTAGAAAAGATGTGCACAAGATTTCTTGTCCAACACTTGTAATTTCTTCAAAATATGATTGTTTGACACCTATGCACGAACAAGAATTATTAGTTAAAGAGATTCCAAATTCTCATCATGTTATTTTACCTAACTGTGGTCATGCATCAATGTATGAAGACCCACTAGTATTTATGGCTTTAGTATTAGGTTTTGCTAATGCTAAAGATACAAACTATATTATTTAAAGGAGAGATTTATTATGTTTCTTAATTTAGAAAAGAAATATGTCAATTTACCAAATGGTGAAAGATATGCTTATATTGAAAAAGGCGAAGGAGATAAAGTAGTTTTATTAATTCATGGTAATAATGCTTCATCTATTCACTATGAACCTTTATATCGTGATTTCCCTGAAGGATATCGTGTAGTAGCACCAGATTTAAGAGGATTTGGTGATTCAAGCTACAATAAATCATTTGATACAATCCATGAAGTTGCTGATGATGTTGCATTATTTATGAAAGAATTAGGCATTACTAGCGCATATGTAGTAGGTTGGTCATTTGGTGGCTGTGTTTCACAATCATTGTCAGCTAGATATCCAGCATTAGTTGAAAAATTAGTATTATTAAGTTCTGGTTCTGTAAAAGGATATCCTATCTTTAAAAAGGATGCTTATGGTCAAGTTAAAGTAGGAGAAATCTATGAAAGTAAAGAAGAATTAGCTTTAGATCCAGTTACAGTTGTACCATTACTTGATATAGAAAGAAAAAATGATACAAAAATGATGGGAGTTATTTGGAACTATACAATTTATACTTCTAAATCACAAAAACGTCCTGACGAAGATGCAAGCGAAATCTTCTTATTAGAATCATGTAAAGAAAGATGTTTAGTAGATGCTGACTGGGCATTAATGCGTTATAACATTACAGATACTACTTCTTTCTATGCTCCTGGTGAAGATTTAGCAAAAGATATTAAATGTCCTGTATTAGCAGTAAATGGTGAAGATGACTTGGTTGTTCCTGAAATCATGACAAGTGAAAACAGACAAGCAATTCCTTCATTAAAACAAATTTATTATGCAGATTGCGGTCACTCAGTTATGGTAGACCAACCTGCACAATTCTTAAAAGATTTAATTGAGTTCATTGGGTAATTTTCCTTTATTTTATTTGTTTTGGGTGGCCTCGGATTTCTCCTCCGAGGTCACAATTTTTTTTGTAACGAAATTATTATATTTACGTAACATATATCGAGGATGATATGATGTATATATGTAAATTTGGTGGATTATTATTAGATGATAAGAAAGAATATGCGAAAATTTTTAGATTGATAAAACGTAAAACAAAAAAAGATTTAGTAATTATTGTTGTAAGTGCAATTGGAAGAGATAAACCTTATTCTACGAATACTTTATTGAATAATAGTGAGTACTTATTCGATAAAGAAAAGGATGCATTTATAAGTATTGGTGAGCAATATTCTAGTTTAAAATTATCGAATTATTTAAAACAAAAAGGGATTAAATCTAGAGCAGTTTTGCTTAATGAATTATCTTTAAATATTGATAAAGATTTTGAAATAGATATTACAAAATATAATGCCATATTAAATGAACACGAATGCTTAATTGTACCGGGATTTCTTGGGAAATTTGAATTCGACTATATCAAAACATTAGGCCGTGGAGGTAGCGATTTAAGTGCTGTTTTATTAGCTAAATATTATGAGGAAAAAGATGTTTATTTATATAAAGATACAATAGGTGTTTATTCTTCTATTGATAGATGTATTATTAATAAAGAGACAATTAGAAATTTATCATATGATCAAGCAATAACATTTTTTTCTTATACTGGAGATGTAGTCCAACAAAAAGCAATCGAAGTTGCAAAAGAAAATAAAATTAGAATTCATATATGTAATTTAGATTCGAAATTAGAAACAATAATAAGCGATGAAGAACATCCATGGTGCATATATGGTTTAGTAAATATAGAAAATAAAATATACATCTTTGGTAAAACAGATGATTATACATTAATGGTTATAAAAGATTTTTTGAAAGAATTTAAAAATATTAAATATAAAGTACGAGTTGGTTTTACTGAATTAAGTATAGATAAAGATTATATTGAAAATATTTTTTTAGAGTTACATAAAAGATTTATAGAATCATAACACTTGGTCTTAAGTGTTATTTTTTTTCATATAATTTCTTGGTGATTTTTTATGAAATTTATTAAAATGCAAAATTTAGGAAATGATTTTATTTTTATCAATAAAATGCTTTCCAAAGAAGATATTAAAATAATTTGTGATAGATATTTTGGAGTTGGAGCTGATGGTGTCATTGTAATTTCTAAGGATAAAACATTTATCAAAATCTTTAATAGTGATGGAAGTGAGGCAAATACTTGTGGAAATGCTTTATTGTGCTTAGGAAAACTGTATCCAGAAATAAATGAGATTAAAACTAATTCGGGTATTAAAAAAATCGAAAAAGAAGATGGAAATATTACTATTAATATGGGTGTTCCGATGATTATGAAAGGATTTCCTAAAAAGTTTCAAGGAATTCCTATTAATGTGGTAAACATAGGAAATATTCATGTAATAGCTTTAGTAGACAATGTTGATACTTTTGATTTGGAATACTTTGCAAGATCAATACAACAATATCTGAATGCAAATATTAATATTGTAAGTAATGTATGTAAAACATCTTTTAAGATTAGAACATTTGAGTTTGGTGCAGATGAAACAAATGCTTGTGGAAGTGGAATTAGTTCATCGTTTTTTGTTCTAAATAAATTAGGATTAGTTGAGTCTAATTGTGAAGCGTATGCTTTAGGTGGTACAATGCAAGTATTTAAAAAGGAAAATGAAATATTTATTAAAAGTAGGCCTAAATTAGTTTATAAAGGTGTAATAAATATTTAATTATGATATAATTTATTTGATTTACGGAGGTAAATTTATGTTTAATGGACTACGAAGATTAAAGTATAAAATTATTAATACGATTGTCGAAAGTGTAACACAAAATAGTGTTGCTGAAATTGATGATGGAATTGATACAAATGAAGATTTTAAGAAACTATGTCGCAAAGTAGCAGCAGATAGCTGTGTTCTTTTAAAAAATGACAGTATTCTTCCTTTAAGTAATGAAAATGTTGCTTTATTTGGTAGATGTCAAATAAATTATTTTTATGTTGGCTATGGAAGTGGTGGAGATGTTAAAGCTCCATATAAAGTTTCTTTGTTGCAAGGTTTACAAAACAATGGATTTAATCTTAATAATGAAGTAGTCGAAATGTATGAAAAATGGTGTAAAAAGAATCCACCATATGATGGTTATTGGGGTGCATGGCCAATGTGTTATGACGAAATGCCATTAAAAGAATTAGATGTAGAAAGATTTGCTAAAACTTCAGAGGTAGCTATTTATGTAGTCGGTAGATCATCAGGTGAAGATAGAGAAAATAAACTTGATAAAGGGAGTTTATATTTAACTAAAATAGAAGAAAAGAACTTAGAGATTATTTCTAAATATTTTAAGAAAACAGTTGTTCTTATAAATGCAGGATGCATAATTGATATGAGTTTTGTAGAAAAATATAATATAGGTTCAGTTATGTATGTATGGCAAGGCGGACAAGAAAGTGGAAATGGTATTGCAGATGTTTTAAACGGAACAGTTAATCCAAGTGGTAAGCTTTCTAACACAGTCGCCCCAATTATTGATTATCCATCAACTAAAAACTTTGGAGATAAAGTGTTTAATAATTATGAGGAAGACATTTATGTAGGATATCGCGCATTTGAAACTTTTAATAGTTTGAAAAATAAAGTTATTTATCCATTTGGATATGGATTATCATATACTAGTTTCAATTTTGACAATGTTAAAGTTTCTTTTGATAAAGAGATTGAATTTAATGTTGAAGTGAAAAACACAGGAAAAGTAGCTGGAAGAGAAACAGTTCAATTATATTTAGAGGCTCCAAATGGTAAATTAGGTAAACCAAGTAGAGTTTTACTTGCATATAAGAAAACTAAATTACTAGATTCTAATGAAAGTGAATTAGTTACTTTAAAAATAAAAAAAGAAGACTTAGCTTCTTTTGATGATTCAGGAATTACTGGCTTTAAAAATTCTTACGTGATTGAGAAAGGAACTTATAAGTTCTATTTAGGAAATAATGTAAGAAGTTCAAAAGTTATTTATGAAAGAAATTTAGATTTTGAAGTAATCAAAACAGTCGAAGAAATATGCCCTCCTGAAATTTCTTTTAAACGTTTAGTAAATAAAGATGGTGTAATGGATTATGAAGATACTCCAACTAGAAGCATTAATCTAAAAGAAAAAATCATTAATAGATTACCTAAAACTTATGAATATACAGGTGATTTAGGTTATAAACTAATAGATGTAAAAAATGGAGTAGTTTCATTGGAACAATTCGTGGCACAACTAAATGATGATGAACTAGAAACTATTACTCGTGGGGGCTTAGAAGGAATGTATAGCCCTAGAGGTGCCGCTGGAAATGCAGGTGTCTTCGGTGCAACTAGTGATTCATTAATAAGTAAAGGAATCCCATCCGTATGTACAAATGATGGACCAAGTGGAATTAGACTTCAATCTCACTCAACATTACTTCCAATTGGAATTGCATTAGCATGTACTTTTGATGATGAGTTAGTAGAGGAATTATTATTCAACTTATCAAAAGAAATGATTGAAAGAAAATCTAATGTATTGTTAGCTCCAGGTATGAATATTCATCGTAATCCTTTATGTGGTAGAAACTTTGAATATTTTTCTGAAGATCCTTATTTAACAGGCAAGATTGGCGCGGCATATATTAAAGGTGTACAAAAGACTGGAATCTTTGCTACTCCTAAACATTTTTGCTGCAATAACCAAGAGACTGCTAGACTTGTACATGATTCAAGAGTTAGTTGTAGAGCTTTAAGAGAAATATATTGGAAAGGTTTTGAAATTGCATTAAAAGAGGCAAAACCACAATGTTTAATGATGTCTTATAATAAAGTAAATGGAGTATACAGTTATTATAATTATGATCTAGGAACAACACTTCTTCGTGATGAATGGAATTATGAAGGTGTAATAATGACTGACTGGTGGATGAGAGATGGTGTGTCACCTGACTTTGAAAATATATCAAATCAAGCTTATAGAGTAAGAGCACAAGTCGATGTGTTTATGCCAGGAAGCGCTAGAGTTGGTAAGCTTAAAGGTAAAACCGATGGAAGTATTATCAATTCTTTAAATAAAGAAAATGGTATTACAAGAGGAGAACTTCAAAGAAGTGCAATGAATGTTTTACGCACTTGTTTAAAGTTATTATAAAATAAAAAAACTATATGAAATTCATATAGTTTTTTAATTTGTTTATTTGTTCCAAAGACTATCTGGGTATTGACCTTCTTCTTTCATTTTTTGAATTGCGTTTACAACTGAATCTCTGTCTTCTTTGTATGTTACACCATACCAAGTTGCTTCAGTATGTAATACATCAACACCAACTAAACCATCTTGTACTAAATCAGAAACTACTGTTGGAATCAAATATTCACATTTCATTAAATTGTCTTGATTTGCATCTAAGAATGCTTTGAAATTATTATCTAAATGTTCCATGATATCTTTTGTGAATGCGAACATATTCATTGAAACTAAAGTTGTTTCTTGAATTTCAAATGGTACATGATTTGGATCTAGTGGAGTAGCAATGATTTTTCCATCTTTTCTTTCGATTGATGATTCTTCGAGTTTTTCTAATACACCTTGTTCATCTGCAAATAATACACCACGTTTAACAGAACCATTTTCTGTCATAGTGTTTGCAACTCTATATGCGATATTTGCATATTTTCCTTTTGAATCTTTTGGTAGAGACTTTAAGAAGTTTGCTGCAACTTCAAATGATTCTTTCCCATAAAAATCGTCTGCATTTAAAATGATAAATGAATCTCCAACTACATCTTTTGCACATAAAATAGCTTGAGCTGTTCCTAGAGGTTTTTCTCTTCCTTCAGGTAAAGTATATCCTTCAGGTAAGTAGTCTAATTTTTGGAAAGCATATGCTACTTCAATTCTTTCTTCAACTCTTTTACCAATTGTTTCTTTAAATACATCATAAATTTCTTCTTTAATAATGAAAACGACTCTATCAAATCCGCTTCTTACAGCGTCAAATACAGAATAGTCAATAATATAGTTTCCTTCTTCATCTATTTTTTCTATTTGTTTCAATCCACCAAAACGGCTACCCATACCGGCAGCTAAAATAAGTAAATCCATATATTATATTCCTTTCTTTTGTTATCAATTTTATTATACAACTTTTAAATTTTTAATCAATAAATTATATGTTTTTATTGTTTAAAATGATATAATGCAGTTGTTTAAGAGGGTGAAGTAATGTTTAGTTTTTTACTATTACTAATATATTTAGTATTTATTAGTTTAGGACTACCTGATACTGCTTTAGGTTCTGCATGGCCATCAATCTATCCGGATTTAGATGTTCCGGTTTCATATGCAAGCATTCTTACAGTCATTGTTCCTTTATGTACAATCATTTCTAGTCTGAATAGTGATAGATTAACAAGAAAGTTTGGAACCGCTAAAGTCGTTGCTTTCAGTGTTTTATTATCTGCGTTGGGATTAATAGGATATTCAATAAGTAGTAAGTTTTGGATGCTATGTGTTTTTGCTGTTCCTTATGGATTAGGAGCAGGAGGAATTGATTCGGCTGTAAATAATTATGCTGCTTCAAATTATTCTAGTAAACATATGAACTGGCTTCATGCTATGTGGGGAATAGGAGCTACAGTTGGTCCATTAATTATGGGATGTACTTTATCAAGTGGCAGCACTTGGAATACTGGGTATCTAATTCTAGGAATTATTCAATCACTCTTATTAATTGTTTTATTTATCACTCTTCCTCTTTGGAAAAATACTTCAAGTAAGGAAGACAACATAAATAATAAATCATTAACCATTAAGCAAACTTTAATGTTAAAAGGAGCATTTACTTTACTTTTATGTTTCTTTTGTTATAGTGCAGTTGAGCAAACTATTATGCTTTGGTGTGGATCTTATTTAGTTTTACACTTAAGTATCAGTGAAGAAATAGCGGCATCTTTTTCAAGTTTATTTGTTATCGGAATGACTATTGGAAGAATAATAAGCGGGTTTGTTTCTACTAAATTGAATGAAAAACAAATGATTAGACTAGGTTCAATCTTTATGATCATAGGATTAATAATGATGATAATTAATCTAGGAACTATAGTTTCATTTGTTGGTATATGTTTGTTAGGATTAGGTTGTGCACCTATTTATCCATCTATTGTTCATTCTATTCCTGTTTATTTTGGGAAAGATAAATCACAAGGAATTATTGGAATCCAAATGGCTTTTGCATATCTAGGGATTGTACTTATGCCATCATTATTTGGATTAATTGTTGAGTTTGTAGGAATTTATTTTTTATCAATTTATTTATTAATATTTACTGTGTTAATGATTGTATTACATGAAATACTTGTAAAACAAATTAAAGTCTCTTAACTGAGACTTTTTTTATGAATATTTTTTTTGATTTTTTCATAACTTTAAATAACACATCGACATCGATTTACAAATTATTTTTTGTATTTTGATATATGATTTAGATGTATGCTTAAAGGAGAATGTCTGATGGATGAATTAGTTGCATATAGAATAGGTGGAAAAGATTTTTTTACTCATCCTAATATTTATCGTTTTACGGAGCTTATTAAACTTAAAAAAGAAAAACTATCTAAAAATGAGGGACTTTTAGATTTTGGGATAGGAGAGCCTTTAGATATGCCAAGTGATTCTACGCTTATTAGTTTGATTAATAATTCGTTAAAACAAGGTAGTAATTATTATTCGGATAATGGGATGGAATTCTTTAATCAAGGAATAATTAAATATATGAATGAGGAATATAATATTTCTTTAAATGATGATGAAGTAGTTCATTGTATTGGTGCAAAATCTGCATTATCTATTTTACCAATTGGTTTTATTAATGAAGGCGATTATGTTTTATCAACTTCTCCAGGTTATGTAGTTTTAGAAAATATGGCTAAATGGCTGAACGGTAAAATCTATCATCTTCCATTAAAAAAGGAAAATAATTTTTATCCTGATTTTACTAAAATTGATGAAGAAATATTATATAAAACTAAAATCCTCTATATTAACTATCCTAACAACCCAACAGGTCAAATAGCTACAAAACAATTTTATGAAGAGTGTATAAGATATGCAAAAAAATATAATTTCATCATTGTATCAGATGCTGCATATTTACCTTTAACATATAAAAAGGAAGACAGAATTTCATTTTTAAGTGTTGAAGGTGCAAAAGATGTTGGGGTAGAAATACATACGCTTTCTAAAGGATTCAATATGACAGGATTTAGAATTGGTTTTGTTATAGGAAATTCAAAGATTATTAAAGTGTTTAGTTGTATTAAAGAGAATATGGATTCTGGTCAATATATTCCTATTCAACAAGCAGCAATTAATGCATTAAATGATAAGAAAAGAGTTGGAGAAATGATTGAAAAATATAAACGAAGACAGTATCTTTTACAAAACATATTGGCTAGATTTAATTTAAGAACTATTGATGCTAAAGCAGGGTTTTATCAATATGTTGAAGTTCCTAAATATGTCGATGAAATGAAAATTGATTCAGCTGCTTCATTTGCTCATTTTCTTTTAGATAAGGAAAATATTTTTAGTATACCTTATGATGATGCAGGATCTTATGTAAGGTTTTCATTAACCTTTAAAGGTGATTCATATGAAGAAGATATGGAACATTTAGAAAGACTTTACAATAGACTTAAAAAGTATAAATTTACTTACTAGTCTAAGAAAACAAAAAATACTTTCTTTTAAATGTTCTTATATAAATAAGAATTGACTTGGTGATTTATAAAGACTATAATATTTGTTGTAAATGTTGATTTAGACTAAGTAGCAAGAAAGTTTTTTAGAGAGTCATTGTTTGGTGTAAAATGATAAATGGAATTGTGAACCTCACCTAAGGAGTTTATCGTATATCTGCGTTAAAGAGTAATTAAGGTGCGTAGAATTATCTACGAATCAGGATGGTACCGCGAATTAATCGTTCCTGTTTTTTTCAGGGACGTTTTTTATTTATAAAGGAGTGTTAATTATGGAAGCAATGGACTTTAGAAAAGTTGAAAAGAAATGGCAAGATTATTGGTATTCTCATGATTGTTTTAAGGCAATAGATTTTGATCCTAGACCAAAATTCTATGGACTTATTGAATTCCCATATCCAAGTGGAGCAGGAATGCACGTAGGTCATATTAGAGCATATACATCATTAGATGTTGTTTCTAGAAAAAGAAGAATGGAAGGTTATAACGTATTATTCCCGATTGGATTTGATGCATTTGGTCTTCCAACAGAAAACTATGCAATTAAAAACAATATCCACCCAAGAATTGTTACAGATAAGAATATTGCAACATTCTTGAAACAATTAAAGATGGCTGGATTCTCATTTGATTATGATAGAGTAATTGATACAACAGATGAAAACTATTATAAATGGACTCAATTAATCTTTAAAAAATTATTCGACAATGGTTTAGCATATAAATCAAAAACATATGTAAACTATTGCCCTGAATGTAAAGTAGTATTAGCTAATGAAGAATCACAAGGTGGAAAATGTGACAGATGTGGTAGTGATGTTATTCAAAAAGAAAAAGATGTTTGGTTCTTAAAGATTACTGCATATTGTGAATCATTATTAAATGGAATCGAAGAAGTTAACTATTTACCTAGAATTAAAACAGAACAAATTAACTGGATTGGTAAATCAGAAGGTGCAGAAGTTAACTTTGGCGTAACAAACTGTGATGAAAAATTAAGAATCTTTACAACTAGACCTGATACATTATATGGTGCAACATTTATGGTTATAGCACCTGAACATCCATTAATTGAAAACAATAAAGATAAGATTGCTAACATGGATGAAATCAATGCATACATTGAACAAACTCATAAAAAATCTGAATTTGAACGTGTTCAAATGAATAAAGATAAAACAGGTATTTGCATTGATGGATTAAGAGGTATTAACCCAATCACTAATAAAGAAATTCCAATCTTCGTAGCAGATTATGTTATGATGGGTTATGGAACTGGTGCTATTATGGCTGTTCCTGCACATGATACAAGAGACTATGAATTTGCTAAGAAATTTGGTTGTGATATCATTCCAGTTATTGAAGGTGGAGATATCGAAAAAGAAGCATATACAGATACTGAAGTTGGCACAATGATTAACTCAGGAATCTTAAATGGATTAAGTGTAGCAGAAGCTAAAAAGAAAATTATTGCTTATTTAGAAGAAGAAAAAATTGGTGAAAGAATGGTTAACTTTAAAATGAAGGACTGGGCTTTCAATAGACAAAGATATTGGGGAGAACCAATTCCTGTAATCACATGTCCTCATTGTGGACAAGTATGTGAAAAAGAAGAAAATCTACCTGTAAAATTGCCTGATTTAGAAAAATTCGAACCAGGAAAAGACGGTGAATCACCATTAGCAACATTAGATTCATTTATTAATACAACATGTCCTATCTGTGGTGCTCCTGCAAGAAGAGAAACAGATACAATGCCTCAATGGGCAGGATCAAGCTGGTATTTCTTAAGATATTGTGATCCACATAATGATAAAGAAATTGCTAACTATGAAAAGTTAAAATATTGGATGCCAGTTGACTGGTATAATGGTGGTATGGAACACGTTACTCGTCATATGATTTATTCAAGATTCTGGAACCATTTCTTATATGATCAAGGAATCGTACCTGTTAAAGAACCATATGCAAAACGTACTGCTCAAGGATTAATTTTAGGTGAAGATGGAAGCAAGATGTCTAAATCATTAGGTAATACTGTTGACCCATTAGAAGTTATCAATGAGTATGGTGCAGATACATTAAGAACATTTATTATGTTTATTGGTGATTATGAACAACCAACACCATGGAACTCAAATGGTACAAGCGGATGTAAACGTTTCTTAGATAGAGTTTATAAATTATTAGAAAAAGTTGTTCCTGGCGATGATTATAGTAAACCTTTAGTTTCTATTATGCATAGAAGCGTTAGAGATGTAAGTGCAGATATCGAAGCTGGAAAATATAACACTGCTATCTCAAAATTAATGATTTTAAGCAATGAAATGGGTAAACTTGAAAAGATTACTAAAAAAGATTTAGAAACTATGATTTGCTTATTAAATCCATTTGCTCCACATATGTGTGAAGAAATGAACGAAATGTTAGGTAATCCTAATTCATTAGTAACAACACCATGGCCAACATATAAAGAAGAATTAACAGTTGATACAGAAATTCAAATTGCAGTTCAAGTAAATGGTAAACTAAGAGGAACATTTATGACTGCTAAAGATACAGCAAAAGAGGAAATGGAAGCAAAAGCATTAGCACTTCCTTCTGTTCAAAATCATACTGAAGGAAAAACAATTAAAAAGATTATTGTAGTTCCTAATAAAATTGTTAATATTGTCGCAATTTAATAAAATAATCGTCGAGAAATCGGCGATTTTTTTTGACAATTTTTTATATAATTAAGATTTATAATCTTGCTTGGGTGAAATAATGAAATTACAAGTAAGAGTAATAGATGAAGAACATGAAATAGATTTAGAAGACCAAGTAAATGAATTTTTAAAAGAAATCGAACCTCATGCTTTTATTGATATTAAGTATGATGTTCATGCATTTTTATCATCAACTGGAGAACAGATTTATCTTTATAGTGCATTAATAATTTATCGAGATGATGAAGAAAATAAAAATGATTTTAGAAAGAAATTATTTAAAAAATAATTTTATGTGGTATAATAGCATTTAGGTGATAGAAATGAAGAAAACTAATCTTATTGTATCGATAATCGTTTCGATTGTGTGCGTTATTTCAGGTGTATTTATTTTTATGCCTAATAATAATGTGGCATTTGAAAGTTATTATAAAGAAATTAAAAAAGTTGAAGAATATCAAGATAGCTCTGCTTATTTAACTATTGAAGTCACTAGAGAAAATGAACATGTTGACTTTAAATTTTTTGAACCTAAAGAAGATTTATTTAAAGTTAAACTTGTAGTTATACCAGAAGATGCATCATTAAGATTTAGTAAAACTTTTTTATCAGTTGGTGTGTTAGAAGAATATTCAATTAATATAACTAAAAATGTTAAACCTACAGATGAAAATGGTATTTATAGAGCAGGTCTAGCAGCATCGATGAAAAACAAAGAAAATGAATATTTGATTTATTTAGAATTTGAATTAGCAAGTGGAACTGAAGTAAAAGAATACATAAAAGTTGAAGTGGAAGACTAATAATTCCACTTTTTTTATTGTAAAAGTAGTCTTTATTCAAAGAATAATAGACTAAATTAAAATAAATTGCTATAATTAGTTTGTCCTGTACCAAATTATTGGATGGGAACGAGGAGGGAATTAGAATGATTCTAACATTTGATTTAGGTAATTCTGATTTAGTAGTAGGCGCTTTTAAAGATAATGAATTAGTCGCGATTGTGCGACAAAACACTGACATCTATAGAAGCGTAGATGAATACTATTACACAATTGAGAAATTACTTGTATCTAAAAAAGTGGATTTAGGTGAAATTAGTGGCGCAATTATTTCATCTGTTGTTCCACAACTAACAAGGGTTATGCAGGCGGTAGCTAGACGTTTTCTTAAAGGAAATGAGGCACTAGTATTGGCACCGGGTGTAAAAACTGGGCTAAAAATAAGAACTGATAATCCAAGTGAGGTAGGCGCTGATTTAATTGCAGATTGCGTAGGCGCAATGGCAAAGTATTCTTTACCTTTGATTGTAGTAGATTTAGGTACTGCATCAAAAATTCTTGCCGTTGATAAGAATGGAGCATTCATTGGCTGTGCAATTATGCCAGGAGTAAAAATTGCTACTGAGGCATTAGTAAGAGCCGCAGCTCAACTTCCATTTGTCAATTATCAACTACCAAAAAAAGTTATTGGTACAAATACTATGGATTGTATGAACTCCGGGATTGTTAATGGTTTTGCATCTTTAGTAGATGGCATGATTACAAGATTTGAAAAAGAAATTGGACAAAAATGTAGTCATATTATTACAGGTGGATTTGCAACTACAATTGCACCAGCATGTAATGAAGAAGTCATCATTGATAGAGATGTATTACTATATGGACTTAATGAAATCTATAATAGGAATTTGAAAGGATAAGAATATTAATGAGAAATGAAAAAGTAAGAGATATGGCATATTATGCCATTTTTGTCGCGATTATTGTAATTATGAGTTTTACACCGCTAGGATATATTAGTTTTGGTGGTGTTTCAATTACACTAGTTCACATTCCAGTATTAATTGCTGCATTTACAATGGGAAGAAAAGGCGGTTTAGTTGCTGGTGTTACAATGGGTATTATTAGTATGATAGTAGCTTGGACTATGCCAAAAAGTTTTGGGGATTTCCCATTTAGAAATCCTTTATGCTCTCTTTTACCTAGAGCAGTATTTGGTTTTGTTTCTGGTTTAGTCGCTGAATTAGTTTTTAAAAAGTTTAAAAATAAAGCTGTATCAACTACTATAGTTGGTGGTTCAAGTATCGCTTTAACAGCATTACATACAGTTATGGTTTTACCACTTATGTACGTTTGTGCAGGATGGGTTCCTGAATTATCAGATTGGGTAGCTGATAATAAAGTTATGTCTATTATTGGTGCAGTATTTGTTTCTAATGGTATCATTGAAATGATTTTAGCTGGCATTATAACAGCACCAATCGTTTTAGTATTAAGACCAGTTTATATAAAAGGAAGAAAAAAATAATTTGAAAGTGAGGTAAATCATATGCGTGATTTTTCAAAGGAAATAGAAGTAAGAAAGAGTAAGATTATAAGTGATCTTCAAGGATGGATTAGATGTGGTTCTGTTTATGATGCGTCAACAGTAGCAGAAGGCAAACCATTCGGTGAAGGTGTTTATAATGCGTTACAATATATTGCAAATCTAGCAAAAGAAGATGGATTTGCTGTTGATACATGTGATGGATATTGTACAGAAATTTCATATGGTGAAGGTGAAGAAAGAATCGTTGTTTTAGGTCATGCTGATGTAGTTCCAGTAGGTAAAGGCTGGGATTATGATCCGTTTGGTGCTGAAATTAAAGATGGAATTATGTACGGAAGAGGTACAAGTGATGATAAAGGTGCAACACTTGCATCTTATTATGCATTAAAAATTATCAAAGATTTAAATATTCCTTTGAAAAGAAAGATTGTAATCGTCGCAGGTGGTAATGAGGAAAATGGTTCGAGATGTATGGATTATTATTTCAACAAACTAAAACGTCCTCAACCAACATATGGATTTACTCCTGATGCCAATTTCCCATTGATTTATGGTGAAAAAGGTGGATATAACTACATGTACTATGGTGAATATGTAGATGAAGATTTAGAAAGTATTGATGCAGGTGTAGTTGTAAATGCAGTTGCACAAGAAGCTAACTTTGTATTAAAGAAAACTTATCCTGGTTTAGAAGATAAGTTTAATACTTTCTTAGAAAAATTCGAGTTAAAAGGAGCTTTCAAAGTTGAAGATTCTAAAACATATTTAACTTTTATCGGTGTGGCAGCTCACGCATCAACACCATGGCTTGGAAAAAATGCTTTAGCATATGGATTAAAGTTTTTAAGTGATCAAAACATTTCATTATTGGCAAAGCATTTCAATGAAAAATTCGTTAATTATTATGGTGAAGGATTAGGTGTAGAACATGAATCTTCTCCTATGGGTAAATTAACAATGAACATTGGTATTGGTAAATATGATGGAAAAGAATATCAATTAATTATTGATATTAGATACCCACATGATTTAAATGGTGAAGTAATTACTAAAAAGTTAGATGAACACATCTTACATCATGGTAAGATGCTTAGAGATTCAGTTCCTTTATATGTAGATCCAACATCAGATTTTATTCAAACTTTATTAAAAGTATATCAAGAATGCACAGGTGATTATGAATCTAAACCTATGACAATAGGTGGAGGAACATATGCAAGAAGTGCTAAGAATGTTGTAGCTTTTGGTATGGAATTTGATAATGGTTCAGGAAGTGGAAATATTCATAATGCTAATGAGGCTTTATGTTTAGAAGATTTATATAAAGGAATCGAAATTTATTGCAATACATTAATTGAGTTAGGAAACATGTAGTATGAGACAAAGAAATAGAAAATGGGCACAGCCTTATTTAGATGCAAATCTAAAATATATGATTAGAGATTTTCCAGTTACAGAAAACTTATTCTTAGATAAGAAACCAATTCATATCGAAATTGGAACTGGAAAAGGTGATTTTATTGTCGAAATGGCAAAGAAAAATCCAAATGTTAACTTTATTGGAATTGAAATGCAAACAAGTGTTATTGCATTAGCAGTTCAGAAAGCAGAAAAAGAGGGTTTAGAAAACATCAAATTCTTAGTAATGGATGCTAGACTTTTAACGGAAAAATTTACAGGTATTAGATTTGATAGAATTTATTTAAATTTCTCAGATCCATGGCCTAAAGCAAGACATGAAAAAAGAAGATTAACTTCACCAAAATTCTTGTTAACATATAAAACATTCTTAACGGGTGATGGTGAAATTTGGTTTAAAACAGATAACAAAGGTTTGTATGAATATTCATACGTTACTTTCGGAGAAAATCGTTGGAGTATTATTGAAAATGATAAAGATTATCAATTAAGTGAAGAAGACGCAATGAGTGAATATGAAAAGAAATTCCGCGCATTGAGTCAACCAATTTATAGAATTAAGGTTAAAAAAGGTGATTAATATGAGATTAAGTGAAGAAAGAAGAAAGTTATTTAAAGAAATGTGTGAAACAGTTGCTGTTTCAGGTAAAGAAAGAATGATGGCAAGACTTTTAAAGAAATATTATGAGCCATTATGTGATGAAATTCTTTATGATAATTTAGGTTCAATTATTGCTCATAAAAAGAGTAAAAATCCAAATGCACCTAAAGTTTTAGTTTTAGCTCATATGGATGAAGTTGGATTTAGAATTGGAGATATCTTAGTTGATGGTACTTTAAGATTTGCTCCAACAAGAAGTAGTGTTTGGGATCAAACACTTATGGCTCAAAGAGTTTATATTCAAACTCAAGATTATAAATTAATTCCTGGAGTTATTGATACAATTCCGCCTCATCAATTAACTCCGACTTTAAGAAACACACCAATGACATTTGATAGAATGTATATTGATGTTGGTGCTAAATCACGTGAAGAAGTTGAAGCAATGGGTATCAAAAGATTTGATGCTTGTGTTGTAAGAGGAGACTTTGAAGAATTAGGTGATGGATCAAGATTATTAGCTAAAGCATTTGATGATAGAATTGGATGTATTTTAGGTGTTGAAGTCTTGCAAGAATTAGTAAATGAAGAATTAGATATAGACTTATATGTTGGTGCTTCAGTGCAAGAAGAAGTAGGTACACGTGGTGCGCAAACAGTAACTCAAATGATTCATCCAGATTTTGCAATTATTGTAGATTGTTCTCCAGCAAGTGATATGGGCGGAGCTAAAGATCAATATGGTCAATTAGGCGGAGGCTTATTATTAAGATATGTTGATGCTTCAATGTTAGCTTTCCCTCAACTTATTAAATATCAAGAAGAAATGGCTAAAAAATGTGATGTAAAAGCTCAATATTATTTATCACATGGAGGCACAGATGCAGGTGTAGTTCATAAATGTTTTGATGGAGTATTAACTTTAACTCAATGTTTATGCGCTAGAAACATTCACACAAATGCATCAATTATTGATTTAGATGACTATGAAGGAAGCAAGAAAGTCTTACTAGCTATGTTAAAAGATTTAAATGCTGAAAGAATTCAATTCTTTAAAGAAGAGGCAAGATAGTTATGGGATATTTCTTTTATAATCAAAAAGGCATTGGAGATGTCTTATTAATCAAGAATTGTTTTGACAAAGAAGTAACTTCTACAAAAGATTATGAGGGAGTTACTGTGTTATTTAATAATGAAGAAGTGATTGGCTATAATGTTTTCAATTTAGAAGGTTTAGATTTAGCTAAATATGAAGGAAGAATTATGCCAGTTCCTGCTTCTTTAGTAGATAAAGTTAATGGTTTATTAACAAAATATGGTTTACCTATGGTAAATGCTGAAATTTCCGGTGGATTTAAAGTAGGTAAAGTATTAGAATGTGTTGATCATCCTGATAGTGATCATTTACATGTATTAAAAGTTGATGTTGGCAGTGAAGTATTACAAATCGTATGTGGCGCTGCTAATGTTAGTAAAGATAAATTAGTTGTTGTAGCTTTAAACAATACAATGATGATGGATGGTAGTGTAATCCGTCCTGGTAGTTTAAGAGGTATTGTTTCAAATGGAATGTGTTGTTCAAAACGTGAATTAGGTCTTACTAAAGACCAAGCTCGTGTTGGTATTATTTTATTAGATGAAAGTTATAAAGTAGGAGAAGACTTTGATTTTAAAGGATAGGTGTAGGTTATGACAAAAGAAAACTATACAATGCTATGTGATTTTTATGAATTAACTATGGCAAATGGTTATTTTGAAAAAGGGATGCAAGATCAAATATGCTATTTTGATGTCTTTTTCAGAAAGATTCCAGATGGTGGAGGTTATGCAATTTGTTGTGGTTTAGATTCAATGATTGAATACATTGAAAATCTAAAATTCACAGATGAAGATATCGAGTATTTAAAAAGTAAAAATTATTTCAGTGAACAATTCTTGGAATATTTAAGAAACTTTAAATTTACTGGAGATATTTATGCTGTTAAAGAAGGTAGTGTCGTATTTCCAAATGAACCATTAGTAACAGTAAGAGCAAAAGCAATCGAAGCTCAATTTATTGAAACTTATTTACTTTTAGCTTTTAACCATCAATCATTAATTGCCACAAAAACCAATAGAATCGTTAATGCTGCTAAAGGACATCCAATCATGGAATTTGGTGCACGTAGAGCTCAAGGTGAAAGTGGTGCTATTTTAGGTGCAAGAGCAGCATATATTGCTGGGGTTGTAGGTAGTGCAAATACACTTACTGATATTCGTTATAAAGTACCTGCATTAGGCACAATGGCTCACTCTTGGATTCAAATGTTCGATACTGAATATGAAGCATTTAAGGCATATTGTGAAGTATATCCTAATAATGTTACATTATTAGTTGATACATATAATGTATTAAAAAGTGGTGTTCCAAATGCTATTAAAGTTATTAAAGAAGTATTATGGCCTAAAGGTATTAAAAAATGTGCTATTAGATTAGACTCAGGAGATATGACTTACTTATCTAAAAAAGCTCGTGTTATGTTAGATGAAGCAGGATTAACTGATTGTAAAATTGTTGCTTCAAACTCTTTAGATGAATATATCATTACTGAACTTTTAAATGAGGGTGCTAAGATTGATACATTTGGTGTTGGTGAAAGATTAATCACAGCTAAATCAGATCCTGTATTTGGTGGTGTATATAAGTTAACAGCAGTTGAAAAAAATGGTAAAATTGTTCCTAAAATTAAAATTAGTGAAAATAGTGCTAAAATTATTAACCCAGGACATAAGAAAATTGTTAGATTCTATGATAATGTTTCAGGAAAAGCACTTGCAGACCTTTTATGTTTAGCTCATGAAACTATTGATACATCAAAAGATTACACAATCTTTGATCCAGTAGAAACATGGAAAACAAAAACTATTTATGATTATCATATTAAAGAATTACAAATCCCGATTTATCAAGAAGGAAAACTAGTTTATGATAGACCTGACATTGAAGAAATTAGAGCATATTGTAAAAAAGAAGTTGATTCTTTCTGGGATGAAGTAAAACGTTTAGTAAATCCTCATAAATATTATGTTGACTTATCTCAAGAATTATGGGATTTAAAAGATTCATTATTGAAAGAATATTCAAAAAAATAAATTAATTAGAGTAAATACTATGTATTTGCTCTTTTTTTTGGAAAATCAACTTGATATAATTAGATTAACGATATGAGAGGAGATAATAAAATGGCAAAAAGAGTTAAATTATTGGCAAAAGATTTAGCTAAAATTCGTGATGTTAATCCTGGTTTAATGTCATATAATGTCGAAATGACAGAAGTAACAGGCGGAACATTTTGGAAAGCTTATACAAAAGCTCAAGTAGAAGGAAAAGAAGATTTTCCACCAATTAAAGGTATTCAAGGTATGCAAGATATTATGCAAGTATACCCACCAATCAATCTATATGATGAAAAACTAAGAAAATTAGCAAAAGCATTTGGTCCAGTTTGGGTTAGAGTATCTGGTACATGGGCTACAAAAACATATTATGATTTAGAAGATAAAACTAATGGAGTAGTTCCTGCAGGTTATCAAAGCGTATTAACAAGAAATCAATGGCAAGGTGTTTTAGATTTTTGTAATGCAATTGATGCAAAATTATTAGTCTCAGTTAATAACTGTGAAGGTTTACATAAAGCAAGTGAACCTTGGAATCCTTCTCAAGCAGAAGAGTTATTTAGATTTGCAAAAGAAAATGGACATCCAATTGAAGCTGCAGAATTTATGAATGAACCAAATATGTTAGCATTTAGTGGTTCACCAGTTGGTTATACTGCAAAAGATTATAGAAGAGACCAAGATTTATTCTTTAAATGGTTAAAAGAAAACTATCCTGAAGTATTAAGAGTAGGACCATGTACTGTTGCGGCAGAAATGGGACCTGACGTTGGTATGGATACATCAGGTTTAGGTGGATTATTTGGTGATAATGTTTCTACAGATGGACTAATGGAAGGCACAGTTGAACCAATTGATGTATATAGTTACCATTATTACAATGGTATTTCTGATAGATTAATGTCAGTTATGCCTCAAATGCACTGGTCACCAGACTCAACATTATCAGAAGCATATTTAAACGTTGCATTAAAATGTGCAATTGGTAACGCTCCTTATAGAGATAAATATTGCCCAGGTGGCGAAATGTGGGTTACTGAATCAGGAGACGCTGGAGGCGGTGGTGACTCATGGGCATCAACATATATGGAAGTATTCCGTACATTAAATGAATTGGGTGGATTTGCTAAAATTACAGATGGCGTTATTTTCCATAACACATTAGCATCCTCAGCATATGGCTTCTTAGAACATGGTTCATTTGATCCTCGTCCAAATTATTTTGCAGTCTTATTATGGACAAAATTAATGGGTAATGAAGTATATGAATCAGGTATTGAAGTTGAAGAAGGAGCACATATCTATGCTCATTCTAGAAAAGATGGAAAAGATGGATATGCATATTTAGCAATCAATAACTCAAAAGAAAACGAAACAGTTGTTGAATTACCACATGAAGCAGAAGTTTATATGTTATCAGCAGATTTCTTACGTTGTGAAACAATGAAGTTAAATGGACATGATTTAGTATTAGGTGAAAATAACGAATTACCTGATTTAAGTCCTGTAAAAGTTGATGGCGAATTAGTTTTACCTCCTGCTACAATCGCATTTATCGTTTTATAAAATGAAAAAAAGTTCTCTTCGGAGAACTTTTCTTTTTGTCTATAATTTGTTAATTTCTTTAGTTATGAAGTGTGGATCTTGTAGGATTGATGTTGCAAATGATATACCATCTAAATAATTTTCTTTAATAAGTATTTCTAATCCTTGCAATGATCTAAATCCACCTGCGCTAATTACAGGAATATTAAGATGTTTTTTGATTTCTTTGGTGATATCTACAAAATATCCATAAGGAAGTTCTTTTAAATGTGCTAATCCATATCCATTAACACCACCTGAAATGTCTAGTACATCTAATCCTGCTTTTTCAAACATGATTGATGCTTTAATTGCATCATCAAGTGTGCTTCCACCTTCTTGATAGTCTAGTGCACCTAGTCTTAAGCTAATGATAAAATCATTAGGTAAAGCTTTTCTTATTGCTTCTATGATTCTTAAATGGATGCGGATTCTATTTTCTAAGCAACCTCCGTATTCATCTTTTCTTTTATTTCTTAATGGTGAATAGAATTGATTTAATAGATAACCATGAGCTCCATGTATTTGAATTCCATCAAAACCGGCTTTTTTAGCTCGTAGAGCAGCGTTGACGAAAGAATCAATAACTTCTTCGATTTCATCTAAACTCATTTCTTTGGACATTTTTTGAGTTCTTGGGTGAAGGATTGGTGAAGGAGAAATTGAATATCCATCAAATGCATCTTCTTCGATATTCTTTTGGAAACCACAATGAGTGATTTGAATAATAACTACGTTATTGTATTTATGAAAGATATTAGCGAGTTTTGTTAATCCGAATAAGTCTTCATCTTTGCTTATAGAGATTTGACCAAATTTTGATCTTCCAAGTTGATGTACATAACTGTGTTCAATAATACTTAAGCCAATTGTAGAATCTTTAGCTCTTTCTTCATAATAGTTTAAAAGTTTTTCACTGATAATCCCGTTTCTATCACAACTTACTGTTGCAACTGGAACAAAGCAAGTACGATTTTTGATAAATGTTTTATTGATTGTGTAGGGTGTTAATATTTTATTCATTATAGTTCTCCTTTTAAGTCGATTTTATATTCTTCAACTGCTGGATACTTAGCGCATATTTCTTCATATTTAGCTTTAGTTATTTTCTTTTTTAAACCATTCCAACCTTCATCAGCATAAGTTAATAATAACCAACTAATAAATTCTTTTGTAGCTTTAGTCATACAATAATTTTCAACTCTTGAAGTGAAGTGGTCATATACAGCTTTACCTGAAAAGTTTTTCTTATCATATGTTTTACCTGCTGCTAATGTGTCAGCACAATATTCTAAACAATATTTATAAGGCATATTTTTAAGAATAATCTTTCCTTTAAAGAAGTCAACATAATATTCCCAATGGTGTTTGTTTCTATTTGTGTGATGAACTGCGATAGTAGAGTAGTTATTACTATCTTTTCTTTGTTCATAAACAGGTGATGAAGTTCCTTGATATCTTTTCGCAGATTCAGAAAATTCTAGATGAGTGTATTTACTTAAATCATGAAATAATGATTGAAAAAAGATTCCTAAATGAGACGCATTTCTAATTACTTGATGACGATGTTTTGTTATTAAAACAAAATGTTTAAAAGCACTCATGTTTATCACCTCACATATAAGAATTATAGCATTATTATTTATTTATAATCAATAAATAAAAAAGTGAGAAAACTCTCACTTATTTATATGAATCTAATACTTTTCTTAATAAGTCAACTTCATCTGTCATGATAGCATCGCATCCACGGTCTATTAAAAAACGCATTTCTTCTTCGTCATTAATAGTCCAATATTGAACTGCCATATTACGACGATGAGCTCTGTTAATGTATGTTTTCCAAGTTAAATTGATGCCATATTGATTAGTTGGAAGTTGCAAACAAGTTACATCTGATGGGTCAAATAAATTAACACCTAATAATTGAGTGGCAACAAAACCAATTACGACATTAACTGAAGCGCCTCTCATAATGTAAGGGTAGTTTTCTTTTAGATGCGCTTCGATTTCATCATTGAATGTGCCTACAACAATTTGATCTTTATAATTTGGATATTTTTCTAGGATTTCTGCTAATTTTTTACAAGCTGTAAATCCTTCTTCACCTGAGTTTTTAATTTCAACAACAAATAATAAATCAGGGAATTCTTGGTAAAATGCACCTAAGAAAGCATCAAATGTAGTAACACCTAGATCATTTGCTTTAATTACTTGTTTTCTATCTGCTTGGTCAACAGTTACTAAATCTTTATATGGAGTTTCTCCACTTAATGATTTGAATTTATAACCAAAGTTGAAGTTTTCTAATTCTGCAAGAGTAAAATCTTTAACGTAATGTTTGTCTTTATTACCTAAAATTAATTCTGAATCACTTGTTCTATTGATACTTGAATCGTGATTTAAGATTAATTCTCCATCTTTAGTTAACCAAAGGTCTGTTTCTAAAACATCAGCTTTAACTTTATCGCTTACTGCATATTTATAAGCTTTTAAAGTGTTTTCTGGGTTATTGTATTTTCCGCCTCTATGAGCTACGAGCATTGGTAATTCGCCTTTTTCGACAATGAAAGGATTATCTTCAATTACTTTTTTAGGCGGGATTATATTTAAAACGGCAAAAATAGCTAAAATAGTTGATAAAATAATAAGAAATCTTTTTGTCTTTTTCATAAGTTCACCTCGTAAGTATTTTAACATAATTATTTATAGATGTAAAAAAATAGTTCGATTATGTCGAACTATTTATTGTTATAATCTTGTAAGACTGTGTAAAGAGTACCAGTTTTAGCATATTTACTACTTGTCTTTACTTCTTCACATGTTTTTAAGAATTTTTCATATGTACAATTTGTAATGTTGCATTTTCTATCATCACTATTACTATCACCTTTAAAGTCGAATGAGATAGTGTAGACACCCCATGAGCTTTGCCAATGTCCAGGAACACAAGTTTTATAGTTCCAGATTGTCCATGAATAATTTCTTTGATCAAATAAATTTAATTGTTTTTGCCATGCTTTTTTGTTTTCAAATAATGTAAATTCACCAATTAAGACAGGAACATCATAGTTTCTTCCAATGTTAGATAATTCATTAAACATGTAATAAATATCATAAGGAACTGTTTTATCATTCCAGTTGTACCAGTGATATTCATATTGAACATTTTCCCAACCATATTTTTTAGGATTTGGAAGTTTAGAATAGTCCCAACAACCTTCTAAAGTAACAACGTGTTTATCGTTATTTTCTCTAATAGTATCATAAATTCTATCGAAAACTTCCCAACATTTTTCTGTAGTACAATTAGTTTCTACTTCTCTTGGCTCATTTAAAATATCATATGTACCAATATAAGCACCTAACTCAGGTTTTACGTTTGTATAGTATGTAGAAATTGTATCCCAGATGCGAATTGTTGCATTAATATATTCTTCGTTGTCCCATAAATTTGCAACTCCATCGATAACGCCACTGTGATCGTATCCATTTTGGCTACCTGGAGCACCATGTAAATCTAAAATACAATAAATGTCATTTTCTTTACAGTTTTCTAAGAACCAGTCAAAGTAGTCAAATACTTCAGCTTGATCTTTTACTGTTAAGTCTTCATTTAAGATATCTAAATAGTAGAATGGTAAACGAATAGCGTTCATTTTTAAATCATTTTTAACAATTTTAAAGTCGTTTTCATTGAAGAAAGATTTAGCATATGTTTCAACAATATCATCAACAGAGTAGTCTTTAAAATTAGGATTATTTTTAATAGCTTCACGGAATTGTTTTTCTGCGAAATGTTCATAAGTGAAATGTTTCCAGTCCATAACGTATTCGCCTTTTTCGTTTGTTACTTCACCCACTTGGAATGCTGTCATCCAGTCTTCTTGAACTAAAGCATTACCAATATTAACACCTTTTAGTTGAATAGGATCACCATTTTTGTCGTATAATGCTTTTCCATGTGCTTGAATTAAACCAGTATTATTTTCTATTTTTGCTTCTTTTGGAGTAACTTTATAGTTTAGAGTATAGGCCCAAAAACCACCAAATACACCACCTATAACTGCAAGAGCACTTGCAACAGAGATTAAAGTAATTTTTAAACTTCTTTTCATAAATTAACCTTCTTTCAAATCTATGATAATTTTAACATAAAATTATTATTTATCATAGTTAATCTTTATTATTTAGTGATTATTTGTTAGAATGGTCATGTATAAGTGAGGTTGTTTTATGAAGTTTTTAGTTTTAAATGGTTCTCCTAAAGGAAAGTATAGTATTACATTACATACATCTTTATATTTAGAAAAACTATATCCAGAACATGAGTTTAAAGTATTGAATGTAGGCCAACAAATTAAGTCTTTAGAAAAAGATTTTTCAAAAGCTTTAGAGCTTATTAAAGAAGTAGATGTATTATTGTTTTCATATCCAGTATATACATTTATCGCTCCTTCTCAATTACATAGATTTATTGAACTATTAAAAGAGAATAATGTCGATTTATCATCTAAATTTGCATCTCAAATTACTACTTCAAAACATTTCTATGATATGACAGCACATAAATATATCGAAGATAACTGTTATGATTTAGGACTTAAATATATCAAAGGTTTATCATTAGATATGGAAGATTTGTCTAAAAAAGAAGGACAAGAAGATATTAAAAAGTATTTTAATTATTTAGTGTATAGTGTGAATAATAATTTATATGAAATTAAGCCGATTATTAATTACAATCCTATCGAAAATTATGTTCCTACATTAGAAAAAGTTAATAAAAAAGAAGATAAAAAAGTTGTAATTGTTGCGGATTTAGCAGAAAATGACGAAAATTTAGCTAAAATGATCGAAGATTTTCAAAATGGATTGCCATATGAATCAAGAATTGTAAATATTCGTGAATTCCCATTTGCAGGTGGATGTTTAGGTTGTTTTAATTGTGCTGGAGATGGAAAGTGTATCTATAAAGATGGATTTGATAAATTCTTAAGAGAAGAAATTCAAACAAATGATGCAATAGTAATTGCATTTACTATTAAAGATCACAGCATGGGTGCAAGATTTAAAATGTATGATGATAGACAATTCTGCAATGGTCATAGAACAGTTACTGAAGGCATGCCATTTATGTATATCATAAATGGAGATTATGAAAATGAACAAAATCTAAAGACAATTGTCGAAGCAAGAGCGGAAGTTGGTCATAATTTCTTAGCTGGTGTCGCAACCAATACAGAAACTATGAAAAAATCAATTGAAAGACTTGTTTATGCAATGAATTATGAATATGTTCAACCACGTAATTTCTATGGTGTAGGTGGAATGAAAATCTTTAGAGATTTAATCTGGATTATGCGTGGAATTATGAAAGCAGACCATGAATATTATAAAAAACATGGAGTTTATGATTTTCCTCAAAAGAAACGTGGCCAAATGATGTTAATGTGTTTATTAGGATCAATGGTTAGAAACAAAAAGATTAAAGCAAAAATGGGCAACAAATTCAACGAAGGTATGGTTGCTCCTTATAAAAAAGTTATAGATAAATTAGATAAAAAAGACTAAAGCGATGAGAAAATTCATCGCTTTTAATTTTTGAAAAAACAACAAAAAAGTTTGAAAAAGTGTGTGAAACAAATAAAATAAAAAGTTTCCCACATATATAAAATATAAGTAGTAAAAAGTATATGAAAAAAATGTGTTTTTTAGAACAAAAAAGCATAATAAAAACCCTGACTAAGAGTTTTAATCAGGGTTTGTTTTTGATTAAGCAACAATAATTGCTTTTAAGTAATCGTTACCTGTAGCAGTAATTGTAGCAACACCATCAACTACTTCGATAGTGAAGTTATCTGCGCTTGAATTAGCTGTTACAGAAACTTTTGCATTTTCAGCAACTTTTAATTTAATGATTGTTCCTTCATTAACTTGAACCCAACCACCATTATTGTCTGCGAATTTACCAGTTGTAGCATCAATTTCTAAACCTTCGTAAATGCCTGTTGTACCTTCAATTTTAATTCCACCAGTTGCACTTAAATCGATTGTAGTATTTGAATAAATTACAGGATATGAAACAGTAACTGATTTTAAGTAATCGTTTCCAATTGCAGTAATTGTAACTTTACCATCAACGATTTCACTGATTGTGAATTTGTTTGCTGTATAAGCATTAATTGTAACTTTTGCGCCTTCTAAAACGCTTAATGTTAGAGTAGTAGTTTCGTTAACTTGAACCCAACCATTGCCACTATTATATTGGAATTTACCAGTTGTAGCATCGATAGCGATACCTTCATATTCGCCAGAATTGCCTTGGTAAGTTGCTTCACATTTTGTCAAATCTACAGTAGTAGTTTCAGTGAAAATATAAGGAATTGTAATTGTAATGTATCTAATATATCCACTTGCAGTTGCTTCAATTGTTGCGATTCCATCTGCCACATAAATATCACAGATTTCAGCATTTTGATATGTTGATACTTCTACTTCAGCACCTTCAGCAACTTTGATAGTAATGATTGTACCTTCATTAAATTGAACCCAACCAGAACCATTATTTGCGAATTTACCAGCTGTAGCATCAATGTTTAAATAGCCCCATTGACCTGTTGTTTTTTCGTATGCATCTTTACATTCAGTTGTATCAATTACCATTGATTTTGTAACTAATGTAGGATCAACACCAGCTGCAACATAAGTAACTTTGTATGTAGATGTTTTTCCTTGGTAAGTAACTACTACTTCATATTCGCCAGCTACGTTGATATCACCAACTAATTCTACAGTATAATCAGTTACTGGAAGTAAAGAGAAGTCTGAGTATTCAGCTTTTACTACTAAGTCAGCATATGAGAATTCTTCACCAACTTCGAATGAAGTTTTTCCACCTTCAACTTCTATATTTTCTAATGTAGGAGCTTCAGGAGCTTCTTGGTTAGGTTTAATAATAATTGAATGTAAGTATACTGTGCTATATGCTTCAAATACTACTGTTGTATCTTCAGCAAAATACATTTGGAAGTTATCTGAAGTAGTTTCTACACCATTTAAAGTGTATTTAGCATATCCACTATGATTAGTAATCATAACTAATGAGCCAGCTTTAACATCAAATGTTAACTTAGCACCAGCATTAATTTGTGTATCACTATCTCTAGCTGTAACTTTACCAGCAGTTGCATCAATAGCGATATCAGCAAACTCACCAGTTGTTCCGTTTAAGTTTTGATCATATGTATAGCTTGTTCCTGTTTCAGAACTATTACCGTTGAAATAGTAATATGTATTTTTATCTACTTGAATTTCACTTGATAATGGATCCCATGCGTTAACATAAGAAACTTTACCATTTGTTGTTCCATAAATAACTTTGAAGTCACTATAGTTTTTAGCTTCTTCTTCAGTTAACATCTTCATACCAGCAACTGCTTCTGAAATAGCACCAGCACCAGTATTGTTATATTCTACGAATTGAACTGTATCATCTGTTGGATGGATACCATTCATAGAAATATAACGTTTATTTTTGTTATTGCTTGAATCATATGCATCTTTAGAAATGTGAGCACCTAATTCTGAGTTAATAACTGCGACTGCAGCATATGCACCCCATGTACGACCGATTGCTGTTTTGCCTTCCATTACGCCTTCATCAGCGCTGAATTTACATCCATCAAAGATAGCACCATATTTAATATAGTCGCTTTCGCCTTTGTTAGATCCTTTGAAAGCAGTTAAGTAACCAGCTGTACCAGAGTTATCTTTAGATGTATCGATAGTATGAACAGTACAATTTTTGAAATATGTTGTATTGTTTGTACCAAAGATAAAGTCTGTATAGCCTGAAATAAATACGTTTTCAAAATATTGACGGCCAGTGAATAATTCTAATGTATCTTGAACGCCTAATAATTTTGAATCTTTCATGATGAATTGGTCAGATTGAACAAGTAATGCTAAAGCTCTTTCAATACCTTTACCTCTTTCATCAAATCTTGCTTGTGAGTTGTACCAGTTAGAAATTGTTAAACCTTCTATTCTACAGTTAATAGCACTTTCTCTTACAGCAACTGTTTGAGTTGAGTCTGTTGTGTGAGAGAAGCCACCACCATCATAAACGCCATATAAAGAATCCCATTCGATAGTAACGTCATCTTTACCAGCACCTTTAATTGTTAAGTTAGGAATTTCGATTTCTAATTTTTCTTCATATAAACCATCATTAATATAAATTAATTTTTGATCATTTCCTGTAATTTCATCTCTTGATTCTAAATAGTCTAAAGCTTGTTGAACTGTTGAGAAAGTATTATAGTTGTTTACAACAGCACCAATTTCGCCTTTATAATCATCATCAACTTGAACTTGATATACATCATTTACTTTTGATGGAGCAGTAGCAACTACGTGAACATCAAATGTTTCTGTGTGTTTTAAGTTTTCACCATAGTTATATGTAACTGTGATTGTTTTTGTACCAGCTGTAGATGAATCGAAACCAGAATATTCAACTTCAGAATCTAGTAAGAATTCTTTTGTTGTTTCTCCAAGTTTTCCTACAACTGTTACGTTTAAACCTGTTGTATCAAATGTATCACCAATACCATAAACTTCTTGAACACTATGATTATAATAAACACCATTACCTGCAGATGTGTTAGAAAGTTTTTCGATTGCGTCGAAATCAAGTTTTAAACTATCAACAGAATAAACATTAACTTTATATGTTAATTCTTCATAATTTCCATATTTAACTTTAATGTCGTATGTACCTGAAACATTTTTGTTAAATGCAGATGAGTCAATTGTAACTTGGTCTAATGGTAATTCATCAGTTCTACCATTTCCAAATACTTTGTTAAGTGCTAAGTCACTTGAATCGAAACTTTCTCCTAATAAGTAATTAACTTTACCTGGAGTAACGATTTCGAATCCTGTCTCTTCAGCTTTTTCTACTTGGCAAGTCATTTCTAAATAGTAGACATCTACTGTTCCTGAAACTCTTTGAATTAAATAGTCACCTTCGACTACAGGAATTTCAAGTTTAACTAATGGGCTTCCTTCATCAGTACCAGCAAATTCGATTTCTTCGCTAGAACCATCAGGTTTAGTAATTTTAACTTTTTGAGTTTTTGCACTACTAGAACCATTTTGAACGATAAATGATAGTGTACCTTCGCCTGGAGCGCTAACTTTAATAGCACTTGAGCTACTACCTAATTTAACAGACTTAGTGTATTCAACACCTTCGAATGTTTTTGTTCTGTTTCTTACTTCAGTACCGCCTACAACAGTGAATTTACCAGCTATTATGTCTGTTGCACTAGTTCCTGCCTCTAAAGAATCAGAAACGTTTAATGAATAAGATACTTCTTCAAATTCTACTGTAGATGTAGATGGTGCAGTCGAAACACTAGAACTACTTGAAGAAGCACTACTTTGTGGAGCAGATGAGCTGCTGCCTGGAGCAGATGATGATGTTGAAGGATTTTTACATGCAACTAAAGATGTCATTAATCCTAAAACAAAACCAGCCGCTAAAACTTTAGTGATCTTTTTCATATTATTATAATTTTTCTCCTTTGTAATTTTAGTTTAACATAACTTTTTGATGTATACAAGATAGTTAAATAATATTTAAATAGTATTTAAAGTATAGATAAAGGTAGATTGTTTGTGTATAATTTTTAATATAATTGCAAAGGAGCTTCTTGTTTTATGATAGATAAAAGTGTATTTTTAGCTGATGGCAGCAAGGTAATTGGAGAAATAAAAATTAATAAAAATAGCAGTGTTTGGTTCAATGCTGTTATTAGAGGAGATTCTAATATTATTGAAATTGGAGAGAACACTAATGTTCAAGATAATGCCGTTATCCATACAAGTAAAGAATATGGAGTAGTTATTAAAGATAATGTTTCAATTGGACATGGTGCGATAATTCATGGTTGTAATATTGGAAATAATGTATTAATTGGTATGGGTGCAATTATATTAGATAATGTAAATATTGGAGATAATTGTATCATTGGTGCAGGAACATTAATTACCCAAAATAAGGTGATTCCCGAAGGTAGTTTGGTCTATGGAAATCCTATGAAAATAGTTAGAAATCTAACTGAAGAAGAAAAGAAATCAATTTTAGAAAATGCTTTAGAATATGTTCATAAATCGAAAGCTTATAAAAACAATAAATAAATATTAATTTCACCACTTACATATACTAATAGTGGTGATTTTTTATATGAAATATTTTTTAGTAGGAATTAAAGGAAGTGGTATGGCTGCATTAGCTCATATTCTTTTAGATAAAGGTCATGAAGTGTCGGGAAGTGATGTAGATCATTATGTATTTACACAAGATAGCTTGTTAGAAAGAAGCGTTAAGATTTATAAGTTTGATGAGTATGATTTGAAGGATATTGATGTTGTAATTGTAGGACATAGTTTTTATCCTTTTTCTAGTGAAGTAACTAAGGCTTTGAATTTAGGAAAAAGTGTTATTGAATATCATATTTTTGTCTCTACTTTAGTTAATTCTAGATACTCAATCGCAGTTTCAGGAAGTCATGGAAAAACAACTTCAGTAGGACTATTATGTGAACTTATGAAGGATTATAATCCTTCATTTTTAAGAGGTGATGGTGTAGGAAAATGGACGGATTCGAAGTATTTCATCTTCGAGGCATGTGAATATAAAAATCATTTTCATGTTTATAAACCTGATGAAATTATTATCTTAAATATTGACTATGATCATAATGATTATTTCAAGACTTTTGATGAGTATAAGTCTTCATTTATTGAGTTTTCTAAAAGAGCAAAAAAAAGAGTTTATGTAAATGATGAATGCAAATATATCAAGCATAAATCAATTTATTTTGGTGATAATTCATTTAAATTAAATGAAGATAATTCACTTATCTTTAAGAATAAAAAAATACCTAATTTTAAGTTTAATGTAACTCAAAAAGAGTTAATAAAAAATCAATTAGGTTTGATTTTGTGTGCGCTTAATTTAGGTGTTAAGCCTATGAATATTAAGAAATATCTTAAACAGTTTAAAGGAGTAAAAAGAAGAAGTCAGGAAATAATAATCAAGGATGATGTCTTTGTTGATGATTATGCTCATCACCCAAGTCAAATAAAGGTGATGTTAGAAGAATATAAAAATAAGTATCCTTCTAAACGCATAATCGCAATCTTTCAACCTGATCGTTATTCAAGAATCTTACAATTTAAAAATGAATTAAACAAAACTTTAAGCACCGCGGATGAAGCATATGTTCTTCCTTTTCCTATGATGATGAAAAATGATACTTCAAAAGAGTTTGATGCATCTATAATAGGAATCGAAGTTTTAGATGAAAAAAAGCTTATAAGCAAGCTTAAAGATACCTCGAATTGTGTCTATTTATTTTTTTCGTCTAAAGACTTAAGTAGGATAAGAAATGAACTTATGTCTTTTAAATTTGACATAACCTAGATATTATTTTAAAATAATATATGGTGCTTATATCAAGGAGGAATTCTGATGTATGGCGCTAAATGTATGTTAGTTGGTCTTCTTGCAGGATTAGCAATCGGAGCATCAAGTACTTTAGTTCAAAGACATATGAAAGCAATGTGTAACTGCTCAAAAGATTTGATGGAAAATGCTAATAGTAAAATGCAAGATATACGATGTAAAATCAATAATATTGATTCTTCATCAATAAGTAACGTAATAAATGATAAACTTGATCAATTAAAGAAAATGTTAGATGAATTAACAAGTTCTTTAACAAATGATGAAACTAAACAAAAAGTTAGTGAAGTAAAAGAACAAGTTGAAACATTATTTCAAGAATTAAAGCAAAACTTTAGTATTTAGAATATAACGATCAGGACATCATCTAGGGGAGTGAGATTATGAGTGTTAAGGCAAAAAAGAAAAATGGTAGAGCTACAATTTATGAAGTAGCAGCCGAAGCAAACGTTTCTTTAGCTACTGTATCAAGAGTTATTAATGGTACAGGAAATGTTATGGATGAAACAAGAATTTTAGTTGAAAATGCTATTAATAAATTAGGATATGTTCCTAGTAATATTGCAAGAGGATTGGCTAAAAGTAAGACAACTAACGTTGCAATAGTATTGCCTAGCCCTAACTATAACTACATCAATAACATCATGGCTGGTATGTTCGAAGTTTGTAAAATTTATGGTTACTCTCCAAGTGTGTTTACATATGAAGGGATCGAAGACGTATCATTTGTTTTAGATAATGTTATTTCAAGTAGAGTAGATGGTATCGTTTTATTTAACTCTCAATTATCTAAAGAAGATTTAGAAAAGCTTTCTCGTAATTCTTTACCTATGGTAATTATTGGAAATGATGTTTTTGAAGAAACAAATGGACTTGTTGATATTTATTGGTCAGAAACATTAAGAAAAGTATTGAAAAAAAGAATTGAAAATGGTTTGAAAGAAGTATATTTCTTAAAAGACCATAATAAAGACTGGCATATGACAAATATGTTTGAAAAAGCATGTATTGACGCAACAGAAGGAACAGATTGCAAGTTTGAAACAATTTGGATTTCAGATTCATATGGCGTAATATATGAACACTTTAAAGACCAATTTAGTTTTGAAAAACCTAATCATGAGTTATATGTTACTGCACGTGACTCATTAGCTTGTGCAATTAATAATGCTGCGATTGATTTAGGTTATAAAGTTCCTGATGATTTAGAAACTTTAGGTGTTGTAGGTACAAAGCAAGCATCTATGTCTCGTCCAACCATTTCTACAATTGATGTTGATTTATTCGAAGTTGGATCCATTTCAATGCGTATGCTTACTAAACTTATCAAAGATAATCTTGATAAAAAAACATTCATTTTTAAAACACATTATAAGAAAAGAAATTCAACAAAAATGTAATGATTCGCCTCTATTATTAGAGGCTTTTTATTTTTAAAACCTCTTATTTTATCTAGATATTTTAGAATTTTAAAAAGTTCTTATTATTAATAATAAAATTATTGACAACAAAGGAAGTTTAGTGTATTATAATTAACGCGTGATTAATAGCAGCATGTAAATACGATTCGTAAACCGTTTGTAACGTTGGACGATAGTAACCTAGCTGATAAAGGTGAAATCGATTGTACAAACAGAGCGGAGTTTGGAATTTATACCTATTAAGTCAAGCTAGATATAAGTGTGAATTAGGAGGAAGAAAAATATGTCACGTTATACAGGACCATCTTGGAAAGTTTCACGTAGATTAGGTTTCTCAACATTAGAAACAGGTCGTGAAATTGCAAAAAGAAATTATGCACCTGGCCCACATGGACCAGAAAAGAAAAAGAAGTTAACTGGTTATGGTAAACAACTTCAAGAAAAACAAAAAGTAAGAGTAATGTACGGAGTAAATGAAAGACAATTCGTTCGTTTATTCAAATTAGCTAAGAAAGAAAAAGGCGTTACAGGCGCAGAATTCTTAAAAATCTTAGAATCACGTTTAGATAACGTAGTTTACAGAATGGGCTTAGCAAGAACACGTAGAGGTGCTAGACAATTAGTTAACCACGGTCACGTTTTAGTAAATGGTAAGAAAGTTGATATCCCATCATTCTTAGTACCAGCTGGAGCAGAAATCTCATTAAGAGAAACTTCAAGAAACTTAAAAGCAGTTTTAGAATCATTAGAAGTAGCACCAGCATTATTACCATTCGTAACATTCAACAAAGAAACAATGACAGGTACATTTGTTCGTAAACCAGAAAGAAGCGAATTAACATCTGAAATTGATGAAAGCCAAATCGTTGAATTCTACAACAGAAAAATTAACTAATAAAAACAAAAGAGGATGCCGAATGGTATCCTTTTTAATTTAAATATAAAAATATATTTAAAAGTTTCAAGGGTTTTGCTATAATATAAATTGATATAGAATGAATTGATTTTATAGAAAGGGTTGAGAATATGAGATTAACAGGAATTGTATTTAGTGCATTTTCAGATTTTCTTAAATCAGATATAGGAATTATTCTTTGTGTGGTGGTGGGCTTAATCATTGCTGTTTCAGTATTCTTATATGTTCGAGTTAAGACTAAAAAATCTCGTTTATTAAAGAGTATTCATGTTTTAAATAAAAGTTTTGTCGAAGTTCAATCACTTCCAATTCAAGCAAAACTTGTAAAAATTGAACAAATTGGTGATAAAAATGTTGTATTCGCTAGATTATGTGAAGAATATACAACTCTTTATGAACAAATCAGAAAAACTTATGAACCTGATCTTAAAAAAGAATTTGAATTAGCTAAGGAACAAGTTCATGCAGGGGATTATTTAAATCTTAATGAAACTATGAAAGGCTTGCATATTAAGCTTCAAGCATATAAAGATAAGATGTATGAAGTTGATAGATTAGTTTCTTCAGTTACTCAAGATGAAGAATCTATCATAGCAAAAGCAAAAAATATTAAGACAATTCTTTCTGAATGTCGTGAAATATTTGTATTAAATCAAGAAGAATTAAAGATTTTTGCTGCTGAATATGAGGAAGTATTTGCTGAAATTCAAGCTAACTTCGATATTTATGATGATCATTTAATTAGAGGAAATTATACAGATGCTAAAGAAGTATTAATTTCTTTAGAAAGAATCGTAGTTAATTTACATAAAAACATTACAATTGCACCTAAATATGCAAATTTAGCAACAAAAGTTATTCCGTCAAAAATTAATTTAATTATTGATGAATATACAGAAATGCAAACAAAGGGTTATCCTTTATATCATATCTTCGCTAATAGCACAGTAAGTACAGTAAAAGATTTATTAGGTCAAGTAATTTATTCAATTAAGATGTTCCAATTTGATGGATTAGAAAATTTAATTAACTCAATTATGGATAAGATTAATGAATTACGTGGAAAACTTGAAAAAGAAAAAGAAAATTGTCTTCAATTTGAATCTGAATGGATGGATATCTATAATAAAGCAGAAGATTTAGAAAGACTTTATATTAAAAATATGAAAGATATTACACGTTTATCAAAAGTATACGAAATTGGTGAACGTACTAATTCTTTGGCTAATGCTGCGAAAGTGGAAGTTAATAAACTTTCAGTTATTCGCCGTACTTTAGACTCTTTAAACTATGGAAAACAACCATATTCAACACGTTTAGTTAAGATGCAAGAGTTAAAAGAACAAATTACTGTAGTTGAAGAAGCAATTAATACATATCGCAATAACTTTGAAGATATGCGTGACAATTCTGAAGATGCATATGATTTAGTAAATGAAGCAACTGTTAAACTTAAAAACTTACAATTAGCAGTTAGAAATACAAAAATTGAAAAGCTAAAACAAAATTTCAATGATGAATTCGCGTTAGGATATAACTTAATTGAAAAGTTAGGAAATATCATTTCATATCAACCAATTGATGTTGATAGAGTAAATAAGTATTATGGTGATTTAAAAGTTTTAGTAGAACGTATAGAAAAAGAAGCAACATTACAAATTAAGAAAGCTGAATATACAGAAAAATTAATTATGTTTGCAAATTCATATCGTTCACAATTTGCGGAAGTGGCAAGAAATTGTGCTAAAGCTGAACTATATTTCTTTGATGCCAGATTCGATGAAGCAATTGAAATGGTTAAAGAATCATTAAAACGTTATATCGATATTTCGTTATTTGAATATAAAAACTCTGAATTAGAAGGTGTTATTGCATGATTTATTTAGATAATGCCTCAACAACTATTATTGAAAAAGAAGTGCTTGATTCTTATCAAGCGCTTTTGCTTGCTTATTATGCAAACCCAGCATCAAGTCATAAACTAGGGGCTCAAACAGCTTCTTTACAAAATAAGGCAAGGGAAATGATCTTGAACTTATTAAAATTAAAAGACTATGAAGTGATTTTTACTTCAGGAGCAACTGAAGCTAATAATTTATTATTAAGAGGGTTAGCTTTTGCTTATCAAAATCGTGGTAAACACATTATTACAAGTAAAGTTGAACATCCTTCAATTATCAACACTTGTAAGCAACTTGAAGAATTATATGGATTTAAGGTTACATATCTAAATGTTAATAAAGAAGGTACTATTGATTTAGAAGAATTAAAGTCTTCGCTTCAAAAAGATACTATTTTGGTTTCTATAATGCATGTAAATAATGAAACAGGTGCGGTAAATCCTTTAAAAGAAATAAAAGAAATTTTAAAAGATTATTCTCATGTCTATTTTCATAGTGATGCTGTTCAAGGATTTAGTAAAGTTCCATTTGATTATAATAATGTTGATGCTTTTACTTTATCAGCTCATAAGATTCATGGCTTAAAGGGAAGTGGAGCATTAGTTAAGAAAAAATCTATTCGTCTTGTTAGCCAATTAACTGGTGGTAATCAAGAAGATGGATATAGATCAGGAACTAGTAATTTTCCTTGTAATGTAGCTTTAGCTAAAACTATTAGATTAGCTTTAGAAAAGCAAGAAAAGAACTATAAACATGTAAAAAAATTACATAATTATTTATTTGATGAATTAAGTAAAATAGATAATATTGTAATAAATTCAACAAGAAATGGATCTCCATATATCTTTAATTTCTCTTTTAAAGATAAAAAGGGTCCAGTTATTCAACAAGCATTAAATAGTGAAGATATATATGTTTCTACTGTTAGTGCTTGTTCTAATAAAAGTGAACCTATGAGTAAGGTAATTTATGCAATGTTTAATGATGAATCAAGAGCAAAATCATCATTAAGGATTAGTTTTTCAAAAGATACAACTATGGATGAAGTTGCTAAGTTCAAAAACACATTATTAAAGATTTTATGCTCAGTAAAGTGAGGTATTTATGTTAAATTTTGATTCAATTTTAATTAGATTTGGAGAGTTAAGTACCAAAGGAAAGAATAAAAAAGATTTTGTTATTCAACTATATAAGAATGTCAAAACTGCTTTAGCAGATTTTGAAAACTTAGGATATACAAGAAGTCATGATAGAATTTATGTTAAATTAAATGGACACGATCCTAAAGAAGTTAGTGAAATCTTGAAAGATGTTTCAGGTATTGCAAATTTCTCATTTGTTTATAAAGTAAATGAATCTTTAGATGATATTAAGAAAGCTACTTTAGAACTTGTACAAGGAGAAGTAGGAAAGACATTTAAAGTGGATACAAAAAGAGCTAATAAAGCATTTCCTATTCATTCAGATGATATGAATAGACATATCGCAGGTAATATTTTAGCTAATACTGAACTAAAAGTAGATGTTCATAAACCTGATATATTAGTTAAAGTAGAAATTCGTCAAGAAGGTAGTTTTGTTTATACTTCTCAAATTAAAGGAGCAGGTGGTTATCCATTAGGAGTTGGAGGAAAAGCAATGCTTCTTATGTCTGGAGGAATCGATTCACCTGTCGCAGCTTATTTAATGATGAAAAGAGGAGTTAAAATCGAAGCAATCCATTTTGCTTCACCTCCATATACTTCAGATATGGCAGTAGAAAAAGTTAAGGATTTATTATATGTTTTATCAAAACATAGATGTCCTATTAAACTACATATCGTACCTTTTACTAAATTACAAGAGAAGATTTATGAATGTTGCGATGAATCTTATGCGATTACAATTATGCGTCGTATGATGTATAGAATCGCTGAAAGAGTAGCTAAAAACCGTAATTGTAGTGCATTAGTAAGTGGAGAATCAGTAGGCCAAGTTGCAAGCCAAACATTAGAAAGTATGGCAACAATTAATGAAGTTATTAAAATGCCAATGATTCGTCCAGTTGCAGTATTAGATAAATTAGAAATTATAGCAATCGCAGAAAAAATTAAGACATTTGATATCTCTATTAGACCATTTATTGACTGTTGTACAATCTTTAATCCAGTTGCGCCAGTTACTAAACCTCGTGCTCATGTTGCTAGAGAAATGGAAGAAAGATTCGATTATGAACAATTGGTTTATGAATGTGTATCTAATATTGAAACAATCACTATTGATGCGAATATCAAGCAAGAAAGTGAAATTGACATTTTCTTCTAATTAATTATTTGTTATAAATCTCTTACAATGGACAAACTAACATTGTAGGAGGTGAAAAGTATGCCTAGAAAATCAACAAATAATAGTTCAAATACAACTAAAAATTCTAAACGTGGTCAAACTACTACTCAAAGAATGAAATATGAAATTGCAAATGAATGTGGAGTAGAGTTAGGACCAAACACATCCAGCAAGCAAAACGGCACTGTTGGTGGTGAAGTTACAAAAAGATTAGTTCAAAAAGGAAAAACCTCATCAAAACGTAGTTCTACAAGCCGTTAAGATATAAAGCGATGTTAAAATGCATCGCTTTTTATTATCTATGAAACTATTTTTTATTCTTTTGTTTCTTCTAATTTATTTCCTTGTTTTTCCTTTAAAAATTAAAGTAAACATTACAAATAATAATATAAAAATATACCTGTATTCTTTTAAAATATTGAACCAAGAAATGTTCCAAGCACTTAAAGAAATCCAAGAAGTTACTATTGAAAATATTGAGAAAAAACTTTTGACTAAGGAAGATTTGATCTATATTAATATAGCCAAAAAAATAAAAATTATAAAGCTTGATTTATTGATAGAAGGATTCAATCATGAATTCGAATTTCTACCGATATTATACGGTTTTTTCTATTTTATTTTTTCTTCTTTTGATGGCTATTTTTATCAAAAAAATATTCCGTTTACATATAAGATAAATTATGAAGGAAATCAGCATTTTTCATTGGATGGAATATTTGTTTCGAATCTGGGAAAGATACTTTTAGAGTATTTTAGATTAAGGAGGATTAAGTATGGAAGAGCATCCAATTAATCAGCTATTAGATATATCTTTGGATAAAGTGATTCATATGATCGATACGCAAAAAATAATAGGTCATCCTATTAGCTTAGGAAATAATCGAACACTTATTCCTATCTCGAAAGTTACATTTGGATTTGGTGCGGGTGGAAGTGAGTTCGATTCAAATAAACAAAATAAAAAAGCTTTGTTTAGCTCAGAGGTAAGTGAGGATTTATTTCCATTTGGTGGAGGTAGTGCAGGGGGAGTATCGATTTCTCCTTTAGCATTTATTGTTGTTGATAATGATAATGTTAATGTAATGTACACAGAAAAAAATGAATCTATTTACGAAAAAATCTTTGAGTATATTCGATCTTTTACAAAGCAAAATGATAAAACGATATAGTGATTGAGATTGCATTTTTACATTTAAATGTAATCTTTTTTTGTTTTTAAGCAAAATATCTTCTTTTAACATTGTCTTTTATGCGTTTATGTTGTAAAATTAAAATGTTGACGGAGGGATAGTAATATGTCAAAAATTATAGCAGTAAACGCAGGTAGTTCATCATTAAAATTCCAATTATTTGATATGCCTGAAGAAAAAGTATTAGTCCAAGGATTAATCGAAAGAATCGGTATGGAAGACGCAGTCGTAACATTAAAATACGATGGTCAAAAGAAATCAAAAACATTACCAATTTTAAATCATGCAGTAGCAGTAGAAATCTTATTAAATTCATTAGTTGAAGAAAAAATCGTAGCTTCTTTAAATGAAATTAATGGTGTTGGTCACCGTGTTGTTCATGGTGGTGAAAAATTCGCAGCATCTACAGTAATTACTGAAGAAGTTGCTAAAACAATCGAAGAATTAAAAGATTTAGCACCTTTACATAACCCAGCTAACTTAACAGGTTATGAAGCATTTAAGAAAGCTTTACCAGAAGTTGGTCACGTAGCAGTTTTCGATACAGCATTCCACCAAACAATGCCTAAAGAAAACTTCATGTATCCAATTCCTTATGAATATTATGAAAAACACATGGTTCGTAGATATGGATTCCATGGTACAAGCCATTTATATGTAACAGGAAGATGTTTAGATTTATTAGGCAATCCTGAACATTCAAAAATTATCACATGTCATATCGGTAATGGTGCATCTCTTGCAGCAGTTAAAGATGGAAAATGTGTTAATACATCAATGGGTTTCACACCTTTAGCAGGTGTTATGATGGGAACTAGAAGTGGTGACATCGACCCAGCAATCGTAACTTATTTAGCAGCTAAATTAAATAAATCTGCAGATGATGTTATGAATATCTTAAATAAAAAATCTGGTTTATTAGGCGTAAGTGGTATTTCAAGTGATGCTAGAGATATCGTAAATGGTTGTAAAGCAGGAAACGAATTAGCAATCTTAGCAAGAAAAATGCATATTAATACAGTTGCAAACTTCGTTGGTCAATACTATGTTGAATTAGGCGGATGTGATGCTATGGTATTCACAGCAGGTTTAGGCGAAAACGACATTGACTTTAGAGTTGAATTATGTGAAAAAATCGGTGCAGCATTAGGTGTTGAATTAGATTTAGAAGCAAATAATGTTCGTGGTCAAGAAGTATTAGTTTCAAAACCTACATCAAAAGTTAAAGTATTTGTTATCCCTACAAATGAAGAAATTGTTATCGCTAGAGATACAATGAACTTATTAGGATTATAATTTTGATAAATTGGAGCAAGAAATTGCTCCTTTTTTTATAAAAGATTTTAACTTTTATAAAAATTATTGTATAATTAAGTTGAGGTGTATATTTATGAGACTTAATAAAAAGATATTAGAAAACATTTTAAATAAAATTGAAGAATACGATCGTATTATTGTATATCGTCATGTTTCACCAGATTTTGATGCTTTAGGCACTCAATTAGGTGTATATCACTTTTTAAAACATAACTTTCCAACAAAAGAAATCTATAAAGTAGGTTTTACAAATGTTGAAGTTGGTCATAATTTATTCGAAGAAATGGACAACTTAAGCGATGAATTTGTCAAAGAAAAACCATTCTTAGCAATTGTTGTAGATACTGCTACAGCTAAAAGAGTTAGTGATGAAAGATTTACTTTAGCTGATTACATCATTAAAATTGACCATCATCCAAATGTTGATCCATATGGTGATATTAATCTTGTTGAAACAAGTTGTGGTGCAGCAGCTGAATTATTAACACATGTTTTTACAAGTAGAACATTTAAGAAATATCCATTAAACAGTGAAGCTGCTAAAAACTTATATATCGGTGTTATTGGAGATACAGGAAGATATCAATTCTCAAATACAACAGTCGAAACATTAAAAGCAGGTGCAAAACTTTTAGGCTATGGATTCAATGTTCAAAGTGAAGTTCATTATCCAATGTATGTAAAAACTTTAAAAGATTTTGAAGTTCAAAAATACATTATGAACAATTATAAAGTTTCTCCAAATGGAGTAGCATATTATCATTTACCTGCAGATGTTTTAGATAGATTAAACATTGACAGTGATGAAGCAAAAGTTTATATGGGTATGTTTAGTTTTGTTGAAGGAATAAATATTTGGGTATGTTTCTCTGAAGATAATAGAGAACATAACTGGCGTGCTTCAATTAGATCAAGAAGCATTGTAATTAATGAAGTAGCTACAAAATATGGTGGCGGTGGTCATAAGCAAGCATCAGGTGCTAGACCAAAAGATTATGAAGATACATTAAACTTAATTAAAGATTTAGACGCATTAGTATAAGAAAAGGAGGGTGTTATCAATGAGTTTTGTGAATTTAGCAATTAAAAGCGGATATTCATTTTTTGATAGTACCCTAAAAGTAAGTGACATCGTAAATTATGCTAAACATAATAATTTGTCTACTATTGCTTTAGTGGATGATTCAAATATGTTTGGTGCGATGGAATTCTATAAACTTTGTAAAAAAGAAAATATCAAGCCAATTATTGGCATGCAAATTAATTACCTTGAAGGGGATGGAAGAAGTTATCCTCTTATTTTGCTTGCTAAAAATATAGAAGGTTATCAAACTTTATGTAAGTTAACCTCAGTTGTTTCTAAAGGAAGTTTGAATATTAGTTTATCTAAAGAAGAACTTAAAAATTATACAAAAGGATTAATCGCAATTCTTCCAATCTCTAATAGTTATTTAAAAATGATTGATGATTTAGAATACGCAGATTATTTAGATTTTTTTAGAGACACTTATGATTTTTATTTAGGTTTAGAATTATATTCTAAAGATGATGAAGAATATTTAGATGTAATAAGGGAAATTGCTTATATAGAAGAGTATAAAACTGTGGCATTGAACGTTGTTAATTATATGTTTAAAGATGACCATAAGTATTTAGAAGTGTTAAAAGCAGTCGAAGCAAATCAACCTATAAATAAAATAGATTTTCCTTCATTTGAAGGACATTATTTCAAAGATGATAATGAAATTCGCCATATTTTTAGTGAAGAAGAAGTAGAAGCAAGTGAGATAATCGCAGATAATTGTAATGTTGACATTACTTCATTAAAAGGAAGTTTAGTTACTTATCCTGTTCCAAATGGAGTATCACAAAAAGATTATTTATATGCTTTATGTTATAAAGGATTAGAAAAACGCTTAAGTGGAAAACAAAATAAAGCTTATTTAGATAGATTGAATTACGAACTAAAAATCATTACTAACATGGGTTATACTAACTATTTCTTAGTCGTATATGATTATGTTAAGTTTGCTAAAACACATAATATTTTAGTAGGACCTGGTAGAGGTAGTGCTGCAGGTAGTTTAGTCGCGTATGTTTTAGGTATTACAAATATCGATCCTTTAAAATATGATTTATTATTTGAAAGATTCTTGAATCCTGAAAGAGTATCTATGCCTGATATTGATTTAGATTTTATTGATTCAAGAAGAGATGAAATTATTGAATATTTATGCTCTAAATATGGCTTAGATAGATGTGCGCATGTTATTGCTTTCCAAACATTCGGAGCGAGACAAGCATTTAGAGACACATTTAAAGCAATGGGTATGTCTTTAGTAGAAGTAGATGCTTTATCCAAAAGAATGCCTAAAGATATTAACTTAACTTTAAAGGATGCTTTAAATAGATCTCCTTCATTTAAAGCTTTAATTAATTCTAGAGCTAACTATAAGGAAATGTATGAAGTTGCAATGCATTTTGAAGGGTTACCAAGACAAACAACACTTCATGCTGCAGGGATGGTAATAAGTGATAAAGTTTTAACTGAAACAAGTCCTATTTATTATCCAAGTGAAAATGTAAGTGCAACTCAATATGATATGAACTATATCGAAGATATAGGCTTATTAAAAATGGACGTTTTAGGTCTTAAAAACTTAAGAATTATTGATGCTATATTAAATAAAATTAAGCAAGTATATGGAAAAGAATTAAATATTAATAACATTCCTTTAGATGATCCGAAAGTTTTTAATATGATTTGTAAACTTCAAGTAAGTGGAGTATTCCAATTAGAATCTCCAGGTATGAAGCGTGCAATTCATACTTTAGCACCATCATCCTTTGATGATGTAGTAGCTTTATTAGCTTTATTTAGACCTGGTCCTATGGGATATATAAGTGTCTATGCGGAACGTAAAAAAGGGAAAGAAAAAGTAACTTATTTAGATCCTTGTTTAGAAAGTATTTTAAAGCCAACATATGGAATTATTATCTATCAAGAACAAATTATGCAAATTCTTGTAGAAATGGCAGGATTTAGTTTAGGTCAAGCTGACATTGTAAGACGTGCTATTTCGAAAAAAGTTGAATCAAAGCTTATTGAAATCGAAAAAGATTTCATTGAAGGATCAATTAAGAATAATCATTCAAAAGAAGTAGCTAAGAAAGTATTTGATATGATTGTTAAATTTGCCAACTATGGATTTAATAAAGCTCACTCAGTTTCTTATGCTTATATTACATATCAAATGGCATATTTAAAATATTATTTCCCAGCAATTTTCTTTAGTGAAGTATTAAATACATTCGCATCTAACAATGATTCGAAATTTAATGATTATATCCAAGAAATAAGAAATAGAAAAATTAAATTATTAAAACCAAGTATTAATAAATCGTTTGATTTATTTACTTTAGAAAATAAAGACATTAGATATTCTTTAAGAAATATTAAAGGAGTTACACCAGGACTTGTATCTTCTTTAGTTGAAGAAAGAAAAAATGGAGAGTTTAAAGATTTTCCTTCTTTTGTTGCGAGAATGAAACCATTAGGATTAACTCAAGTACAAACACTTGCACTAATTTCTGCAGGTGCGTTAGATGAATTTGGCTATAACCGAGATACTTTGACTGCCAATATCGCTAATAACTTCATTTATGCAGATATCGTAGCAAGTAGTGTTGAAGGACAATTATCATTAAATTATAATGATAATCCACCTCCAGAGATGATTCTTGTTGAAAGAAATCTTCAACAAGAACTCGACAATGAATTTGATGTATTAGGATTCTTCTTAAGTGGATTTCCACTTATTTATGAAAGAAAACGTATTCAAGAAAAAGGTTTTATTTGTGCAAATGAAGCAATTAATCTTGAAGAAAAAGTTAAAGTAGTTGTCTATATTTCTTCATATAAGACTATTAAGACTAAAAATGGAGATTATATGGCAAGTTTAAGAACAATGGATGAAACAGGTGAATTGAATATCACTGTTTTTCCACAAGAATTCAATGAATTCGAACATTTAATCAAAAAAGGAAACTACATTCAAGTAGTAGGTGTAATGCAACAAAAAGATTTACCATCTTTAGTTGTAAAACAAATGAAAATATTTAATCTTAAGGAGGGTGCATAAGTATGAAAAAGTTAATCTTGGTTGATGGAAACTCAATGCTTTTTAGAGCATATTATGCGACTGCTTATGCAGGTGGAGTCACAATGACTACAAAAGATGGTATTCCTACTAATGCTGTTTATGCGTTAGCAAATATCATGACTAAAATTATTAATGAACATAAACCTGATTATGCTTTGGTAGCATTTGATACAGGTACTCCTACATTTAGACATTTAAAATATCCTGAATATAAGGCAGGAAGAAAAGAAACGCCTCAAGAATTATTAGATCAATTTTCAATCGCAAAAGAATTATTAAAGAATATGGGTATTTTTACATATGAAAAACCTGGATTTGAAGCTGATGATATTTTAGGATCTATGTCAAAACTAGGTGCAAAAGAAGGATTATGTGTAGAAATCTATTCAGGTGATAGAGACTTATTGCAATTAATTTCACCTTCAGTAACAGTATGTCTTACTAAAAAGGGTGTAAGTGATTTAAAAGTCATGTCTGAAGAAGCTTTATATGAAGAATTAGGAATTAAACCTGCTCAAATTACTGATTTAAAAGGTTTAATGGGAGATAAAAGTGATAATATTCCAGGTATTGCTGGAGTAGGTGAAAAAACAGCTTTGAAACTATTGAAAGAACACGGTTGTGTTGAAAATGTTATCGAAGCTAATATTTCAGGAAAATTAGGTGAAAAGATCAAAGCAAGTAAAGAAATTGCTTTAATGTCTAAGGAATTAGCAACAATTAATGCTGATTTACCTTTAGATTTCACTTTGGATGCAACTATTTATAATGGTGCGAATACGGAAGCATTATATGCTTTCTATTCTAAATATGAAATGTTTTCTTTACTAAAGAAACTTAACTATTTTAGTGTCAATGAAACTAAAAAAGAGGAAGTTATAGTAGAAGAAACTAAGGAAGAAATAAAAAAAGAAGCTTCAGAATTAGATTATGAATATGTAACAAAAATACCTGCTGAGTTTTTAAAATCTCATTTGAGCTTAGCAGTTGAAGTTGTTGGTGGTAATTATCATGTTAATAAAGTATATGGACTTTCTTTAAGCAATGGCTTTAAGACATATGTTATTAGGATTGATAATGCTATTAATGATGAAGATTTATTAGCTTATTTAAAAGATGAATCATATGAAAAATATGGATTTGATATTAAAAAGATTTTAATTTCATTAAATAGACACCAAATTGAAGTTAAAAATCTTTGTTATGATGCATTACTTGCAACATACTTATTAGAACCTTCTTTAAAAGAAGAACCAGCTATTATTTTTAATTATTATGATATAAGTCTTCCATTATTAAGCAATGTTTATGCAAAAGGACAAGATTTAGAAGCAAATATAATTAAATATTTAGCTTTATTAGCTTCATCAATTTATAACGTTAGAGAAAAATCTTTAAGTTTACTTAAAGAACATGAAATGCTAGATTTATATAACGATATCGAATTACCTGTTTGTTTTGTTTTAACAAAAATGGAAAAAAACGGAGTTAAATTAGATTTAGATTTATTAAAAAGAAAAAGCGAACAAGTCCAAGAAAAAATTGATAAATTAACTAATGAAATTTATGGTTTAGCAGGTGAAGAGTATAACATCAATTCACCTTCTCAAACTGCACATATCTTATTTGATGTTTTAAATTTACCAGCAAATAAGAAAAGATCTACAAGTGCAGATGAATTATCACTTCTTGTTAAATTCCATCCAATTGTAGGAAAAATCTTAGAATATCGCCGTTATAGTAAGCTTCAATCAACATATTTGCAAGCTCTTCCTACTTATGTTTTAGAAGATGGTAAGATTCATACAATTTATAATCAAGCCTTAACTCAAACAGGAAGACTTTCAAGTCGTGAACCTAACTTACAAAACATTACAATTCGTGATGAAGAATCAAAAGAAGTTAGAAAAGCATTTGTTGCAAGTGAAGATGGATGGTATATTTTATCATTTGACTATTCTCAAATTGAATTACGTGTTTTAGCACATATGGCTGATGAACAAGAAATGATTAAAGCATTTAATAGCGGAGTAGATATTCATACTTTAACAGCTAAAAACATCTATGGCGTTAGTGAAAACGAAATAGATTCTACATTAAGAAGACATGCTAAAGTAATTAACTTTGGAATTATTTATGGAATGTCTGACTGGGGTTTAGCAGATGATTTAGGAATCGGTGTTAAACAAGCTGCTCAATTTAAAGAAAAGTATTTTGCAGCATTCCCAGGAATTCAACAATATTTCAAGAAGACTTTAGATGATGCAAATGAAACATTACAAGTAAAAACTTTGTTTAATAGAGTTAGAAGAGTCAACGAATTAAAAGATCGTAACTATAATATTCGTGAATTTGGAAAAAGAGTAGTAATGAATACTCCTATTCAAGGAACTGCTGCGGATATTATTAAACTTGCGATGATTAAAGTTGACAAAGTATTAGAAGAAAATAACTTCCAAACTAGAATGTTACTACAAGTGCATGATGAACTAGTTTTTGAAGTACCAATTGAAGAATTGATGGTTATTATTCCTTTAATTGAAAAGACTATGGAAGAAATCGTAGACTTCAAGGTTAGATTAAAGGTTGAATATAACTATGGATATGACTGGAGTAAGTAGGTGAAGTAAAATGCCAGAGTTACCAGAGGTTGAAACTGTTAGACGTGTATTACAGGGCTGGATTATTGGAAAGAAAATCGCTAAAGTGCGTGTTAGATATGCACCTATTTTTGATAATGCAAATGAAGAAAAACTAAATGAAGTTTTAATAGGTCAAACAGTTTTAGATATTGAAAGATATGGTAAATTCTTGGTGTTTATTTTTGATAAAAATGTCATTGTTAGCCATCTAAGAATGGAAGGAAAATATCATTTTGGTATCGAAGGAAAAGATTTTGATTTAAATAGCAAAGAAGCCAAACATATGCATGTTTTATTCGATTATGAAGATGGTACTTCTTTAATATTTTTAGATGTAAGAAAATTTGGAAGAATGCAACTTTTAGATAAATCAAATTATCTAAATATGCCACCTTTAAATAAACTAGGTCTTGAACCAAATTCTATCGAAAATATCGAAGGTTTTCATAATAAGATTACTAAGAGTAAACAAACTATAAAACAAGCCTTATTAGATCAATCAATTATCGCAGGACTTGGTAATATATATGTTGATGAGACATTGTTTTTATCAAGATTAAATCCAATGATGAAAGCTAATTTAATCACTTTGGAAGATGCTAAAAATCTTGTTATAAATTCAAGAATTGTTTTGGATAAAGCAATTAAATTAGGTGGTTCAACAATCAAGTCCTATCATTCTGGAAATGGAGTGGATGGTTTGTTTCAAAATGAACTATTAATGTATGGAAAAGAGAATACTCCTTGTGTTAATTGTGGAACAAATATAGTTAAAACTTTTGTTGGTGGAAGAGGAACTTGTTTTTGCCCGAATTGTCAAATGCATATCCCTTTCAAAAAAGTAAAAGTAATTGGAATTACAGGATTAATAGGATCTGGTAAATCAACTGTTACAAGTTTATTTAAAGAATATGATATGGATGTTTTAGATGCTGATAAGATTTCTAGAAGTGCTCTAGATTATGGAACAAAAGCATATACGAAAACTATTAAAACATTTGGTGAAGCTATTTTAAATGAGGATTTATCAATTAATCGAGCTATATTAAGAGAAATAACTTCTTCTAGTAAGGAACAAATGAAATTATTAGAGGATATTATTCATCCTTTTGTTTATGAACAAACTGTTCTAGGAATAAAAAACTCTAAAGCTAAATATGTTCTTTTAGATGTTCCTCTTTTATTCGAATCCAAGATGGATAAATTATGTGATTTAACAATTTTTGTTAATACAAAGGAAGATATTCGATTAAATAGACTTGAAAAAAGAGCAACGATGCCTTTAAAAGATGCTAAAAAATTAAATGCTCAAGTTATGAGTGCAAAAGAAAAAATAGCTTTAGCAGATATTGTCGTGGAAAATTCAAATGATTTAAACTTAACTAAAAATCAAATTAAAAAAATTATGGAAAAAATTTAAAAACATATATTTCTATATAAGAAATTATGTTATAATGCAAAATATATGCAGTGGAGGTGTAAAGAAATGAGACGTGAAATTATTAGTAGTAAAGATACTTATGAAGTAAATCGTGCAAGCATTGTTACTGATTTTGATCGTAAGGTCTTATATCGTTTATACCAACCATTAGTAGGATATGGTGCAATTAGCTTATATTTCACATTACTTGCTGAATTAGAAGCTGATATGACAACAACTAAAACTAACCGTCCTCATAGTGTTATTTTTGATATGATGAATTGCACAAGTAAAGATTTTACAATGTTTATTCAATTATTAGAGGGTGTAGGCTTAGTTAAAACTTATGTAAAAAATGAAGAAACAAAAGCATATATTTATTGTTTATATGCTCCTAAATCACCAAAAGAGTTCTTTGACTATGATTTATATGTTTCTTTACTAAAAGAAAAATTAGATGAAAAAGATTTTGATCGTACAAAAATGTATTTTAAAGATAATTCTAAAACACCTAAATCTTATGAAGAAGTTACTGTGACTTTTAATGATATTTATGAATACGATGATTTAGAAGCAGTGAATATTAAGACTAATATTGTTGATCATAAATCTAATTATCCTGAATTCGACTTTAATTACGAATCATTCTATTTAAAGATTAAAGAATTCCAAATTGATAAAAGAAAAATCACAAATGAAGTTAAACAAGTTATCGAATCATGTAGTGCAGCTAATAAACTTTCTGCATTTGATATGGCAGAAATTGTTCATATTTGTCGCGATAACTTAGGAAATATCGATGTTAATAAGATTGTTAGACAATCTGCTTTAAGAAATAAATCACTTAAAACTTTTGTTGAAACAAAACAAGAGTATCAATATTCAGGTGATGAAAGATTAGATGAAAAGATTGATATGTTTAACACTTTAAAACCATTAGAATTCTTATCAGTAAGAAAGAATAATCAACCTTTATTCCAATCTGAAACATTTAAGATTTTAGATTTTACAAGAGTATCAGGTTTAAGAGAACCAGTTATTAATGTTATTGTTGATTATTGTTATGAAAAGAATAATGGTGCGATTACTAAAAAAGATCTTGAATACTGGGGAGCAATTATGCAAAAAAATAAAATTGAAGATGCATATGATGCGATGGTACTTATTCAAGATTCTTTAACAAATAAACCAAGGAAGACTAAAACAGTTGCAACAAAAGCGGTCGAAACAAAAGTAGAAGAAGTCGTAGATGAAGATGATAACTACGAAGAATTATTAAGACAATTCAAAGAAATGAGGAAGGCAAATGGAAAAGATTAATATTAAACCTATCCGTACTAAACAAACAGAAAGTTACCGTGAAGAAGTTGCGAACGATTATATAAAAAGAGACTCAGTACGTGAATTTTTAACAAAAAATCACTTAAATGAAGAATATTTGATGGATAATTTAAGCTTATTTATTCGTAGTGAAGAAGAAAATGAAGTTTGTAAGAATTGTCCAGGTTATAAAAACTGTACAAAACAACCACGTGGATTCATTACTGAAATTGATCCATATTTAGATGAAATTTGTTATACACCTTGTAAATATCGTTTAGATTATGAAAAAGTAATTGAAGGATATATTAGAAAAGATTTTTATGATGAATGGTTAAGTGTAGACTTACAAAGAGACGTTACAGTAAATATTTATCGTAGAAGACTCGTTTCTAAGCTATTTGAAATTACATTAGGGAAATCTAATAAAGGTGTTTATGTCCATTCAGATGGTGAGTCAGGCAAAAGTATTATTTTAGTTGCTTTTGCGAACCATATGATTGTTCAACATAACAAAAAAGTTGCGTTTGTGAATGTATCGGATTTTTTACAAGACTTAAAGAGTCAGTTTAATGTCGCAAATAGCAATATTGATGAAGAAATTGAAAAATTACAAAAAGTTGATGTTTTGATTTTAGACGATATTGGAGGAGAAACATTCTCTGCATGGTCAATTAATGATGTTTTATATAAAATTATTGACTATCGTAATAGAAGTGGGTTACTTACATGTTATTCTTCTTCATATTCATTAGAAGATTTGCAACAAGAATATTTGAAAAAATCAAGTAAAGCTACACGATTAATTCAAAAGATTAAAGCATATACTGATGAAGTTGAATTAAAAGGTGTAAGTTTGTTATAGAGGGGAGTTATTAATATGATACATAGAATTGCGGTTCTTACATCTGGTGGAGATGCTCCAGGTATGAATGCTGCTATTAGAGCAGTATCAAGAGCAGCTTTAGATGCAGGATATCAAGTATTTGGAGTACTTGAAGGATATAAAGGATTAGTAAATAATGAAATCTTCCAAATTGATAGAAGCTTTGTTTCTGAAATTATTGGAAGAGGCGGAACTATTTTAAAAACTGCTAGACTTAAAGAATTTGAACAAAGAGAAGTTCGTTTACAAGCAGTTAGAAACTTAAAAGCAAGAAAAATCGATACAGTAGTAGTTATCGGTGGAAATGGTACATTGATGGGTGGATATGAATTATCAAAAGAAGGAATTACTGTTATTGGTGTTCCTGGAACTATTGATAATGATATTACATGTAGTGATTTAACAATTGGCTTTGATACAGCATTGAATACAATTGTTGAGTCAGTAGATAAGTTAAGAGATACATCATCATCTCACCAAAGATGTTCTATTATCGAAGTAATGGGAAGAAACTGTGGTGATTTAGCACTTGAAGCTGGTTTTGGTACAGGTGCAGAAATCATTTCTTCAAGTGAAAGACCTTTAACTACTGATGAAATCGCTGAAAAGATTTTAGACTTAAAATTAAGTGGAAAGAAACATACAATTATCGTTGTTTCTGAAAAATTATATAAAGTTCATGAATTAGCTAAAGAAATCGAAGAAAGAGTTGGTGTTGAATCACGTGCAACTGTCTTAGGACATATTCAACGTGGTGGAACTCCATCAGCTAAAGATAGAGTTTTAGCTTCTAAAATGGGCTTAAGAGCTATTGAATCTATTGAAAATGGATTAGGAAGTGGATGTATCGCATCTATTAATAGCAAAATTGTATTTATTCCTATGGAAGAAGCAATCCATATGAAACGTGATATTGATTTAAAACAATATAGTGACGCTGAAAGATTAAAATAATCGAAAGGAGACTTTTATATGAAAAAGACTAAGATTGTAGCTACAATTGGTCCTGCATGTGAAAAAAGAGAAATGTTAGAGAATATTATTGATGCTGGTATTAATGTCGCAAGACTTAACTTTTCTCATGGAAGTCATGAAGAACATTTAGCAAAAATCAAATTATTAAAAGAACTTATGAATGAAGGTCATAACATTGCAATTCTTTTAGATACAAAGGGTCCTGAAATAAGATCAGGAGAATTTGAAGGTGGTTCAGCTACTTTTGTTAAAGGTGATATTGCTAAGATTTCAATGAATCCAGTATTAGGAAATAAGGAATTATTTTCAACAACTCATGCTGGATTATATGATGATATGCAAATTAATGATGTAATTAAGTTTGATGATGGAAGACTTTCGTTTATAATAATTGATAAGGATGAAGAAAATCGTTATTTAATTGCAGAAGCACAAAATAATCACACAATTAAAAATAGAAGAAACTGTATTGCACCATTTGGAAGATTAAGTGTTCCATTTATCTCTGAAAGAGATGAACAAGATTTAATCTTTGGTTGCGAGAATGAAGTTGACTTTGTTGCTACTTCATTTACAAGACGTGCGGATGATGTAAGACAAGTAAGAGAATTATTAGATAAATATTCTCCTAATAGAAGAATTCAAATTATCGCTAAGATTGAAAATAGAGAAGGCGTTGACAATATCGATGAAATTTTAGATATTGCTGATGGACTTATGGTTGCAAGAGGAGACTTAGGGGTTGAACTTCCACCTGAAGATGTTCCGATTGTCCAAAAAATGCTTGTAAAAAAAGCAAAAGAAAGAAGAAAAGTTTCAATTGTTGCTACTCATATGTTAGATAGTATGTGTAACAATCCTACTCCTACAAGAGCAGAAGTAAGTGATGTTGCTAATGCTATTATGGATGGATGTGACGCTATTATGCTTAGTGGAGAAACAGCAAATGGTGAATATCCTTATGAAGCAGTTTTAATGCAAACAAATATTGCAAATAAGATTGAATCTTTCTTAGATTATCATAAATTAGCTGAAGAAGGATTTGCTTTATCAAATCACACAAAATCTGATGCAATTGCATTCTCAGTTGCAAATACTTCATTATTAACTAATGCAAGTTTAATTGTTTCTTTCTCATTTACTGGTAATACTACAAGACGTATGTCAAGTTATAGACCAGAATGCCCAATTATCACTGTTACTCCTTACCGTGAAGTTTTAAAAGCTACATCACTTCATTGGGGTGTATATGGAGTTTTAAATGATAAACGTATGGGTACAGTTGAAGAATTTGAGCAAAAAGCACTTGAAGTTGCAAAAGATTTAGGCATGCCTGATGGTTCATCTATCTTAATTACAGGTGGAGACCCAATTACAGGCAGTACTAATTTTATGAAAATATGTAAGGTGGTGTACTAATATGAATATTTGGCATGATATTGATGCAAAAAGAATTACTCCTGAAAGTTTCATGGTATGTATTGAAATTAAAAAAGGAAGCAAAAAGAAGTATGAATTAGACAAAGAAACAGGATTATTAATGTTAGATAGAGTATTATATACTTCAACACATTATCCTGCTTCATATGGATTTATTCCAAGAACTTATGCGGATGACTATGATCCATTAGATGTTTTAGTATTGTGTCAAGAACCAATTGATCCATTAACACTTGTAAAGTGTTATCCAATTGGTGTTATTAGAATGTTTGATTCAAATCAAATGGATGAAAAAATTATTGCTGTAGTTGAAAATGACCCTGCAATGAACTGTTATAAAGATATTAAGGATATCCCTGAACATTTAGCAGTTGAAATTTCTCATTTCTTTAAGGTTTATAAACAACTTGAAGGAAAGAAAACTTATGTCATTGAAACACTTGGAAAAGAACAAGCTGTAAAGATTATTGCTAAATGTATTGATAACTATAAAGATAAATTCAGTAAATAGGTGGTGTTGTTTATGAGATATGGATTAGGTATTGACTTTGGTGGCACATTATTAAGATGTGGTATTATTGATGAAGAAGGAAATATTATAGATCAAATTAAATCTCCTACAAAAGAATTAGCTAATAAAGATGATTTAGTTAATAAAATTGTTGAATTAGCAGAAAAACTTGAATTTAGAAAATATGGAATTACTAAAACAGGTGTAGCAGTCTGTGGACCAGTTGAACCTAAAACTGGAGTAATTGATTCTTTACCAAATGTTCCATTTGAACCATTTTCTTTAAAAGAAGAATTAGAATCTAGACTTGGTATTGAAGCAGTAATTGGAAACGATGCTAATGTTGCTGCATTTGCAGAAAGTAAAATCGGTTTTGGTAAAGGAAAAGATATCGTTGAATATGTAACTATTTCTACAGGAATTGGTGCAGGACTTGTTATCAATGGTAAAATAGTTGAAGGTTTTAAAGGTATGGCTCAAGAAATTGGTCATATGCGTGTTTTAGATTCTGAATTTGAAAAGTTATGCTCAGGTACAGGAATTGTTCTTTTATGTAAAAGACACGATGTAGAAATAGAAAACGCACATGAATTCTTTACAAGAGTTTCATCTAAAGATGAAGTAATCTTACCAATTTATGAAGAATGGTTAGAAATCTTATCGGATCAAATTGCGAATATGGTTTATTTTATTGCTCCTGAAGCTATTGTATTTGGTGGAGGAGTTATGAAATCTAAAGATATCTTCTTCGATGAATTTGTAAGAAGAGTAGAAAGTAAGATTTATCCTCGATTAGTAGGAAATATTGCATTTAAAATTACTAAATTAGACCAAGATATTACAGTAGTTGGTGCTGGATTATTAGGTATTTAAGGACACATTTTGACATAAAATGTGTCTTTTTAGTTTATTACTACTTAACCTTTTAGTGCTATTAATAAAGAAGATATTATAATAGTCCTGCTTTAGAAAGAGTGGGAAAAATGAGTATTAAAGAGAAGTATTCTACAAAGATAAAAGATTTATCTAAACTAGAGAAAGATCAATTGTTTGTAAAGTTTTATGATAGATTTTCTAAATATGTATTTCGTAAAGTATATGTGAGTATCAAAGATAAAGAAGAAGCTAAAGATGTTACCTCAGATATCTTTGTAATACTTTATCGTAAACTTGATGAAATAGATGATGAAGCAGCGCTTTATTCATATTTATTAGGAATTATTAGAAAAACTGTATCTAGACATGTTAAAAGTGAAATCAAAACTGTAGAACTAGATGAAGATATAGGTTATTCATATTCGTATGATTATGATGAAAGTTTCAAAATCTTATTAGGTCTTAGTGAAATTGATAGAAAACTAATTATTTTAAAAGTATTCTATGGTTTTACAATTCGTGAGATTGCAACATATTTTAATATGTCAGCATCAAATATTCATAAGTTATATAACAAAGCATTAAATAACTTATATGTATTAATAAAAGGGAAGGAGGAGTAAGTTATGTTTATAAAAGAAAAAATAGTCGAAAATAAACTATTTAAAGACAAGAATAGTAGACTAACTAACAAAGATAAAGATGATATTTTAGATAAAATTATAGACAAAACTGAATTAGAAGTAGCTAAGAAACCTTCCTTCAGAAAAAGAGCTAACTTAAAAATTATCTATGCTTTAGCATGTTCATTAGTTATATGTGTATTAGGATTTGTAGGATATAGATTATCTTTAGGTGGCCAATTAGTTGATCCTAATTATAGAGGTAAAAATGTTGAACTATTAGAATTAGGTGAAAATGATGTATGCGTTGCATATTCAAGAGAGATATCTATTGATGAAGTTAATTATATAAATAATAGATTTAATTTTTCCATTGTCTATTCAAATAAAAAGAATAAATATATCACTGTAAAGAATGAAGAGTACTATTTAATTGTAACTGAAAATGATATTTGTAATTCGTACAAAATCAATTTAAATATTTCTTTTAATGAATTACTAAATTTATATAATGATAAATATAGTACTTCATTTAGTGTTGAAAATCTAAATTCTAATAAATCTGGATTATTGTTTTTAATTTTAGAAGATGGAATTGAATTTTATACAAGAAAAAATAATACTAAATATCCAATTTTCGTAGAATTTGCATAATTAGTAAATTATTAGGATTATCTTATGATAATCCTTTTTTATTTTGTAAAAAAATGTTAAAAAAAGTGAACAAAAGTCGAATTTTTTGCATTTCTATATAATGGGGACATGCCATCTATGAAAATAATTATAAAATGGAGGACTAATCAAACTACCCGTTGATAGTTTTGTCCCCACAATAAGAGGAGGCGTTCTAATGAAAAAGAAACTTTTTTTATTGTCAGGAGTATTTTGCCTATCGTTAATAGGAGTATGTAAATTAGAAAAATATTTCGAAGACAAAATAGTATTTGAAACTAGTGAAGGTCCAGTAAGGATGACTAAGAATGCTAATTATAAAGCAATAATTAACGAAATGACTGATCTAGAGAACTATACTATTGAATTTATGTACGATCCTTATACCCCTGAAGATTTTGTTGAAGAATATGGGAATTTTACATTAGATTTATTTCGCGAAAGGTCGCGCCAGTACCATACTTCAAAAAATCTACAGGTGATAGAAAAACTCGGACTTGAAGAATATGTACTTGATATGAGTAATTATTCTCCTTATGTTTATTTAGATATGCAATCAATGAAGGCAGATAATATTTATGATTTTGCATATGAGTTAGCAAAAAACTCTGAAGTAGAAGAAGTTTTTATTTCAGAAGATAGGATTGCAAAGACCATGGACATTGAGCTGGAGCCGACGATATGTAGTGAAACTCATGCGGCAGCAGAAGGAGGTAAAACCATCACTTATCCAAGAATTGCTTATGATAATTTCCCAACTACTTGTAGTTTAACAGGCAACGGCATAAAAATAGGAATTTTAGACCCATCTAGCTTAGATGTAACAGATGACCGACTCTCTACTTCAAATCCACAGGTCTTGCTCGATACGGTCTCGAGCAATGATGGTGATCATGGTTTAAGTGTGGCGCTGGTTCTAGGAACTCAATATGGTATTGCGTCTGAAGCCTCCATCTTTTTTGCAGATAGCGAAAGCAGAAGCAATTTATTAGCTTTAGAAAATTTAATTGATGCAGGATGTGACGTTGTTAATATGAGCTTTGGTCAATTCAATGCTTATGACAATGTAGTCTATGATGCATCACTTGAAGGATATATAGATTATATGTATAATTCAACAGGTATTATTATGGTAGCAGCTGCTGGAAACGGGTTAGAACTTGTTTCTCAGGGTGGAAAGGTTCCTTTACCTGCAGCATGTGCCAATGTAATTGCTGTTGGATCTTGCGATTCTGATGGATATGTTTCAACCTTTTCATCATGTAATACTTTGAAAAAAGTGTATAGTAAACCTGATATTATTGCAATGGGAAACAATAGAAATGTATCTGGTTATGGTTGTGCGGTAGGTACAAGTTATTCAGCACCAGCAGTTACAGGTACTATTGCATTACTTCTAGAAGGTAATGATATGCTTAATATGAAGCAAATTGTAACATTATTAGCAGCTACTGCTAATGATAATGTTGGTTGTGTTCCACAAGTTGAGCAGTACACAAGTTCAACAAATAATACTTATGAAGGAACAATTACAGTTTACAATACTTATGATTCAACTACAGGTTTATATAATAGATCTGGAGCAGGAAGATTAGATATTGCTCAAGCAATTGCAGGATTAAGTTATTATCAAAATTCTTCACCACTTAATAGCTTTATTTTATCAGCAGATGGAGTAGGAAGTTATATTCTTGGTCAAAGAGAAGCTGGTGAAGGTGAGATAATTACTGTTTCTATAGCAGTTTCTAGAAAGGCTACTACTTATTGGTTACTTGGAACTAAATATAGGTCAGAAGATATGCCTCAATTTAGAATTAAAGCTTATGATAGTAGTGAGACTTTAATAGGACATGTTTCTATCAATGAAAATTATTTTGCTAGCTTAAAGGTATTGAATTTTACAGTTCCTTATGATGATACATATACTTTCTATATGGAAGTTGAATCGATTGAATACCCAAGTGTTGTAAAAACATATTGTAGAGTATTTTAAATATAAAAAAACCATTGACTTTTAGACGTTTCTAGAATAAAATTCTAGTATAACATCTTGAAGACAAGATTTATTATTGGACTATTTAGAGAGGAAAACATTTGCTGAAAGTTTTCTATAGAAAGATATTAAGTTACTACTTCATATGGGGCACTGCGAACAGTGACGTTTCATCTAGCGTTAATGGATGTTAAAGAGCATGCAGTATTCTGTATGAAAAAAGGTGGTACCGCGTTAATTATTAGCGTCCTTTTAGATAAGGGCGCTTTTTTATTTGTTTAGGAGGTTATAAACATGGAAGTTGTATTAAAAGACGGTAAAAGATTAGAAGTTAATGAAAGTAATACTTATGCTGATGTTGCAAGTATGATTTCTCCTTCATTTAGAAAGAAAGTATTAGCAGCTAAAGCAAATGGTGAATTAGTTGATTTAAATAGAGCTATTGCTAATAATGCTGAAGTTGAGTTTATTTTAAGAGATGATGCAGAAGCATTTGAAATCTTAAATCACTCATGTGCACACTTATTAGCTCAAGCAATTAAAAACTTATATCCTGAAGCATTATTCTGGGTTGGTCCTGCAATTAAAGAAGGATTCTATTATGATATCGATTTAGGTAGTAATGTATTAAGAGAAGAAGATATTGCTAAAATCGAAAAAGAAATGAAAAGAATCGTTGCAGGTGGAGAAAAGATTGTTCGTAAAGAAGTTAGTAAAGCTGAAGCTTTAGAAATGTTTAAAGACAATCCTTATAAAATTGAATTAATCGAAGGATTAGAAGAAAATGCTGTTATCAGTGTTTATTCACAAGGTAATTTTACTGATTTATGTCGTGGACCTCACGTTGAAAAAGTTGCAGAATTAAAGAACTTTAAGATTTTAAAGGTTAGTGGTGCATATTATAAAGGCGATTCTAAAAACAAAATGTTACAAAGAGTTTATGGTATTTGTTTTGCTGAACAAGATGCATTAGTAGCTCACTTAAATTTCTTAGAAGAAGCTAAAAAACGTGACCATAAGAAATTAGGTAAAGAATTAGAATTATTCATGATGAGTGAATATGGACCAGGTTTCCCATTCTGGTTACCAAAAGGTTTAATTTTAAGAAAAGAATTAGAAAACTTCTGGTATAGAGAACATACTTTAGAAGGATATCAATTTGTTCAAACACCAATTATGCTTAACCAAGAATTATGGGAAGTATCAGGTCACTGGTTTAACTATAGAGAAAATATGTACACTTCTGAAGTAGATGATAGATTATTTGCTATTAAACCTATGAACTGTCCAGGAGGTATGTTAGTTTATAAAAACTTCTTACACTCATACAAAGAATTACCAATTAGAGTTGGTGAATTAGGTTTAGTACATAGACATGAAGCAAGTGGTGCTTTAAATGGTTTATTTAGAGTTAGAAACTTTACTCAAGATGATGCTCATATCTTTATGAGAGAAGATCAAATTGAATCAGAAATCGTTCGTTTATTAGGATTTATTGATAGAATGTATAAAGTATTTGGGTTATCATATACTATCGAATTATCAACACGTCCTGAAGAAAAATACATTGGTGATATCGCTATTTGGGATAAAGCTGAAGATAGTTTAGCTAAAGCTTGTAGAGCAGCAGGAAAAGACTTTAAGTTAAATCCAGGTGATGGTGCTTTCTATGGACCAAAATTAGATATTCATATTAAAGATTCATTAGGTAGAGTATGGCAATGTGGTACAATCCAATTAGACTTTAATTTACCTGAAAGATTTGACTTAACATATATTGATAAAGATGGCGAAAAGAAACGTCCAGTTATGTTACATAGAGTTGTATATGGCTCAATTGAAAGATTTATTGGTATCTTAATTGAACACTATGCAGGTGCATTCCCAACATGGCTTGCTCCAGTTCAAGTAGAAATCATTCCAGTTGCAAATCATGTACACTTAGAAACAGCTAATAAATTATTTGATGAATTCCAATTGTTAGGATTTAGACCTCATGTAGATGATAGGGAAGAAAAATTAGGCTACAAGATGAGAGAAGCTCAAATGAAGAAAATTCCTTTCTCAATCGTTTTAGGTGATAATGAAGTTGCAAATGATTTAGTAACATATCGTAGATATGGTTCTAGAGAACAAATCACTGTTACAAGATTAGAATTTATTGAATTATTAGCTCAAGAAATTAAAGAAAAAAGAAAAATTGAAAAATAATTATTAAACATCAAGATTATTCTTGGTGTTTTTTAGTATAAATTTTGAGAATTATTGAAAATAATATAGAAAAAGAGTAATATATGAATATATTAAGTGGGGCGATTTCGATGAAAAAATATCTTAAGTTTATTATTTCATTTTTTATAGTTTTATTAATAAGTGGATGTGAAATGATTGGAGGATCAATGAATCCAATTAGTTCATCCATTAGTTTTAGCTTTAGTTTTAATCCTAACTATCCTGGAAATACATCCAGTAGTTCATCTATTAATTGGCAACCTTCTTCATCTAGTAAAGTGAGTTCAAGCAATCCTAGTTCTAATATTAGTAGTTCAACTACTAATGAAAATGAAGTTACTCCTATTAGTCAAATTATTAATGAAGCAAAATATTATTATAATAGTGAAAAAGTATATGTTGCAGAAGGTATTGTAGTCGCTAGAGACTATAGTGGAAGACCATTAATCATGGATGACTATGGAAATACAATCTATGTTTATTCTACGAAATTCGCTTCGACTATTGGTAATAGATTACGTATTAAAGGAACTATTTCAAATTATAATGGTTTAATAGAATTCTCAACCAATACAGAACTATTAGATTTCTTAGGATTTGAAAGTTTCTCTTATCCAAGCAATTATATTGAATATAGTGCGATGGATTATATCAATTATAGTAGTCAAGAAATGAATGGCTATTTATATAAGATTTCTGATGTAAAAATTGAAGATAATGGCTCTAGATATAAATTTGTTGATGATTTTGGTAATAAAATCTTATCATATGGACTTGTTGAAGATGTTCCCTATCTATGTGATGAAAATATTGGTAATAGAGTAGATGTTTATGGATTCTATTATGGCACTGGTAAAATTATTCCAGCTTGGGTAGAACCAATCAGTGGTAATAATGGAGAACATGAACATAATTTCGTACCTAAATTTGATTGGACTGGAGATAGAGAAGTTCCTGTTAATATGTATATGGTTTGTAATGATTGTGGTAAATATGAAGATTATTCAAATTATAGTACTTCAACGCTAATCCTTGAAAGTTCAGACCCAACATGTTATAGCAGTGGTTATATGGTTTGTAGAGGAACTATTACTCATAATGGCCATGAATATAGTGAGGAACAATGGATTTATCTAGATATATTATCACACGAATACGAAAAAACAGTATATGAAGCTAATAAAGACCGAGATGGTTATACAAAGTATAAATGTTATAATTGTGGAGAAGAATATCATGATGATTATGTTCCGCGTTTAACATATTACGCTCCAAATGATATTGAAGCACCTAGAATAATTAAGGCGCAATTATTAAATGATGTTGTACATGTTGGAGATTTTGTTACAGTAGAGTTTGAAATTGAAGATGAAAGTACAATTGAAAATAGATATATAGAATTCTCTAATTATGGTCATTCTGTCGGAGCCACTTTAGAAAATGAAGAAGATAATTTCTTTAGAACAAGATATTACATTGGAGATGATTATGTTCCTGGTACATATAGATTAAATTATATGTGGATTACTGATATTATAGGTAACTATAATGTTGATAGTCTTCCAAACTTATCATTTGAAGTAATTAACGAAAATTCTAATATTGTAATTGATCCTAATGACAATGAAGCTCCTAAGATTGTTTCTTTCGAAATTGATGAAGAAGTTCATGTAGGTGATACTCTTCGTCTAGAAGTGGAAATCGAAGATGATAGTTCAATTTATAGTAAATATGTTCAATTCAATTGCTATGCTCACACTATTGGATTTGATTTATTTCATGTTGAGGGAAATATTTATGCAGGAGAATTATATATCGGAGAAGAATATATCCCTTCAACTTATAAATTGAGTTATATTTGGCTAACTGACTATTTAGGAAATGCCTATAGTCAAGAATTGCCTGAAGTATCATTTACAGTAATTAATGAAAACTCTTCAGTTGTTGTCGCACCAAATGATACTTCTCCTCCAGTAGTAATCTCTTATAAATTAGATAAGACTGAAGTACGTGAAGGAGATATAGTTCGTGTAGAATTTGTAATTGAAGATGAAAGTTCGATTTATGATATGTTCTTACAATTCAAAAATGGCAATTCTTATGAAGGATGTTCATTCTATAGTGTTGGAAATAACACATATGTTGGCGAAATCTATATTCACGATAGATTTATGGAAGGAACATATGAAGTTGATTGGTTTACTATAGGTGATTATGCTGCGAATTATAATTATAATGAAAAACCAAATTTAAAATTTACAGTAGTAAAATAAAGATTAAGGACTGAAAAGTCCTTTTCTTTTTGTTTAAATTGGTAATACTAATCTTAGGTGATATGATGGATAGATTAGATTTTAAAAAATTTAATAAGATTTTGATTATCACTTTGATAGGAATAATGGTGGGAGTCTTAGTAATTATCCTTAATCATTTAGGTGTGATTAATTTAATTGTTAAGGTTTTTAAAGCTATTATTCCTGTTTTTATTGCGATTATTATTTCCTTTTTATTCGAACCTTTAATTAAGTTTTTTGAAAGAAAAAAAGTGCCTAGAAATATTAGTGTTTTGTTAGTTTATGGCTTATTCATTATCTTAGGCATTTTAATCTTAGTTTTATTTGTTCCGCCTTTTTTAAAACAAATTCAACAATTTCTTATTAATCTTCCTAATATTATTGAACAGATTAATGACTTAATAGGCGATGCTTTGAAAAGTTTAGGAATTCCTAACTTAAATGATACTTTAAAAGAGGTTGTTTCTAATTATACTAAAGATATCTTTAATGACATAAGTGGAGTTTTGAGTGGTGTTTTATATTTTTTTATGGCTTATGTAGGAGCTTTGTTTTTATCTTTTGATTTTAGTGCATTTAAAAGGCGAACAAAAAGAATTTTACCTAAAAGAATAAGAAAACCTGTCTTAACTTTTTTTGATGAATATACGCCTTTTATTTACAAATATTTAAGAGGAGTATTATATGATACTTTTCTTTTATGGTCTTTATCAACCTTTGCTTTTTGGCTAACTGGTCTAGAATATGCGATTATTTATGGACTTATTTTAGCTATTTTTAATCTTATTCCAATTATAGGATCTTACATTGGAGGAATACCTGCAATTTTGGTTGCATTAACTATTACTCCTTTAAAAGGATTATATGTTTTTTTAGCTGTCTTAATTGTTCAAACAGTGGAGTCTAATTTTATTAATCCATGTATTATGAAAAATGTAATTAAACTTCATCCTTTAGAAGGATTATTTTCTTTGTTATTATTGGGAAGCCTATTTGGCTTTATAGGAATGATTGTTTCACCTCTTTTTTGGGTTGGAATGAAAATAATAATAAAACAATATAATGAAAATAAATTGGAAAAACTAGAGAATTAAACATTTTTATAATGATTTTTTTCAAGATATTGAAATAAAACAAAAATAGGAATAATATATAAATATATTAAGAAATTGTTTCTGAGGTGATTATCATGAAAAAATGTTTAAAAGTTATTTTGTCATTTTCGTTAATGATGAGTGCAACAGGATGTAATATCATTGGAGGATTAACACCAAATAGTTCTTCATCATCTATTTACATTCCAAGTTTCTCTGGAAATGGAAACTCTTCAGGTAGTTCTTCTCAAGGTCCTTCTAGTAGTGTAAGCACTAATGTAAGTAACTCGAAAGAATTTAATATTGAAGTTGTTAAAGAAAATGGTCAACAATTTACTGTCGGATTAAAAGAATATGACAAAGGTGTTTATTATACAACAGAAGAAATCAATTTTTCTTATAAAGATATTTTAAATATTAAGCATAAGTATTTAGAAAATATGAATTTTGGAACAATTAATATTGATTCTTCTTATGAAGGATATAATTATGTTAAGTTTTTAATTTCTAATCCAGATGCTAGTATATATTCATTAGATTATGCAGCTTCATTAGAAAGATATAATCCTTATGAATCTTATTCTGTAATAGGAAGTTTTTCTGAAAGTTCATGGAATGAAGATTGTTATTTATATCGACAAGATGACAATCGATACTTATCAGACCCATTATTTATGCCTGCAGGAACAGAATATAAAGTTCGTAAAGGTTCAAATTGGAATGTTTCTTATGGAAAAGACAATGTTTTGAATAGTAATGAAAATTTTGTCATTGAAAAAAGTGGAACATATCATATAGAACTTAAACGAAATGGTGATTCAGTTGAAATTAATCCTATCGTTGCTTCAACAGACGAATCTGTAATGCCTATTAAATCTATTTTAAATTTGGCAAAACTTGGACAAATTAATTCTGAAAAGACATATATTATCGAAGGTATAGTAGTTGCTAGAGATTCAAGCAATAGACCATATATCATGGATAATAATGGAGATGTTATTTTAGTTTATAACACTACAACTGGAGCAGATCTAGGTGATAAGATTAAGGTTAAAGGTAATATTTCAATTTACAATAACTTAATTCAATTCGGATATAAAAATTTCGAACTTATCAAAGGTAAAAGTTATGAGCCAGACTTTAGCTATTTAAATAATTATGTAGAATATGTTCCTCAAGAATATATTTATTTAAGTGAAAGTGGCTTAGATTTAAATAATCAATTAATTAAACTTTCAAATTTAACTTTAGTTTATGATGGTAAATATTTCAATTTTGCTACTGAATATGGAACAATAATCCAATCAAATGCTAATTTAGAAGATATTCCATTTATAAATGAAAATAATGTAGGTAAGAAAGTTGTTGTTTACGGTTACTATTATGGAAATAGTTCAACAAGATCACGTATTGTTCCTATAGTAGTCGAAGAAGATTTAAATCATACACATGTTTATTCAAGAGAAGAATATAAAGAACCAACATGTGAGGAAAAAGGATACTTAAGAAATTATTGTGACTGTGGTGATTATGTGAATGTTGAAATATATTCTGAAAAAGGTCACAATATGCAAAACTATTATTGTAGTGAATGTGGTTATTGTGATTATACTGATTCACTTACATTCACATATGATGTGGCTGGAAATTCATATACTGTAACTGGAGTTGGAGAAATCCATAATGGATCTTTAGTTATTCCAGATTATTATAATGGATCACCTGTTACAGCAATTAGTAGTTATGTATTTTTAAACAACGATACTTTTAGTAGTGTATACATTCCTGATACAGTATCAACAATTGGTGTTAAAGCATTCTATGGATGTAATTCATTATTAAATGTTTATTATAGAGGTTCTCAAGAACAATGGGATCAAATCTCAATTGAAGGTGGAAATAAGTTATTATCTTCTGCTAATCTTGTTTTAGTTGAAAATGCTCAACATGTTCATGATTATCAACCTATATTAACATGGTATCCTGAAAGAATAGATGATAATGCTTTAGAAGTATCTGTTGTATGTAGCAAAGATTCTTCCCATGTCTTAGATCCTTCTGAATATTCATATTATTATTTAACATTAGAACATTGTCCATCATCTTGTATGAGTGATGGTTATGTTAAATATCAAGCTTATATTCAAAATAATGATTTTTTCTACGAAGAAGAAGTATATTTTGATTTATTAGCATCAGAATCTGATAATCACGTAGTAGTAACTCATCATAGAATTGAACCTACATGTGTGGAAGAAGGATATATTAGAGATGAATGTATATGTGGATATGTTGGTGAAAGAGACTTCGTTCCTGCTTTAGGACATGATTTTGATGAAAATGGAAAATGTAGAGTTTGTAATAGCTATGATTATACAATTGGATTAAAATTTGAACTAATTGATGGTGAAGAAGCTTATAAAGTAACTGGATATGAAGGAGAAGATAAAGATGTAGTAATTCCTGCATTATATTTTGGATATCCTGTTACAACTATTGGAACTGAATCATTTGCAAATTGTGAAAATTTAGAAACTATTACAATTCCTAGAACAATTACTTTGGTAGAAGGTTATGCTTTCCCAAATTGTAATAATTTACATACAGTTTTCTATCAAAGTAACCAAGAAAACTGGAATAATATAGAAATTACTGAATATTGGAATTCTAATTTCTATAATGCAAAAATTGAATATGATAATGCTCATTATCATGATTATCAACCTGTATTAACATGGTATCCTGAAAGAATAGATGATAATGCTTTAGAAGTAGTATTTGTATGTACAGAAGATGATTCTCATATTTTAGATCCTTCAGAATATTCATATTATTATTTAACATTAGAACACCGTCCATCATCTTGTATGAGTGATGGTTATGTTAAATATAAAGCTTATATTCAATATGACACTCAATTTTATGAAGAAGAAGCATATTTTGATTTATTAGCAGCTGATTCTGATAATCACGTAGTAGTAACTCATCATAGTATTGAACCTACATGTGAGGAAGAAGGATATATTAGAGATGAATGTATATGTGGATATGTTGGTGAAAGAGACTTCGTTCCTGCTTTAGGACATGACTTAACAAAAGATACAGAATTTGATAATGAAAATCACTATCAAGTTACTGTATGTTCAAGATGTAATTATCGTGAAGTTAATGTAACTGAACCACATAATTTCAATGAAACTTATGTTAAATATCCTACAGAAACAGAAGATGGTTTATTATTTGCTGAATGTTTAGGATGTGACTATGAATTTGAAACATTAGTTCCTGCATTAGGTCATACTCATGATTATCAACCAACATTTATTTGGAGTCCTGATTTTGCTCCTGAACTAGTTGTTGAATTTGTATGTAGTAAAGATAGTTCACATATTTTATCAAGTAATGAATTTACATATGGTTTTGATATTTTAGAGCATAGATATCAATCATGTGTAAGTGAAGGATATATTAAATATCATGGTTATGCAACTTATAATGGCGTAACTTATGAAGAAGACGCTGATTTTGTTTTACCAATTAATGGTGCATATCATACTAATGTTATTGAAGAAGTATTTGAACCAACTTGTGAAGAACAAGGATTTACTAGACATTCATGTGAATGTGGGTACAGTTATGAAACAAATTATACTCCAGCTTTAGGACATGATTATGTAAATGGTTATTGTAATAATTGTAATCAAGAAGAATATACAGAAGGATTAGAATTTACATATGATGCTGCTTGGGATGCGTATTTTGTGACAGGTTATCATGGAGTAAATTCAAATGTCGTTATTCCATCAAAATACAATAATTTAGATGTCATTATTATTGCTGAAAATGCATTTAATGGCTGCGAAATTATTGAATCAATTAAGATTCCTAGTTCAATAAATACAATTCAAAGTGGAGCATTTATAGGAACTTCAATTACTGAATTAGAAATTCCTAATTCCGTTACAAGTATTGGAAGTAACATATTTGACTATAATACAAAAATTGAAAAGTTAGTGGTTCCGTTTATTGGTTCTAGTAGTGATAGTCAAAACATGTTTAATTATTTTTATGATGTCGAAGCTGGTCATGCAATGGTATATCCTGAATCAATTAAAACTATTGAAGTAACAGGAGAATACGAAATATTAGAAGATAATTCTTTCTACTATGTTGGTGGTGTTGGTGGTATTGAAAATATTAATATCACTGGCTGTATGTCAGAAGTTGGTGTACAAACATTTGCTTACAGTGGAGCTTCAGTTTTAGATTTATCTAATATTGGACTTATTTCTTATCAAGCATTATATTATGCAAATATTGAAACTTTGATTTTAGGCGATAAACTATTTAAAGTAGATGATAATGCTTTTGATTATGCAAATATCACAAATATATATTATAAAGGTAGTAAAGAAGACTTTGATAGAATCTTTGCTAATATAAGTTTATCTAATGTTAATGTTGTTTATAATTATATTCCTGATCATATTCATGATTATTCAATTACAAAATCTCAAACTCCAACTTGTGAAGAAGAAGGATATTTAAGAAATTATTGTGAATGTGGTGAATACGAAGAAATTGAAACATATCCTGCTTTAGGACATGATTTATATACATATAAGGAATATACAGATGTACATCACTATGATAGAACTTTATGTAATAATTGTGATTATATGGAATCAACAGATCCTGTTGAACATATTTTAATTGATAATATCTTAAAAGAACCTACAGAAACAGAAGAGGGAGAAGCTTATGTTTATTGTTCTGAATGTGAATATAACTTCTATCATCCAATTCCATCAATGGGACATACTCATAATTATCAACCAGTATTTATTTGGAATCCAGATGAAGTTGGATTATTGTCTGCAGAGATGGTTTGTTCTAAAGATAATTCTCATGTCGATACAAATGTTAATTATTGGTATGAATTAATTGAATATATGGATTCAGAATGTACAAGTGATGGATATTATATTTATTTAGGTTATATTGAATACCAAGGCACAACTTACTATGAAGAAAATACATATTCGATTCCAGCACATGGTCATTATTTTGTAAATGGCTATTGTAGTAATTGTAATCATGAAGAATATACTGAAGGATTAGAATTTTCTGTCAGTGATTCATATGAATCATTCTATGTTTCAGGATATTATGGAACAGATTCTGAATTAATAATTCCTGCTTACTATGAAGGTTTTCCAGTAGAATATATTGGTAATTACAATTCTACACCAATTGGATGTGGGTCTATAACAAGTTTAAAAATTCCTGAAACAGTTAAAGAAATTGGCAGTGCTTCTTTTGATAGCTCTGATTATTTGAATTATATCTATATTTTAAATCCTAATATTATTATAGGTGAAAGTGCATTCAATCATTGTCCAGCTATTAATACAATCTATTATGCTGGTAGTGAAGAACAATGGAATAATTTATCAGTTGGTTTATATAATGATGAATTCTTATCCGCAAACGTTATTTATAATTATAATCCAAATCATACACATAATTTTAATATCCAACAATCTCAAACTCCAACTTGTGAGACTCCAGGATATTTAAGAAATTATTGTGAATGTGGTGAATATGAAGAAATTGAAACATATTCTGCATTAGGACATGATTATCAATTTACATTTAATTGGGACACAGTTGATAGTGGACTCATCAATGTTATGATAGAATGTAAAAATGATCCATCACATACATTTGTTGAAACAGTTGAATGTAGCATTCAAAGTTATCAAGAACCTACATGTGCTGAAGATGGAATTATTACATATTACGCATTCTATGATTATAATACATTTATTCATGAATCAACTTTTGAAGTATTTGTTCCTGCTGTAGAACATAATTTTGATGATGAATTTGTTTGTGTAAATTGTGGTTTCCATTATTATACAGATGGATTATCATTTGCATATGACGAAAGTAATGATTGTTATAGCGTTTTTGAATATACAGGCTCAGATGAAATTGTAATTATTCCTGATGAATATGAAGGAAAACCTGTAACACGAATTGATGAGTATGCTTTCACTAATAGTCGCCATATTACTTCAGTTAGATTCTCTGACAATATAGAATATATTGGAGGTTGTGCATTCCAAGGATGTGACAAAATTGAATATATGGATTTACCAGATTCATTAGTATCTACAGATTATGGTGCTTTCTGGGGAGTATCTTCATTAAAAGAAATAACTTTACCTGAAGGTTTTGTTACATTAGGTGCTTGGACATTTGCATATTGTGAAGATTTAGAATCAGCTAAATTACCTGAATCATTAGAAAAAATTTATGGTTGGGCATTTATGGAATGTCATTCATTAACAAGTATTGAAATTCCTGCAAATGTTAACTTAATTGATATGTATGCTTTTGGTTACTGTGAAAGTCTAACAACTATGATAGTTGATGAAAATAATAAAACATTTGATTCAAGAGATAATTGTAATGCAATTATTAAAACAGAAACAAATTCATTATTACATGGCTGTAGTAATAGTAGTATTCCATCTACAGTAACTATGATTGATTTATTTGCTTTCTATGGATGTAGTACATTAACAAATATTGAAATTCCTGAAAATATTACTACAATTGGTGCATGTGCATTCCAATATTGTGATGGATTACAATGGATTGTTTTACATGAAGGTCTTCAAAATATTGATAGTGAAGCATTTGATGGTTGTGTCTCTTTACAAGATGTTTATTATACAGGTTCAAGTTATGATTGGGAAAGTATTACAATCAGTGATTCTAATAATAGACATTTATTAGAAGCTCAAATGGTTTATAATTATGAACACGGAGAAACTCATGAGTATAAATACAGAAAAGAAGTTTCATCAACATGTTGTGAAGGTGGAATTATTTATAATTATTGTGTTTGTGGTGAATATACTGCTGATTATTTACCTCCATTAGGCCATGTTTATACAGCTGAAAATATTTACGGTGATAGAATAGATGGTTTCAACGATTTTGATCACTTTGATGGTACATATAATGTATATGAAAAAGTAATTACATCTAACGATACTCTTGTTTATACTCAATTAGGTGGTAAACCATTAATTGAATTAAGAGAAGATAGCGATGAAATTCAACCATATATTACAATTAGTGAAGTTGATGCTAGTGTTATTACAATCGTTTTATATGGATACTATGATGAAAGTACTGGTATTGAATATATTTCAAGTTATTTAGATGTAAGATTAAATGATTCATCAGTAATTGGAGATTTAGTTTCTGAAAATAAAATCTCAGATACTGTTACTACTTATACATATGAATATTATGTTCACAGTGATGAAGTTGGAACATTAGCAATTTACAATCACTTTGATGCTAATTTCTTAATCGAATCAATTAGTTTTACAGAATAATTAAGAATATTAATAAAATATATAAAGGGTTAACTAAATAGTTAATCCTTTTTTGTTAAGTGTAACTTGCATTTAATAATTATGAATAGTATCATAATGTTAGAAATTATATTTCTAAAAGGGGGAATACTTTTATGAATAAGATAATAAAGCGAAGTTTAGGAACCTTAATTATTGGTGCTATATTTACTATGATTTTATCATCTTGTGATATTATAAATGGAATGGTTAATAGTTCATCAAGTTTCTTTAATCCTTCATTTCCTGCTTTTAGTAGCAGTTCATCAAGTGGTAATGTGTCTTCACCTATAAATGGTGATCATACAGTTATATTTGATTTAGATAATGGAGAAGACTCAGTTCAAGTACAAGTTTTAAATGGGCATAAGGTAAGCGAGCCTAAAACACCTAATAAAGAAGGTTATTATTTTAATGGCTGGTATCATAATGAACAAGAATGGGATTTTAATGGTTCTTCAGTAACAGAATCTATGACTTTAAAAGCTTCATGGATACCACTTTCTTATAAGATTGAACTAAATGTAAATGGTGAGTTACATACTTTTTTCTTTGATTATAATACTATAGTTAATTTATCGACTTTAGTTCCTGTAGATTATATTGAAGAATGGCAATGTAATGGTTTTGTTATTGCTAATGATAAATTTTCGATGAAAGATTTGGATCTTAAATATGCATACGACAATGAAAAAGAAGTATATTGCTTTAATTTTGAAGCAATATTAAGAAAATATACTATTTCATTTGAATATGAAGGTATTGAAGATATGAGTGTACAAGCATTTGGTGCTTATGTTTTACCAAGTATTTCAGATAAAGATTTTGTAGGTTGGTATTGTCCAGAGTTAAATAAATATATTGATAATGAAGGTTATTTTGAATTTAATATGGATTTAACACTTCAACCACACTTTGATAAAACTAATAATTTAGATGATGTAAATGGTGATGGAGAAACTCTTAAATTATCAGTTAAGTATCAATCAAAAAGTACAACTATGAGATTTGATGATAACTTATTAAGAGGCGACGGTACATATACAGGTGCAAATGGGAAAACATATAATGTGGGTGATTTTAAACCAGTTTGGGAACAAATCCAAAAAGACTTAGACTTCACAATCGAAGATGTTACAGATTTATCTAATTCATCATATGGTGATTCATTCAAAAATCGTTGGGCACCAATTGGATTTGAAGGCGTTGACGTTTTAAACGGTAACTCAACTCAAATCAACGAATACGGCGTTACTAACAATTCATTCATTAGATTAGATGAATACTTAGATTATATGCCTAATTTTAAAGCATTTTTAGCTGAAAATAAAACAGTAGAAATGTCAATTACAGCTAATGATGGACATATCTATTATTCACCTTATTTTGATGGATACAATGATTTAGAAAAAATGTTTATTTGTCGTCAAGACTGGGTAAGAAAATTATTAGACGAAGAAGTAATAGGTGATACAACAACACTTTTACCAGCTACAGAATACAAACACTATATGCCAGATTCATTAGATACTTATATTGAAGTAACAGATGAAAATGGACAAATAATAAAAATTAATAAGCATTATGAAGCAAATATTATTGACATTCAAGATTCTTTAGATGTTAAAGACGGGGCTTCATTATTGAAAGCGTTAAGAGATCACATTGATTCAACATATGGAAATCAATATGCTAAAAGATCTGATTTATTCTTGTCATCAAAAGCAGCATATGATGCTGACGAATTAGTAGCATTGTTCCGTGTTGTAAGAACAAACCCACAATTATTAACAGGACAAAGCGATAGAGCTACAGTTCCTTATTACTGCCGTGAATACAAAGCTAACCGTTATTCAGATATATTTAGATTAGCAGCAATCTGGGGCGTAAGAGGATTGGAATCTAGAAGTGAATACTTCTATATCGATAAAAATGGTGTATTAAAAGACGCTAGAAATGAAAAAGATACAAAAGAAGCTTTAGTTAGAATGAATCAATTATATAAAGAAGGATTAATTTGTCCAAACTTTGATGAAAGATTCGGTTCAGGTAACTGGAGAACAGACTTAAACGCTAAAGTAGATAATGGTTCAGACGCATTAGGTTTCATGACTTATGATTATAGCCAAACAACAGTTTCATTAAATGCAAACGGTCAATCAAGTATTGGCGCTCACTTCGATTTAGCACCTATTATGCCAGCAGTAGCAAAATGGGATGATAAAGACGAAACAACAAATTATTTCCATTTCACAGAATCATTCCGTTCAGTTAAAACTGATGGATGGTGTATCAATGCATCATTATTAAAAGAACCAAAGAAATTAAAGAAAGCACTAGAATTATTTGATTATCTTCATTCAAAAGAAGGAAACACATTAATGTCTTACGGACCAAAAGAATGGTTAGAAGAAACTCCAACATGTAATTACAGGGGAGAAATCGTTCCTACATTAAATGATAAAGCATTAGCAGAATTAAACGATATGAATTTAGGTGCTGGTAATTATACTAATTACTATCGTCGATACTTAGGTGGTATGTTGCCAGTAGGTTATGTAAAACAACAAGGTATGGAATATCAATCTACACATTCAAATGGCCAAAAAGGATTAGACAACATTTTATCTTGTTGGACATCTGGAACATTGAAACACTTATATTCAACACTTGATGAAGGTGATGATCCATTTTATACATTAGTTCCTAATACATTTGCGTTGACAAATGTAGAAGAGAATATAAAAGCTACTAATTTCTATGATTTGTCTTCTAATTTCCAATCAACATCTAGTGGATATATCTTATTTGCTGATGTAGTAAAAGGATTTATAACAATTGATGAATATAGTTCACTTATCGAACAATATAATGTGAATTCATATGTAGAATTATATAGTTCAGTTTATGAAAGAATGCTAAACCAAGAGTATTTAGCTGATAGTGCAAAACCTAAGGTTTTAGCAAAATATAATGCTTCTGAAGATGTAGAAGGGAAAGTTGAAGAAGATTTAGTTGTTGGTGATGGAATAATAACTTTCGAAGCTAGTTCTGCAAGATATTGGACTATAGAAGTCAATCATAAAACATCATCAGATGGTATAAAGTTCACACAACGTATTAAAACTGGTGGTAAAACAACAGCAGAAGGTAGATATATTACAGTTGTGTGTGATGGACCGGTAGTTTTAAGATTCTATGCTGTATCAGCATCATCAGCCGAAACAAGAAAGGTAGTAGTCGTTAAAGATTGGTCTGAAGTAGGATCTGTTTTACCTGAAGAAGGAATAATTGAAACATTTGATGTAATTCCAGTTGATCTTCATCCATATGAAGTTGAATTAGAAAAAGGTACATATACTTTATATATGGCTGCTTCAATTAATTTCTATCAAATTGAAATTTTAGAAGCTGAATAAATAATTATTAAGAGATAATTTTATGTTTATACATGAGTTATCTCTTTTATTTATGGAAAATAATCATTTTTGTTATATATAAATATCTTGATATTTATTTAAGTTATGATATAATATCTAACGTAAATCAAAGCGTAAGCCAAGCAATATGAGCTTTTTTAGAGAGAATCTGGATGGTGAAAAGATTCAAAGTAGTATTGATAGCCACTTACAAGAGGACTTAATAAGTCACGTTACGTAGCGTTAATACGAATCGAGTGCATAGGAAAAGTGTTTTTTTCTTATGAAGTAGGATGGTACCGCGATATTTTCGTTCCTAATCTTTTTTAGGGACGTTTTTTATTTATAGGAGGAACTTTTATGAAGTATTTAAAAGGTTATGAAATTAGAAGAATGTGGTTAGATTTCTTTGCATCTAAAGGACATATGATCGAACCAGGAGCACCATTAGTACCAAATAATGACCCAACATTATTATGGATTAACTCAGGTGTTGCTGCTTTAAAGAAATATTTCGATGGATCAATGAAACCTAAATCAAATAGAATTACAAATGCGCAAAAATCATTAAGAACAAATGATATTGAAAATGTTGGTATGACAGCACGTCACCATACATTCTTTGAAATGTTAGGTAACTTCTCAATTGGTGATTATTTTAGAGAAGAAGCAATTCATTGGGGTTATGAATTATTAACTAGTCCTGAATGGTTTGGTTTAAATAAAGATGAATTATATATTACTGTTCACCCAACAGATAAAGTAACAAGAGAACTTTGGATTAAAGAAGGCATAGATCCATCTCATTTAGTTGATTGTGAAGGAAACTATTGGGAAATCGGAGAAGGCCCATGTGGTCCTAATACTGAAATCTTTGTTGACCGTGGAACTAAATATGACCCAGAAAATATTGGTTTAGATTTATTAAGAAATGATATTGAAAATGATAGATATATTGAAATCTGGAACATTGTTTTCTCTCAATACAATGCAAAAGAAGGATTAAGTAGAGATCAATATCCAGAACTTCCTCAAAAGAACATTGATACTGGGGCAGGACTTGAAAGACTTGCATGTATTTTCCAAGGTGTAGATACTAACTTTGAAACAGATTTATTTATGCCAATCATTAAAGAAACTGAAAAATATGCTAAAATCCCATATTCTAAAGAAAATAGATTTGGATATCACGTAATCGCTGACCATATTAGAACATGTACTTTTGCTTTAGCAGATGGCGCAATGTTCTCAAATGAAGGAAGAGGTTATGTATTAAGACGTGTTTTAAGAAGAGCAGTTAGATTTGGTAAGAAGATTGGTATTAATGAATCATTCATGTATAAATTAGTACCAACAGTTGCTAAAATCATGGAAGACTATTATCCATATGTAATGGGTAAAGTTGAAGATGTAGCTAAACTTGTTAAAATCGAAGAAGAAAAGTTCCAAAAAACATTAACAGCAGGTGAACAAATCTTAGTTGATTATTTAAATACAAAACCAAGTGAAGTAAGTAAAGAAATGGCATTCAAATTATATGATACATATGGTTTCCCATTAGAACTTACTAAAGAAATCGCATTAGAAGCTGGTATTTCTACAGATGAAGAAGGCTTTAAACAAGAAATGCAAGAACAAAAAGAAAGAGCAAGAGCTGCAAGAAACTCTATTAATTCAATGAATAGACAATCAGCAGACTTATTAAACTTTGATGCTACATCAACATTTGTTTATAACCCAACACCTATCAAAGCTAAAGTAATTGCTTTATTTAAAGATGGTGTTAAAGTAGATGAAATCGAAGATGATGGTGAAGTAGTATTAGATACAACTTCATTCTATGCTGAAAGCGGTGGTCAAGTAGCAGATACAGGTTGGTTAGTCTTAAATGGTAACAAAATTGAAGTTAAAGATGTTCAAAAGGCTCCAAGAAAACAACACTTACATAGCGTTGAAACTAATGGTTTATCAATTAAGGTAAATGATGAAGTTGAAGTAGTAGTTGACTTAGCTAGAAGAAATAGAATTACAAGAAACCACTCAGCATGTCACTTATTACAAAAAGCATTACAAGAAGTTTTAGGTAATGGAGTTCATCAAGCAGGTTCATATGTTGATGATGAAAAATTAAGATTTGACTTTACATATGTTACAAAGATTTCTCCAGAACAATTAAAACTTGTTGAAAGAAAAGTTAATGAAGCAATTGATGCTGCATATACTACAAATATTCAAGAATTACCTATCGAAGAAGCTAAGAAGTTAGGTGCTATGGCATTATTCGGTGAAAAATATGATAGTATTGTTAGAGTAGTAGACTTTGGTGGATATTCAATTGAGTTCTGTGGTGGATGTCACGTTGCTAATACACAAGATATTGGTGTATTTGCTATTGAATTTGAAGAATCAATTTCAAGTGGTGTAAGAAGAATCCAAGCATGTGCTGGTATTGGTGGATATAAGTTCTTAAAATCTAAAGAAGCTATTTTAGAACAAGTTTCTAAAGAATTAGGAGCATTATCAGTCTATGAAACACCTGATAGATTAAAAACATTATTAAATACTTCTAAAGAAACTAAAGATGAATTAGCAAAATTAAAATTATCTTTAGCTGATTCTAAGGCAAAAGATTTATTAGCAAGTGCTGATACATCAAAAGGATATCCAGTAATTATTGAAGTATTAAATAATGAAGATAAAGATATGTTAGTTAAATATGTTGATTATATTAAATCTAAAGTATCAACATACGCAGTATATTTTGTAAATAACTGTGGTGAAAAGATTAGTTTAATGGCTGCATGTAGTATGGATTTAGTAAAAACTGGTGTACATTGCGGTAAACTTGTAAAAGAAACAGCACAAATTTTAGGTGGTAACGGCGGTGGAAGACCTGATATGGCTCAAGCTGGTGGTAAAGATGCATCTAAAATTAATGATGTAATTAGTTTAGTTAAAACTAGTTTATTATAGAAAAATAGTCTATAATAAAGAAAAGGGTATAAATATGAGGATTTTAGGATTAGATTTAGGAACAAAAACATTAGGGATGGCTATTAGTGATGAAACAATGTTCATCGCATCAGGATTAGAAACTTTTCATTTCAAAGTACGTAATTTTGATGCTGCATATCGTAGAATTGATGAAGTAATAGCTAAATATGATGTAAAAGAGATAGTAATTGGACTTCCTTATTATAGTTCTGGTGATTTAAGTCCTACTGCAAAGATGGTCTTAAAGTTTAAAGAAATATTAGAAACTAGAATTGATATCCCTGTATTTACTCAAAATGAATCATATTCTTCGTTTGAAGCTGAAAGTTATATGCTTGAAGGATTTGTTTCAAGAAAGAAAAGAAAAGAAGTTATTGATAAAATGGCTGCGGTAGTCATTTTACAAAGTTACTTAGATCATAGAGGAGGAAAGAAGTAATGGAAACTAATAAATTATTTGTTACAGATGAAAGTGGAAAAGAAATTGAAATGGAAATCATGTTCACATTTAGTGAAAATGGAAAAAACTATGTAGTATATTTCAATCCTGAAGATGATGATGAAAATACAGACCTTTTTGTCTCTTGCTATGATGAAGAAGGTAATTTATATCCTGTAGAAACAGAAGAAGAATGGGATATGATTGATGAAGTAGTTGGTGCTTTCATCGAAGATAGCGAAGAAGAATAGTAAGATCGAGAAGTTTGATTATGGGGGCAGTATTAATCGCGATTGCTGGAGGTACAGCAAGTGGAAAAACAACAGTTGCTAAAAAAGTGTACGAAGCAACTAAAGATGGTTCAGTAGTTTTATTAAGAACTGATGATTATTACACATTAAATCCTGAACCAGATGTTAACAAAAGAGCATTAAAAAATTACGATCATCCTAATTCAATCGATTTTGATTTATTAATTCAAAATATTCACGATTTAAAAGAAGGTAAAGCAATTGATAAACCTGATTATGATTTTGTTTTACATCAAAGAAAAGATGAATATATTCATGTAGAACCAGCTAAAGTTATTATTCTTGAAGGAATCTTAGCCTTAGTTGATGAAAGAGTAAGAGATTTGGCAGATATTAAGATTTATGTTGATACTGCTGATGACATTAGATTTATTCGTCGTTTGAAAAGAGACCAAAGAGATAGAGGTAGAAGTGTTGATTCAGTAATTAACCAATACTTAACAACAGTTAGACCAATGCATCATCAATTTGTCGAACCATCTAAAAAATACGCTGACTTTATTATTCCTGAAGGTGGACATAATCCAATTGTTATTGATATAATTGTCAGCAAAATTAGTAGCATTATCCATGAAAAAATGGTATAATCATTAAGCAATATAAAAGGAGAACACGATTTATGGAAAAAGAAAAGATTTTTCTTACTAAAGAAGGCGTTGAAAAACTTCAAGAAGAGTTAAAATATTTAAAAGAAGTCGTTCGTAACGAAATTAAAGAAGAATTAAAAGAAGCTAGAGCTCAAGGTGACTTATCAGAAAACGCTGAATATGATGCAGCTAGAAATCGTCAAGCTCAAGTAGAAGGCAGAATTCAAGAAATCGAAGCTATGCTTTCAAATGTTAGAATCATTCAAGATAAAGGTGGTTCAAATAGAGTTGTTAAGTTAGGTTCAACAGTTCGTTTATTAGATTTATTAAGAAACGAAGAAATTGAATACCAAATCGTTGGTAAAGTTGAAGCTGACCCATTAAGTGGCAAGATTTCAAATGAAACTCCAGTAGCAGTAGCTATCATGGGAAGCCCAGTAGGAACAAGATTAACTGTTAGAGCAGCAGTTCCTTACGAAGTAGAAATTTTATCTATTAAATAAAAATTAGCTTACGTTAGTAAGCTTTTTTTTACGATTTTTTTCTCCTTTGGTGTTATATATTAAGGGAGGGATAAAATGAAAGTAATTATTTCAGTCCTAATTATTACAATTTGTTATATATTTGTCATGACTAAGTTGGAATATTATCGAGAAAGTAATTTAATTTCTTTAACTAATAGTCAAAGTACAAGTAAAGTTTCTTCTTCATCTAGTGATTCAATTTCTATTGATGACACTTTTTATGTCGAAATAACAGGACAAGTAAAAAATCCAGGTAAATATGAAGTTAAAGAATTTGATAGTTTAGATTCTTTAATTGAATTAGCTGGTGGACTTCTTGATACAGCAGATGAAGAAGGATTTGACATTTACTATAGTTTATCTAAAAAAGACACATCTATTTATATACCTAAAGATAATGGAGGAAATAAGATATCTATCAATACTAGTGATGTAGATACTTTACAGATCCTTCCAGGGATTGGGGAAGCAACTGCGATTAAAATTGTTGAATATCGCGAGGAAAATGGTGATTTTCTACTTTTAGAACACTTAAAAAGAGTAAATGGAATCGGAGATTCTGTTTTTAATAAAATAAAAGATTATATAAGATTATGAAAGAAGAAAAGTTTTCTTTATTAATAATTGGATATATCTTATCTTTTTTAACACATGAAAATGTGTTTTTTCTTATCTTGAATATTATTTTATTTATATTAATTGTCTATAAAAAGAAAAATTATAAGTTTTATCTACTTGGATGTTTTATTTTACTTATAAGGATGATTTTAGTTAATAATAATTATGAAGATTCTATTTCATCTACATATTTACTTATTAATGTGAAACCTAATTATGTAATTCTTATAAATAATAAACTCCAGTGTTTCTTAAATTATGATTTAACATCATTAAATATGTTTAGTGTCATCAAAGTTGAAGGTAGGTTGGAGAAAATCTTACCTAGTTCTAACTTTGATATTTTCTCATTTAAAGATTTTTTACGTTACAGAAATATTAAGTATGAGCTAATTGTTGATGAATATTCATTAATAAGCGAAGGAGACACTTTAAGACCTAAAATTATTGATTTTTTACTAAAAGGATTAGATAATACTAGTTTATCAATGGTTGATTTATTGCTGTTTGGAAATAAAAATAATCTTATTTTCTATAATAATCTTATTAAAACTGGTGTCGTTCAGATGGTTGTTGTATCTGGATTTCATTTTAATGCTTTAGAAAGTGTATTATCTAAAATAAAGATTAAATGGATTGATTATTTTATTTTCATATTTTTTTCTTTTTATTTATATGTTTTGAATTTTCAAATCGCTGCAACTAGGGCATTTTTTGCTTATCTTCTTAGACTTTTGTCGAAAAGATTTGGATTTTTAAACAATTATTTTAACTTTTTAATAATTCTAAGTGCATTTTTACTTTTTAATCCTTTTTATTTATATCATATAGGATTTATATTAAGTTTTTTCTTAACTTTTATGCTTATTTTTATTAAAGAACTAAGAATAAATAAATATTTAAAATCAATTATTGTCTATATCTGCGCACTTCCTATTATTATTTCAATGAATAATGAATTTCATATATTTTCATTTATCTATCAATTAGTATTAACTTTACCTGTGACTATATTATTTTATTTAAGCTGGATTGTTTTGATATTTAAGTTTTTGTCACCGATTTATTTGCTTTTTTGTAATATATTCGTCAATATTGTTGATTTTTTAGCTAAAATTCCAGGAATGATTATATTTAAGGAATTTACGCATGTTGAATTATTAGTTTTTTATTTGGTAATTTTTATAATATGTTATTTATTAGCTATTAAATTAAAAAAGAAATTAGGAATATTTATTTGTATTATCTTAACTTTATTTATATATAAATATAACTATAGTTTTATTTATGAAAAAGAGAGTGTAGTTTTCTTTGATGTTGGTCAAGGTGATTCAACACTTATTAGTTTAGGCCATAATAAGGGACATATCTTAATCGATACAGGTGGTAGTTTTACTTATGATTATGCAACTAAAATAATAATCCCATATTTAAAGGCAAATGGAATAAGAAAACTTGATTATGTATTAATTAGTCATGATGACTATGATCATAATGGTGCGTTGAATAGTCTTGTTAGTAATTTTAAAGTAAAAAATATTTTAAATGCATCTGAATTTGATTTGTTAGAATATAAAGAATTTAAGATTTATAATCTTAATTATGGAAGTAATTATTTAGAAGATAATGAAAAAAGTGGTGTATTTTACTTTGAAATGTTTAATAATAAGTTTTTAATCATGGCGGATGCATCAGTAAATGTAGAAAAAGATATATTAACTAAATATAAGCTAGATATTGATTATTTAAGAGTAGGACATCATGGTAGTAATACATCATCAAGTTATGATTTTTTAGCTAATATTAATTGTAATAATGCGATTATAAGTGTAGGGAAATATAATAAATATGGACATCCTCATAAAGAAGTTTTAAATAATTTAGAAAGATTAAAATATAATGTATTTAGAACAGATTTATATGGGATGATTATTATAACTTGTGATAGAATTAAGACTAGATTTGATGTATAATAATTTTAGGTGATTTTATGATTTATTTAGTCCATAGTAATCAATCTTTATTGGTTGAGAAAGAAGTAAAAAGGATAGTAGCAACACATATTAAAGAAATTGATGAATTTTCTTTTGTTAGTTATGATTTAACTCAAACTTTATTAGAAGATATTATCGAAGATGCAAAAACATTGCCTTTTATGAGCGAAAATAAAGCTGTTTTAGTAAAAAATGCTTATATTTTTACAGGAACTAGAGATAAAATGAATCATGATTTAAAATCATTAGAAGATTATATTGAACATGAATCACCAACAACAGTATTAATTTTTTCTTTAAATGAAGATGCATTAGACGAAAGAAAAACATTAGTTAAACTTGCTAGAAAGAAGTTTATCATTCGCAAAATTGAAGAAACAAGTAAAAATGATTGGCCAATTCTTATTAAGAAGGTCTTGGTTAACCATAAAATTGATATTACAAAAGATGCGACTGATTATTTAATTGCTTGTTCTAATAATGATTTAAATAAAGTATCAAATGAAATAGCAAAATTTGAAATATATGGTGAAAAAATCACTTTAGAAGTCGCGAAAGCATTAGTAAGTCAACCTTTAGAAGATAATGCTTTTGGTATTGCAGATGCGATATTGAATCATGATTTATCAACAGCTTTATCAATTTATCAAGATTTACGCATTCAAAATGAAGAACCAATTAGATTAATCTCAACTATTGCTAATCAAATTAGATTTATTTATCAAGTAAATGTTTTATATCGTAAGGGATTAGTTAGTGATGCATTAATTGCTAAAGAGTTAGGTGCATCGCCATATAGAGTAAAATTAGCAATTCGTAAGATTAAAATTGCTACACCAGATCGATTATTGAATATCTTACATGAATTATCTATGTTAGATGTCGATATTAAAAGTGGTAAAGTGGATAGATTCCAAGGATTTGAATTGTTCTTATTAAAAGATTTATAGTTTGTTAACAAATGGAGAAACTATTATGAGGTGAAATAATGGTTTCTTTTTTTTATGAGCCCAGAACTGATTTTGCTCACGAACTAATAGATGATAGTAAACAAGGCTATCGAGTTTATAAACGAACAAAAAATGATATTTTAACTACTAAAGTAGTTATAGATAAAGATGACAATTCATTAAGAAGAAAAGTTGGAACTTATTATTCAATTGAATTTGATTCAATAAGTGATATTAATATGCGTAATAACATAAGTGAGATGTTGACTTATGAATTAAAAGATCTACTTAGAAGCAAAGGCTTTAAATATGGCGATACAGTGTTAATTGTAGGTTTAGGTAATAAATACGTGAGTGCGGATTCTTTGGGTCCTGAGACCGCTTTAAAGGTTCATGTAACTAATCATTTATTTGAAATAGATGATTTTTCTTTGCCTAAAGGTAGTAGTAGAGTTTTAGTTTTATCTCCGGGAGTAATGGGACAAACTGGGATGGAAACAAGTGATTTTATTAAGGCTATAAATGATTATGTTAAAGCTAAATTTATTATAGTAATTGATGCTTTAGCTAGTATGAATATTAAAAGAATCAATAAAATGATTCAAATTACTGATACAGGAATTAGCCCGGGAAGTGGAATTGGAAATAAAAGAAAAGGAATAGACTCTAAAATATTAAAAACAAACGTAATCGCGATTGGTGTGGCAACTGTTGTAGAGGCGAGTAATATAATTTATCAAGTATTAAGGCAAAATAATATAAAAAGTAATAGAGATATTGAAAATTTTTTATCACAAAGTGAGTATCAATTAGTTGTAACACCTAAAGAAATAGATGAGGATATTAATCATTTAAGCGAAATAATATCGAATTCCATTAATAATGCTTTAAATAAGAATTTTGCTCAATTCTAAATGTGACATATTTCGATTAATTAAATTACTATAATCTAGATGGAGATGAAATTATGTCTAAGTTTATTAAAGATGCTTTATTAGTATTATTAATGTTTTTTGTTTTTGCAGGTGTTTTTATGAAAACAGAAGATGATAATCAACAACAAATTTCTTCTGATATTGAGGATTTTGATGATTTAGTAAACGGTGGGGACGTCGTGGAAGATGGCTTTTTAGAAGATAATGAAACAAACTATGAAGGTAATGCTATAGCTAAAGGAGTTTTAAAAACAGGAGAAATTTTCATAAATATACTGAATAAAGGAATAGATTTAGTGATTTCATTAGTAAAAAAAGCATTAGATTAATGAATTATTTTATTTAATATGCTAAAATATCATAGTCGAGGTGATTATGATGAATTATCCAAGAATCGTATTTATGGGAACTCCTGAGTTTTCCGCTACTATATTACAAGGTTTAATTGATGCTGGCTATAATGTTATAGGTTTAGTATCTCAACCAGATAGACCAGTAGGTAGAAAAAGAATAATTATGCCTACCCCTACTAAACAAATTGCGTTAAATCATAATATTCCTGTATTTCAACCAGAAAAAATCAGAAAAGATTATGATTTTATGAAAGAACTTAACCCAGATTTAATTGTTACATGTGCATATGGACAAATTGTTCCTCAAGGACTATTAGATATTCCTGCTTTAGGTTGCATTAATGTTCATGCATCTTTACTTCCTAAATATCGTGGAGGAGCACCGATTCATAGATCTATTATTAATGGTGATAAAGAAACTGGTGTAACAATCATGGAAATGATTGATAAAATGGACGCAGGAAGAATGTTTGCTAAGGCTAGTTTACCTATCTTAGATGAAGATAATTTAGAAACTATGTTTGCAAAGCTTCAAGTTTTAGGTCGAGATTTACTTTTAGATATATTACCAAGCTATATTAAAGGTGAACTTCCTGGTGAAGTTCAAAATGAAGAAGAAGTAACTTATGCTTGGAATATTAAGCATGAAGAAGAGCAAATTGATTGGACTAAATCAAGTAGAGAGATATTTAACCATATCCGTGGTTTATATCCTGCACCTGCAACTTTTACTTATTTGAATGGTGAAGTAGTGAAAGTGTTTGTTAGTGAAATTGTTGATGAAGAAACAATTAAAGAACCTGGTTTAATATTAAATTGTAAAAAAGGCATAACTGTTGCTTGTGGAAAAGGTCTTCTTAAAATTAAAGAACTTCAAGCGTCTGGTAAAAAACGTATGGATGCAGCAAGTTTTATGAATGGACTAAAACAAGACCTAACAGGACAAAGATTTGAATAATGGAATAACACTCTAGCAGTGTTATTTTTTTATAAAAAATAAGACTTTGTTAAAATCCAATATGTTCTATTAGGAAGTAACTTTGACGGTTTTGATATTTGAAAACTGCTAAGTTGTTTGGGAGGATGCTAATATGAGATTTTTACCATTATTAATTAAATTTGAACCAATTGAATTTATCAACAATTTAAAATACATGGCATTAGGCATGTTAGGTATCATTATTGTATTCGGTATTTTAGCTGGAGTTACAATATTCTTAATTAATTTCTTCAAAGACCTTGTTAAAAAGTAAATTATTAAAAGAGGCTTATTAATTAAGCTTCTTTTTTTATCTAAAACTATTCAAAAATTATGTGTTTTTGTGTATAATTATCTGGTATAACAAATGGAGGTGTTTATATGGTTTATGATAAAAGTAAAATCAGAAATTTTTCTATTATTGCGCATATAGACCATGGAAAATCAACACTTGCTGATAGAATTCTAGAACAAACTGGAACAGTAGAGAAAAGAGAAATGAAATCTCAACTTCTAGATTCAATGGATTTAGAAAGAGAAAGAGGTATTACTATAAAACTAAATGCAGTCCAAATTAAGTATCATGCAGACAATGGAGAAGATTATACTTTCCATTTAATTGATACTCCTGGACATGTCGACTTTACTTATGAAGTTTCACGTTCATTAGCTGCTTGTGATGGTGCATTATTAGTTGTTGATGCAACCCAAGGAATCGAAGCTCAAACATTAGCTAATTTATATTTAGCATTAGATAATGATTTGGAAGTTGTTCCTGTTATTAATAAAATTGACTTACCAAGTGCTCAAGTTGATATGGTAAAAGATGAAATCGAGAATACAATTGGTCTTCCTTGTGACTACGCACCTTGTGTAAGTGCAAAAACTGGCTTAAACATCAAAGATGTTTTAGAGGTTATAGTTAATCATATGCCAGCACCAAAAGGAGATATTAACAATCCTTTACGTGCTTTAATCTTTGATTCAGTTTATGATCCATATAGAGGAGTTTTAGTCTTTGTAGGGGTTAAAGATGGTCAAGTTAAAGTCGGAGATAAAATAAGACTTATGGCAAGTGGCGCTGAATATGAAGTATTAGAAGTTGGCGTTAGAAACCCTAAAGAAATTAAACTTGATTGCTTAAGAGCAGGCGAAGTAGGTTGGTTGGCTGCTCAAATCAAAAATATTAAGGATGTAAACGTTGGTGATACGATTACAAATGCTGAAAATCCTTGTAAAGAACCACTTCCTGGTTATCAAAAGCTTAATCCAATGGTTTATTGTGGTCTATATCCTGTCGATAACGCTCGATATAACGATTTAAGAGATGCTTTAGATAAATTATCATTAAACGATTCATCTCTTGTCTATGAGGCTGAAAACTCACAAGCATTAGGTTTTGGCTTTAGATGTGGATTCTTAGGCTTATTACATATGGATGTTATTCAAGAAAGATTAGAAAGAGAATATAATCTAAATCTTATCGCGACAGCTCCTTCAGTTATTTATCATATTTATTTAACTGATGGAACAATGATTGAACTTGATAACCCTGCAAAAATGCCTGAGGCACAAAAAGTAGATCATATCGAAGAACCATATGTTAAAGCAAGTATTTTAACTCCACCTAATTACATCGGTTCTTTAATGGAACTATGCAATAATAAACGTGGAATTTATGTAGATATGGAATACTTAGATGAAAATAGAGTTTGTTTACATTATGATATCCCACTTTCAGAAATTATTTATAATTTCTTTGATAAATTAAAATCAGTATCAAAAGGCTATGCATCTTTAGATTATCAATTAAAAGGATATCAAAAGAGTAATCTTGTTAAGATGGATATTTTATTAAATGGCGATCCGATTGACGCTTTAGCTGTTATTGTTCATAGAGATTTTGCATTTAATAGAGGTCAAATTATTACATCTAAATTAAAACAAATTATTCCTAGACAACAATTTGAAATTCCTGTTCAAGCAGCGATTGGTGGCAAAGTTATTGCAAGAACTAACATAAAAGCTGTTAGAAAAGATGTTTTAGCTAAATGTTATGGTGGAGACATCACACGTAAGAAAAAACTTCTAGAAAAACAAAAAGAAGGTAAAAAACGTATGAAGGCTATTGGAAGTGTTGAAGTTCCTCAAGAAGCATTCATGAGCGTTTTAAATATGAATGATGAATAGTAGGTGAGAATATGAAAAGAAAAGCACTTTTATTAACATCATTATTAGTAACCTCACTTATTTTATTAGATGGATGTAATATTTTACCTTTTCCATCTTCAAGTTCTTCATCAAGTGAGCATACAAGTGTATCAACTAGTAGTATTAATAAGTATACAGAATATGTAAATTTAGTATCTGCGAATGATATTCATGGTAGAGTTGTAACTATTGATGGTGATAATGGAATGGATTTATTAGCAGGTAAAATTAATGATTTAGAAAAACAATACGGAGATTTTATTAAAATTGCAAACGGAGATATATTTCAAGGTAAATTTGAATCAAATATCTTATATGGTAGACCTATTGTTGACTGTCTAAATGCGATGGAATTCGATGCATTTGTTATTGGAAACCATGAATTTGACTGGGGTTTAGACAAAATTGCAGCATATAATGATGGTGATTTATCTAACGGGGAAGCAGAATTTCCATTCTTAGCTTGTAATATTGTATATAAAAATAATCAAGAGTTATTAGACTGGGTTGAACCATATACAATATTAGAAAATAATGGCTATAAAGTAGGATTAATTGGTGCGATTGGCTCAACTTTAACTAGTTCTATCAATGGGAATATGGTTAAAGATTATGAATTTTTAGATTCAGTAAGTCAAGTTAAGAAATATGCACAAGAAATTCGTACTAAACATGACGTTGACTATGTTGTATTAGCAATTCATGATCATACTGAAGATGTTTTAAATCAAATTGGTGGGTTTACAGGCGATTCGAAGATAAATGCAATATTTACAGCCCATACTCATCAAAAGAAGAATATGGTTGTTGGAGGAAATATTCCTGTATTGCAGGGCGGAGGAAACAATCAAAGTGTTTCAGTAATTCGTCTTAAGGGAACTACATTTACTAAAACTATATTAGACTTAAATACAAGTACACCTGATTCTAAAATTACAACAATCGTTGATTCATATGTCAAAGGTGAAATTGAAGAAAAAGGAAATGAAGTAATTGGATTTAACTTAGATTATAAAAACGCTGGCGCAATGGCATCAATCTTGGCAAATGTAATGAAGGAAAAGTTTGATGCAGATGTAGGTATTACTAATAAAGCTAGAACATCTCTAGATTATGGTGATATTTTAATGAAAGAAATGTATGAAGTGTTCCCATTTGACAACATGATCATCAAAGCAACTATTTCTGGTAAAATGCTTAAGTCGTTTGTTAATTATTCTTCATCGATGTATTATAATCATGATTTTTCTACTTACGGTTTAGTGGATGATCAAATATATACAATTGCAATTATAGATTATGTTTATGATAACGAAAGAAATAAAGCATTTTTTGATAGCAATCCTGAAATAAGAGTAGAACAAAATGTTTACATGAGAGATCTTATGATTGATTATGTAAGAGAAGTTAGAACAATTTAAGAGTATCGAAAGGTACTCTTTTTATTTCGTTTTCCTACTAGAAAGAATAAAAATATAACAAATATTTAAAAATTAGTAGTTTTTTGGTAAAAAATAGTAGTAATTTAGTAGAATGTATGTTATAGTAATATCAGGAGTTGATGAAACATGCGTGCACAAGATTTAGTAAGAAAATATACAGATGCAGAATATTTATCAAAAAAACAAATTTCAGAAATCGTAGGAGTCTCAATGGCTGAGACAGTTTGGAGATTAACAACTGAGTATCGTGAAAAATATCGTTTTGCTTTAGAAATTAAAAGATTCGATAAATTACCTTTCACAATTGTTATTCCACCTTCAGTAATGGCTTTGGCTAATACTGCAGAAAGAGCAATGTTAAAGTATTCAATGTTATTTGAAACTTATAAGATGAGAGAATCATTCTCTGACAATAAAGCTTTATCTATTTTCAAGAAGGGTATTATTAAAGATGATTTATTATTAATTGCTCATTCTCAAGAAATAACAATTTCTGATAAAGATATTGAAATGATGTTGAAACCAGATCATTTCCATTTACATAACACAGTAGTATGGGGATACTATAAAACTGTTGATTATTTAGTAAACAAGAGCTCTGAAGGCGTAACTATGGCTTTAATTAGAGATATGAACAACTGTATGAGTAATACAGAAAATACATCTTTATATTATCGTCCAATTGATGCATATAATGCTACATTACCTCCAGTTAATGAATTTGAAGGTGCAACAGGTTCAAATGGTAAGATTTCTGAACATATGAGCATGTTAATCGAATTTTATCAATCAGATTATGAATTATCACCATTTATTATTGGTGCAATTGCATTTGCTTATTTCTTATATATTTCTCCATTTGAAAAATACAATATTTATTTAGCAACATTATTGATGTTAAAGATAGTAGCAGATTATGGATATGGAGAATGTACATATTATTCATCAATGATGCAATTTATTTTACAAAGAAAAGAAGAATTAAAAGATATTTTTGATGAAGTAAAAAGAAGCGGAGACTTAACATATGTTATTACATATGTTTGTAAGCAATTTATTGATGCTTTAAACTGGAAAATTAGAAGTTTACAAAAGGTTGAAATGCCTAGACCTTATTTAGATGAAGTAAAAGTAATCGAAAAAGAAGTAATTAAGGAAGTAATTAAAGAAGTACCAGTTGAAAAAGAAGTAATTAAGGAAGTAATCAAAGAAGTTCCTGTAATTAAGGAAGTAGAAGTAATCAAAGAAGTAGAAAAAATTGTTTATAAAGATAAAGAAACAGTCGATGAATATTATGAAGAACCAACATATGAAGAAGAATATGTTGAAGAACAACCATATGTTTTTGAACCAAAGGAAGAAAAGAAAACTAGAAATGATTATGATTTCTTAGATTATGATCCATTTGCTTCAGTTCCTGTAGCAACTTTAAATATTAATCAAAATCAATTAAAACCATCTAAGAGTAAATTAGAAGCTGATAAATATAGAAAAGAATTTACACGTGTTGAAAAAGTTAAAGAAGAACCTTTAGCACATGAAAGCACAGATATTATTACTGATTTAAGCTCATTAGAAGGATTAGAAAACGATGCATACGCAAGAGCATTGGTTGAATTATATCCAAATATTAAGTATACACAAGCATTATTCTATGCTAGACACAAAACAGTTGGTAGATATTATACAATCGGCCAATTTAAAGATTTCTTAGAATGTGCATACGAAACTGCACGTACATCTATGGAATACTTAACAAGTGTAGGCTTATATAGAAAAGAACAATTAAAGAATAAGTTTGTTTATACACCAGTTGATTTAACAAACAATGAAGAATAGTGAAGTAAAAGGCATATATATACATGTGCCTTTTTGCACACATATCTGTAGTTATTGCGATTTTTGTAAGGTTTTATACAACGAAGACCTTGCAAATGGATATTTAAAAACAACTCTTGCAAAAATTAAACAAATACAAGTTAAAGTAAAAAGTATTTATATTGGAGGAGGATCTCCATCTAGTTTAAATAAAGTTCAATTAGAAAAACTTTTATCTAGTCTACAACCACTTTTATTAGAAAATGGTCAATTTTGTATTGAACTTAATCCAGAAGACTTGGATGATGAAAAAATCGATTTATTAGTAAAATATGGTATCAATAGGGTTAGTTTTGGTGTTCAAACGCTTAAACCAAGCTTATTAAAACTATTAAATAGACATCATGATGAAAAAATTGTTCAAGATGTCATTTATAAAATGAAAGAAAAAGGAATTACTAACATCAATTTAGATTTGATGTATGGTCTTCCTTATCAAACAAACGAAGATTTAATCTATGATATTAATAAATTTATAAGTTTTGATGTACCTCATATATCAACTTATGCTTTATTAGTAGAGGATCATACATTCTTTAAAGTTAAAAAAATCGATGCTTTAGATGATGATTTACAAGCAGAACAGTTTGATTTAATCTGTTCTATGTTAAAAAAAGCAGGATACTTTCATTATGAAATAAGTAATTTTGCAAAAAAAGGGTATGAATCTGTACAAAATCTAATTTATTGGAGGGATGAATGCTATATTGGAATTGGTCCTTCTTCCAGTGGATATGAAAATGGTGTTAGATATGATACATCTAAAAGTATTACTTCCTATATAGGTAATAATATAAATAAAGAAATATATAATATATCTAAAGAAGAGGAAGAATATGAATATATCATGCTTCATTTAAGATTGAGTGAAGGAATAGATTTTTTAGATTATAAAAATCGTTTTGGTTTTGATTTTTTGAATAGATTTAAAAGTCAAATCGAAAGTTTATGTAAAAAAGATTTAATTAATGTTAATTCTAGTTCATTATCTATTAAAGAAGAAAAGTTTTTTATCTCAAATTTAATTATTAATGAACTCTTAGAAAATATTGAATATTAAAAATTTTGTGATAAAATAATAGTGTATGTATAGGAGGTAAGTGTTATGCAATATAATTTTGAAAAAAGAAGTATGGCTTATTTAGTAGACATAATTATCGCATTTGTGGCTGCATCTTTATATGTTGTTTTCGCACCTTCTTCAGATGCATTATCATTTTTGAATAATTTAAGTAGAGTATTTACTTATTACACAGTTTTCTTCTTTGTTTATTGCTTCTTATGTTATGCATTATTCAATGGAGTTACAATTGGAAGATTAATTTTTGGTACAGCTATTAGAAATAAAGATTATACAAGAATGAGTATTGGAACATGTGCACTTAGAGCATTATTACAAGCATTTATTCCATTATCAATCTTAAATTTAGCGTATATGTTTATTAATAGAACTGAAGAATCTTTCTTTAATAAAGCAACAGATACTATATCAGTCTATTTAAGATAATATATTTATATATTATAGGCACCTAAAATGGTGCCTTTTTTATTTGTTTATAATTTATTTAGCACTTTTTAGTTGACAGTGCTAAAATTTGGTATATAATAATATTAGCAAACGAAGAACGAGAGTGCTAAAAGAGGTGAGATTGATGCATGAATTAAATAGAAAAGAAAAACTATTAAAGTTAATTGTTGAACAATTCATCAAAACTGCAGAACCAGTTGGTTCAAGTGCATTGATCGAAGAATATGATTTACCTTATTCAAGTGCAACTGTTAGAAATGAGATGGCTGAACTTGAAAAATTAGGATATTTAGAAAAAACACATACTTCTAGCGGAAGAGTTCCAAGTAGCGAAGGATATAGATATTATGTCGATTATCTAAGAGATGCACATGTTGATACAACAATGCGTTATCAAATTCAAAATTTATTCGAATCTAAGAAAGGTTTAGAAATTGATGAAGTTATTGAAAAGGGATGTGAAATTATTTCTCAAATGACACATCTTACAACTGTTGTATTAGGGCCTGATGCAAATCAAGAAAGAATTAACAAAGTTCAATTAGTTCCTTTAAATGATATAACTGCAGTTGCAGTATTTGTTACTGATAGAGGACATGTTGAACATAAAACATTCTCAATTCCTAAAGATGTAAGTATTGGAGAACTTGAAAGTTGTGTAAATATCATAAATGATAGAATTTGTGGTACACCAATTAATAAGGTTGCAGATAAAGTCGATTCTTTAAGACCAATTCTTGCAGAACGAATTAAGAATCATGAAATAGTGTTTAAGGCATTCTTAGAGGCTTTCTTAAAGTTTACTACAGAAAGAGTTTCAGTATTCGGAAGAGCAAATATGTTTGAACAACCTGAATTTACTAATAATATTGAAAAGATTAGAAAACTTATCAATTTATTAGAAAATGATTCAGCTTGGAAAGCACTTGAAACAAAAGAAGGAATCAATGTAAGAATTGGTTCTGAAAATATGCTTACTGAAATGGATGACGTAAGTATTGTTACTGCAAATATTAGTGTTTCCGATAATCAACATGGAACAATCGCACTAGTTGGCCCAAAAAGAATGGATTATAACAAGGCATTATCTGCTTTAGAATATTTACAAGAAGAAATTAATCGCTTCTTTATCGAAGCAATTGAAGAAGAGGAGGAATAAAATGCCAAACGAAGATGTAAAAATTGAAGTTGGAGATTTAGAACTTGATGAAGTTAAAGATTCCAAGAAAAAAGAAAAGAAAAACAAGAAAGAATCAATTAATAAAGATGAATATAACAAAGTAATTGATGCTTATACTAAATTAGAAGATCAATATGCTAAAGCTTTATCAACTGCAGCACATTATAAAAATCTTCAAGAACGTTATCAAAAAGATTATGAAACAATGATGAAATATCGTTCACAAGCATTAATGGAAAACTTATTATCTTCATTAGATTCATTCCAAATTGCATTAAAATTTGATGCACCAACACCTGAAGCACAAAATTATAAAATTGGTTTTGAATTCATTTACAAAATGATGCTTGAAGCATTAGGAAATGAAGGAATGGTAGTTGTAACACCAAAAATTGGTGAAGAATTTGATTCAACTAAACACCAAGTAATGGAAGCAGTTGAGTGTGAAGAAGAAAAAGACGTAAACAAAATTTGTGAAGTCATGCTTAATGGTTATATGATCAAAGATCGCGTTATTAGACCAGCAAGCGTTAAGATTTATAGATTAAAAGAAAAAGAAGTAGTTGCTGAAACTACTGCCGAAAATGTTAACTAGGAGGATATAAACATGGCAAGAGAAACAATTATTGGTATTGACTTAGGTACAACTAACTCTGTTGTATCATATATTCAAGATGATGGAAAATGGAAAGTAATTCCAAACCCAGAAGGTAAAAATACAACTTCTTCAGTAGTATCTTTCAAAGGTAACGGTGAAGAAATCGTTGGTGATGCAGCAAAAAGACAAATGATTACAAACCCAGATACAGTTGCATCTATTAAAAGAAAAATTGGTACAAATGAAAAAGTTCATATTAATTGCTTAAATAAGGATTTCACACCTCAAGAAATTTCAGCAAAAATTCTTCAATATATGAAAAAATATGCTGAAGCTCATTTAGGTAAATCAGTTAAAAAAGCAGTTATTACAGTTCCTGCATATTTCAATGACGCACAACGTCAAGCAACTAAAGATGCAGGTACTATTGCTGGATTAGATGTAGTAAGAATCATTAATGAACCTACTGCAGCTGCTTTAGCATATGGTATGGAAAAACAAAAAGATGAAACTATCTTAGTATTTGACTTAGGTGGTGGTACATTTGACGTTTCTATCTTAGAAATCGCAGATGGTACATTCGAAGTTATCTCAACTGCAGGTGATAACAAATTAGGTGGAGATGACTGGGATGAAGCAGTTATGGAATGGATTGCTAAAGAAGTATATAATCAATTTAGCGTTAACGTTAAAAATGATAAAATGGCAATGCAACGTTTACGTGATGCAGCTGAAAAAGCAAAAATTGAATTATCAGCATCATTACAAACAACAATTATGTTACCATTCTTAGCAATGAGTGCTACAGGACCTATCAACTTTGAAACAACATTAACAAGAGCTAAATTCCAAGATTTAACAAGACACTTATTAAGTAGATGTGAAGAACCAGTTAGACGTGCATTAAAAGATGCTAAATTAGATCCATCAAAAATTAATGAAATCTTATTAGTTGGTGGCTCAACACGTATGCCAGCTGTTGAAGATTTAATTAAACGTTTATTAGGAAAAGAACCAAATAAATCAGTAAACCCAGATGAAGCAGTTGCAATCGGTGCAGCAGTTCAAGGTGGAGTTATTGCTGGTGATGTTAAAGACGTATTATTATTAGACGTTACACCATTATCATTAGGTATTGAAACATTAGGTGGTGTAATGACAGTATTAATTAATAGAAATACAACAATTCCTACAACTAAATCACAAGTTTTCTCAACAGCAGAAGATAACCAACCTTCAGTAGACATCATGGTATTCCAAGGTGAAAGAAGTATGGCTAGAGATAACAAATTATTAGGAAACTTTAGACTAGATGGTATTAAACCAGCTAGACGTGGTCAACCAAGAATTGAAGTTACATTCAATATTGACGTAAATGGTATCGTAAATGTTAAAGCTAAAGATTTAGATACAAATAAAGAACAATCAATCACAATTTCTGGAAACTCAGGTTTAGATAAATCAGATATTGAAAGAATGGTTAAAGAAGCTGAAGCTAATAAAGAAGCAGACGATAAACGTCGTGAACAAGTAGAACTTAAAAATAGAGCAGAACAATTAATCTCAAGCATTGATCAATCATTAACTGAAGAAGGCGATAAGATGAATGCTCAACAAAAAGAACAAACAGAAAAATTAAGAGATGAATTAAAAGATCTATTAGCAAAAGAAGACTACGATAACTTAAAGAAGAAAATTGATGAGTTAGAACAAGCTATGGCTGCAGCTCAACAATATATGAATCAACAAGCTCAACAAAGCGGAACAGATACATCTTCAAATGATCAAGATGTAGTTGATGCAGATTTTAAAGAAAAACAATAATAACTTATGGGAAGTATAAAGCTTCCCAAAGTTAATATTTAGAAAGGTGGCAAATTATGGCCAATAAAAGAGATTTTTATGAAGTTTTAGGCATAAGTAAATCTGCATCACAAGATGAGATCAAAAAAGCCTATCGTACTTTAGCAAAAAAATATCACCCAGATATTAATAAAGAACCTGGTGCTGAAGAAAAATTCAAAGAAATTCAAGAAGCATACGATATTCTTTCTGATGAAAAGAAAAAACAAATGTATGACCAATTTGGACACGCAGGAGTAGATCCAAATGCTGCAGGCGGAGCAGGTGGATTTGGTGGTTTCGGAGGTTTCGGTGGATTCGATGGCGAAGGAATGGACTTAGGGGATATTTTCTCATCATTCTTTGGTGGTGGAGCAAGATCTTCAAGACAATCTAATGCATCAGCTCCGCAAAAAGGTAATGATAAGTTTATCAAGATGAAAATTGATTTTATGGATGCTGTTTTTGGTAAAAACACTGAAATAACTATCAATTTAGATACTAAATGTGAACATTGTAATGGAACTGGAGCAAATACACCTAATGATGTAGAAACATGTCGTAGATGTAATGGTTCAGGACATATTAATGTAACTCAACAATCATTATTTGGAACAATTAGAACTCAACAAGTTTGTCCTGAATGTGGAGGAAAAGGAAAAACAATTAAAAATAAGTGTCCACATTGTAATGGAGAAGGTTATAAAACTAAGAAAACTACTGTTGAAGTTAAAATTCCAGCAGGTATCGCATCTCATCAACAATTAAGAATCACTGGTAAAGGTGAAAGAGGCTACAATGGTGGTCCGAATGGAGACTTATATATCGAAATTATTGTTAATGAACATCCACAATTTAAACGTGATGGATCAGATATTCATATAGATGTTCCAATTTCTTTCGCTGATGCTGCATTAGGTTGCACAATTGATGTTCCTACAGCATATGGTGATGTAGAACTTAGAATTCCTGAAGGGGTACAACATGGCCAAATCTTTAGATTAAAGGGGAAAGGATTTAAATCAATCCGTGGAAATGGAATTGGTGATCAAATGGTCAGAGTATTAGTTAAGACTCCAACTAAATTATCTAAAGAAGAAAAGGAATTATACGAAAAACTACGCGATGCCGATAAAAGACAAAATAAAGAAACAATCTTTGAAAAGTTTAAAAAAGCATTTAAAAAATAGATTTAGAAGTGATATTAATTATCACTTTTAGATTTTAAAAATTTTATTAGCACTTAAGATTAAAGAGTGCTAAAAAGGAGGTAAATTTAATGAATCCAAATGAATTTACATTAAAAACACAAGAAGCAATTGTAAAATCTTTTGAAATTGCTCAAGAAAATGGTCAAAGTGAAGCAGATATTATCCATTTAGTTAAAGCAATGAGCTTAGATTTAGATGGAACTTTAATAAGAGTATTTAAAAAATGCAATACAAAATTAGATAATGCATTTATTGATAAAGAACTTTCTATACTTCCTAAAGTTAGCGGAGGAAACTTTAATAATTCAATTAGTAGAGATTATAATACACTTATTATCAATGCTGATAAGGTAAAACTAAATTTAAAAGATGATTATTTAAGTATCGAACATATTATTTTGGCTTTATTTGATTCAAATGATCAATTTACGAGAAAATTTATAAAAAATCACAATTTAACAAAAAAACAAGTAACAAATGCTATTAATGAAATAAGAGGTGGCAATAAAGTGAACAATCAAAATCCTGAAAATAGCTATGAAGTCTTAGAAAAATATGGAAGAGATTTAGTAGAAGATGTTAAAAAAGGAAAAATAGATCCTGTTATTGGTAGAGATGAAGAAATTCGTCGTGTCATTCAAATTTTAAGTAGAAAAACTAAGAATAATCCAATTCTAATTGGTGAACCAGGTGTAGGTAAAACTGCGATTGTAGAAGGACTTGCATGGAGAATCTATAAAGGTGATGTACCATTATCACTTAAAAACAAAACAGTATATGAATTGGATTTAGGAGCTTTGGTAGCTGGTGCGAAATATCGTGGTGAATTCGAAGAAAGATTAAAGGCAGTTTTAAATGAAGTAACTAAATCAGAAGGTAATATTATTATGTTTATCGATGAAATTCATACTTTAGTAGGTGCAGGTAAAACAGATGGTGCGATGGATGCAGCAAATATTTTAAAACCAATGCTTGCAAGAGGAGAACTTCATTGTGTAGGTGCTACTACATTAGATGAACATCGTAAATATATTGAAAAAGATGCTGCATTAGAAAGAAGAATGCAAAAAGTAATGGTTAGTGAACCAACTCTTGAGGAAACTATTTCAATTTTACGTGGTTTAAAAGAAAGATTTGAAATCCATCATGGTGTAAAGATTACTGATAATGCCATTGTAAGTGCAGCTACATTATCAAATAGATACATAACAGATAGATTCTTACCTGATAAAGCTATTGACTTAATTGATGAAGCTTGTAGTGCGGTTAGAATGAGTTTAGACTCAATGCCAGTAGAACTAGATGAAATAACACGTAAAATCATGCAATTAGATATAGAAATTGCGGCTTTAAAGAAAGAAGAAGATGAAAGAAGTTTAAAACGTCTTGAATTAATTAAAAAAGAACGCGCAGAACTTAAAGAAAAACAAGAAGCGTTAAACTATAGATGGGAACAAGAAAAAGAAGAAATTAAAAATGCTAAAAATTGGAAAAAAGATCTTGATAACGCAAGACTTCAATTAGAAAATGCTCAAAATAATGCGAATTATGAAGAAGCAGCTAGACTTCAATATCAAGTTATTCCTGATTTAGAAAAGAAAATTAAAGAAGAAAAAAGCAATGATAAAGATCGTATTCTTAATGAAATCGTTGATGAAGATGATGTATCAAAGGTTGTTGCTAAATGGACAAGAATCCCTGTTTCTAAAATGATGAAATCAGAAAAAGAAAAATTGTTAGAACTTGATTCTTTATTAAAAGAAAGAGTAATTGGTCAAGATGAAGCAGTTGAATTAGTAAGTGATGCTATTTTAAGAAGTAGAGCAGGTATTAATGATGCAAATAGACCATTAGGTTCATTTATCTTTTTAGGTCCAACAGGTGTAGGTAAAACAGAAATTGCTAAAGCACTTGCAAGTCAACTCTTTGATAATGAAGCTAATATGGTTAGAATTGATATGTCTGAATATATGGAAAAGCATAGTGTTTCTAGATTAATTGGTGCGCCTCCAGGATATGTAGGATATGATGAAGGTGGACAATTAAGTGAAGCTGTAAGAAGAAATCCATATTGTATAGTTTTATTAGATGAAATTGAAAAAGCTCATCCTGATGTCTTTAATATTCTTTTACAAGTATTAGATGATGGTAGAATTACCGATAATAAAGGAAATGTTATTGACTTTAAAAATACTATCGTTATTATGACTTCTAACTTAGGCTCACAACATCTATTAGAAAATAGCTTTGAAAAAGGACGTAAAAAAGTCTTAGAACAAATGAAGAGTGCATTTAAGCCTGAATTTATTAATAGAATTGATGAAATTATTGTCTTTAATCCTTTAGATGATTCAGTAATTGATAAAATTATTGATAAATTCTTAAAAGAATTACAAGTTAGATTAAATACACAAAACATTAAATTATCAGTAACTGATGATGCGAAAAAAGCAATTAAAGATATTGGATATGATGTAAAATATGGAGCAAGACCATTAAAAAGAACTATTCAAAAATACATTGAAACACCTATTGCAAAAGAAATACTTAAAGGCAATGTAAATGAAGTTGTAACAGTAGATTATAAGAATAATGAATTTATTGTTAAATAGTGTTAAAACACCTCAAAAAAGAGGTGTTTTTTAAATAATTAAATTTTTTATAAACTATCGACAAGATAGGTTAAAATTATATATAATTTTGCTATAATATTTAGCGTTAGGAGAGTGATTGCGTGTTAGTACTAAAAAATATTGTAAAAGATTACGTAACAAGTGATATAGTCGTTCATGCATTAAGAAATGTTAACTTAAAATTCCGTCGTAATGAATTTGTTAGTATTGTTGGTGCTTCTGGTTGTGGTAAAACTACTACTTTGAATATCGTCGGTGGTTTAGATAGATATACAAGTGGAGATTTAATTATTGAGGGTATCTCTACAAAAGATTACACAGATAGTGACTGGGATGCTTATAGAAACCATAGAATTGGTTTTGTATTCCAAAGCTATAATTTAATTACACATTTAGATATCTTTAGTAACGTTGAATTATCTTTAACTTTATCTGGTGTTTCAAAATCTGAAAGAAAAAGATTAGTTTTAGATGCTTTAGAAAAGGTTGGCTTAAAAGAATATGCTTATAAAAAGCCAAATCAATTGTCTGGTGGACAAATGCAAAGAGTTGCTATAGCTCGTGCATTAGTAAATGATCCAGATATTGTATTGGCTGATGAACCTACAGGTGCGTTAGATAGTGTAACTAGTGTTCAAGTAATGGATATCTTAAAAGAAATAGCAAAAGATAAGCTTGTTATTATGGTTACTCATAATATGCCATTAGCTGAAGCTTATTCTACAAGAATTATTACATTTAAAGATGGTGAGGTAATTTCAGATTCTGATCCATATGAAGAGGAAAGTAAAGAAACTGATAAAAAAGTTCCTCAAAAAAGAACTTCAATGAACTTTTTAACTGCGATTAAGTTAAGTTTCAACAATTTAAAAACTAAACTTGGTAGAACTTTAATTACATCTATTGCTGGTAGTATTGGTATTGTTGGTGTTGCTTGTGTATTAGCGGTATCAAGTGGATTTACTAACTACATTGATGGTATGCAAAAAGATGAATTATCAGGTTTTCCAATTCAAATTAATACTCAAACAATTTTAGTTGAAGAAATATATGAAAATATGAGTGGTATGGAAGGTAATCATTTGCCTGAGTTCCCTGATGAAAATAAGATTTATTCATATCAACCAATTAGTATGTCACAATTAATTCATACAAACCCTTTATCTGAAGAATATACAGATTATATTAAGCAAAATATTGAAGGAACTGATTTAGTCAGTAGTGTTACTTATGGTTATGGATTAAATATCAATATTTTAAATATGAATTCAGAAGGAAATGTCTATAAAGTTAGTAATTCTTCAGTTGGATGGCAACAATTAATTGGAGATGAAGAATTTATTCTAAGTCAATATGATTTGTTGAGAAATGGTAAATATCCTACTGATTCAAGTGAGGTATTATTAGTTGTAGATAAATATAATCGTTTAACAAATTCTCAGATTGCAGCTTTAGGATATGAAAGCAAAAGTGAATATTCATTCGATGAAATTATAGGTCATGAATTTAAATTAGTTACAAATAATGATTATTATAAATATAATTCAGAAAAGAATATTTATGAAGTCAATAAAGACCTTGATTCAATGTATAACAGTCCAAATTCAAAAACTTTAAAGATTTCTGGTATTTTAAGAGTTAAAAAAGACGCTTCTAGTGCTTTCATGGATAATGGTATTGTTTATACTGATGAATTAATGACAGAAATGTTATCTAATGCATATGAAAGTGATGTAGTAATTGCTCAAATGAAAGAGGAAAATAAGGAATATAATGTTCTTACAGGAAAACCTATGACAGAAAGTTCTTTAAAAAATCAATTAATTTCACTTGGTGGAAGTAAAATCCCAACTTCTATTAATATTTATCCAGTTAGTTTTGAGTCTAAAGAAGCTATTACTACAATTCTTGATAAATATAATTTAAATGAAGATGGAACTAAAAAGCCTTCTAAAGAGCAAATTGTTTATACAGATTTAGCTGCTAGTGTTACAAATGCAATGTCAACAATGATTGATGCAATTAAGATTGTTTTAGTTGTATTTGCTTCAATTTCATTAATTGTTTCTAGTGTTATGATTGGTATTATTACATATGTTTCTGTAGTTGAAAGAACTAAAGAAATCGGTGTTTTACGTAGCTTAGGTGCTAGAAAGAAAGATATTAAACGTGTATTTAGTGCTGAAGTATTAATTATTGGTTTTGCAGCTGGTTTAATTGGAGTAGGATTTACATATTTAATTAGTATTCCTGCTAACCAAATTGTCTTAAATTTAGCTCAAATTCCAAATTTAGCTGCACTAAAAATTACAGATTCAATAACATTAGTTGTAATAAGTATGATTCTTACATTTGTAGCTGGACTTATCCCTTCAAATGTTGCTGCTAAAAAAGATCCAGTAGTAGCTTTAAGAACTGAATAGAATAAATAAGCCTTTATTAAGGCTTTTTTATTTGAAAATAATAACTTGAAGAGTTATTATAAATATATAATTAGTTAGGGGTTTTAATTATGAAAAAAAATAGTTTTATTAAATTAATAATAGGGATGGTATTACTTGTTGTTGCTAGTGGATGTGATATTATAGGGAATTATTTCCCTTCATATTCTTCTAATACATCTATATTTATTCCTAGTTTTTCGGGATTAAATAGTAATTCTACAAGTTCAAATGAAGTTATTAGTTCTAATAACACTAATAATCCTGACAGCTCTAGTTCGGTAGAAATAAATGTAGAAGATATTGTCAATCAATATATTAATAATATAGAATTACCTTCTTCAATTAGAAATTCTATAATAGATTATCTTCCAAATACTTTACAAGGAATGGAAGTAGAGTTTTCTTGTTTAAATCCTAATGTTATTTCAAAAGATGGATTAATTATTGCTGATAGTAATATGTATGGCCTTGATATTACTATTAAAGTCACATTAGAAAATTATAGTAAGGAAATTACATTCTCAGGCATCAATATTATTATGAGTAGAACAAGTATTGCTGAAATTATCGATTCGATTAAGTTATTGCCTTATGGTGAATCCACAGAAAAATTCGAATTATATGGAACAATTGTTGCAAAAGACTCAGGAAATAGACCATATTTAATGGATGAAAATGGAGATGTTATTTTGGTTTATAATAATCAAGAAGAGATTAAGTCTTTGCCAATCGGTTCGAAAATTTCTATTTTAGGTTCTGGAACTATTAGATATGATGTCTATCAATTTGGTACAGATGGCATTGAATTATTAAATGTAGAAACTGAAATTTCTAAAATTGATTATGGAAGGGCTATTAATTTGACTGCAAAACAATTCCATGAAGATGTTTATGATGCACAAAATATGGAATTGTGTGGAAAGTATTTAAGAATTACAGGCGGATATTTAGTTCAAGCTACAGCTGGATACATAAATTTAGCTTTTGATAATGATGATGGCATAGAAACTATTATTCATTTATATAGTAATCCAGATTTATCTTATATATTAAATTCAGAAAATGTTTATAAAGAAGTAGTTGTTTACGGTTATTCTTATGGAAGAGGCAAAAATAATGCTAGAATTTGTCCTGCAGAAGTTGTTTTCAAAGAAGACGATAAATATGATGATGTAGACATAGATTTAGACTCATTTAATAAAGTTTCGTTTGATTTTGGTGAAAATGGCGAAGAAAGTCATAAAGATGGAATGGCTTTAGAGGAAAGTCAAACATTCCAAAATGGAGAATATAAATTAGAATTAACTAATTTATATAAAGTATATGGACATGGATTTAATACTGCAGGCCAAGAGTATTTTGCACAAGATGCAAAAGGAAATTCATGCCTTAAAATTGGGACATCCAGTTCAATAGGATCATTTAACTTTAAAGTAGATGATGAAGTTAAATATGTAATTATTTATGTTGCTAAATATAAAACAAGAGATTTAATAGTAGTTATCAATTATAAAACTTATGAAATTGATGTAGCATCAAATGATGGTGAATATATGCCAATTATAGTTGATACTTCTGAAGAAAAAGAGATATTCTTTGCTACAGTAGAAGGAACTACAAGATGTATGATTGATAAAATCGAATTATATTATGAAGAAAAGGACTAAAAGTCCTTTTTTTATATGTGTAAGTTAAAGATAATATTTTGACTTTTATATTAATATAAAGTAAAATTATGAAGGGTGAATATGGATATGCAACACTACTTTATTAATGAAAAACATGAAAACTTAATGATTTTTTCTAATGATGATGCTCATCATATTTTAAACGTTATGCGTTTAAGAAATAATGACCAAGTAGTATGTATCTTTGAGAATTCTAAGTATTTATGTGAATTAGTTATAGAAAATAAGTCTGTAAAAGCTAAAATTGTCGAAGAAATTGAAGATAATTCAATTTTACCTATTAAAGTTGTATTATTTTATTCAATGCCAAAAGGTGAAAAGTTTGAATTAGTGCTTCAAAAAGCTACAGAATTAGGCGTTACAGAGATAATTCCTGTAATGACACGTAAATGTATTGTAAGCATTGATTCGAAGAAATTGCCTAATAAAATGGAAAGATGGAACAAAATATTAAAAGAAGCAAGCGAACAATCACGTAGATCCACAATTCCATTACTTAGAGAACCAATTAATAAAGAACAAGTAAAAGAATATATGTGTGAAACAAACCTTATAGGAGATGAGCGGAAAGTAGTTGAAGGTACATCTTCGATGATGAATTTAGTTAATAATGCTAAATCTATTAGTGTTTTAGTTGGATGTGAAGGTGGTTTCACAAATGATGAATTTGATTATTTTAAGAGCATAGGGTTTGAGGGCGTTTCTTTTGGTAAAAGAATCTTAAGAAGCGAAACTGCAGCTATATATGCTTTATCATGTATTATGTTTATGTTAGAAAGCAGGAAATAAGATGAAAAAATATAAAATTATAACTTTAGGTTGTAAAGTAAATACATATGAGTCCGAATCTATGGCTGAACAGTTAGATGCAAACGGGTATTGCTTAGCAAAAGAAGATGATCCAGTTGATTTGGTTATTATCAATACATGTACTGTAACTAGTACAAGTGACCAAAAAAGTCGTCAAATGATTAGAAAAGCAATTAAGAATTATCCTGGAGCTAAGATATTGGTAACAGGATGTTATTCACAAATGTCTAGTGATTTCGTTAGTACAATCGAAGGAGTAGATATTGTAATTGGTAATACTAAAAAGAGTAATATAATCGATTTATTAACTAAAAAGGAAGAAATTAGTAGTGTTTTAGTAAATATTCAGTCAGGAAGAAGCATAAAAGACTATGAAGAAATGAAAGTTACTAGTTATCATGAAAATACTAGAGCTTATTTAAAAATACAAGATGGCTGCAATAATTTCTGTAGTTATTGCATTATTCCATATGCTAGAGGACCTCTTCGTTCAAGAAAAAAAGAGGATGTATTAAATGAAGCTAAAGATTTAGTTGCAAAAGGATTTAAAGAAATAGTTTTAACTGGAATTCATACTGCTGCATATGGAGAAGACTTTGATAATTATTCATTCTTTGATTTATTATGTGATCTTGTAGAAATTGATGGTATAAAACGTATTAGAATATCTTCAATTGAAGAAACTGAAATTAATGATGATATTATTAATTTAGTGTTTACTAATGAAAAAGTTGTTAATCACTTCCATATACCTCTTCAATCAGGATGTGATACAGTTTTAAAACGTATGAATCGTAAGTACAATACATCTCAATTCTACGAAAAAGTACAAAAAATAAGAGAAGTTGTTAAAGATGTAGCTATTACTGCTGATGTAATTGTTGGTTTTCCTCAAGAAACAGAGGAAGAATTCATGGAAACATATGAATTCATTAAAAAAGTTGGGTTTGCAGAACTACATGTTTTCCCATATTCAATGAGAAGTGGAACACCAGCTGCAAGAATGAGCGGTCAAATTGATCCAAGAATTAAAAAAGAAAGAGTACATCGATTAATCGAACTTAATAATTCTTTAGCTTTAGAATATGCAAATAGATTTTTAGATAAAGAATTAGATGTATTATTTGAAACTTTTGATGAAAAAACTGGTTTATTAACTGGTCATACAACAAATTACTTAAAAGTTTCAGCAAAAGGAAGCAAAGAATTAATTAATAAAATCGTTAAAGTAAGAATTATTAAATCAGGTTACCCATTAAATATAGGTGAAATTTTATAAGAAAAGAGTGATTTTATGATTGAAAAGCTAACATTTGATAGAATTTATCAAGCAAGAGAAGTATTAAAGGGAATTATTAGAGAAACTCCTATTAATGATACTAGTAGATTAGCAGATGATTTTGAATTATTTGTTAAGATGGAATCTTTACAAAAAACAGGTTCTTTCAAGATTAGAGGAGCTTATTTTAAGATTTTTAATCTTTCTGATGAAGAAAAATCACGCGGTATCATTGCAGCAAGCGCTGGTAATCATGCTCAAGGAGTAGCATATACATCTAGAAAATTAGGAATAAATGCAACAATTGTTATGCCTAAAGATGCACCTTTACAAAAGGTAACAAATACTGCTAAACATGGCGCAAAAGTAGAGTTATTTGGAAATACTTTCCAAGAAGCCTATTATCATGCATTAGAAGTTGCAAAGGAGAATAATTTAACATTTATTGAACCATATGATGATATAGATGTTATAGCTGGCCAAGGAACTATTGGTTTAGAAATACTTGATCAATGTCCTGAAGTAGATGTTGTTTTTGTTCCTGTAGGTGGTGGTGGATTAGCTGCTGGTATTGCATATGCAATTAAAACATTAAAACCTACATGTAAAGTGTATGGTGTTGAAGCAAAAGATGTTAATTCGATGAAAAAATCGATTGAAGAGAAAGAGATAGTAAGTATTTCAAACCCTAAAACAATTGCAGATGGTATTGCTGTTTCTAAAGTTGGAACATTAACATATGATATTTGTAAAACATATCTAGATGGAATAATCGAAGTAGATGATGAAGCTACTTCTGTAGCAATCTTAACATTAATGGAAAGATCTAAAATTGTTTCCGAAGGTGCCGGTGCAATTGCTGTAGCAGCAGCTTTATCAAATCAAGTCAATTTAAAAGGCAAAAAAGTTGTTTCAGTATTATCTGGTGGAAATATTGATGTAACTTTACTTTCTAGACTTATTGATGTTGCATTAAGAAATTTGGGTAGAAAAGTCGAAATATCTACTACAATTCAAGATAAACCAGGTGAATTAGCTCATTTATTAGAAATAATTAGCAATACTGGTGCAAATATTATTAAAATATCTCACAATAGACTATCAAAACGTGTTAAAATAGGTAGTAGTGCTGTTAATATTGAATTAGAAACGTTGAATCATAACCATATTGATAGAATTGTTAATTTGTTAGAAGAACAAGGTTTCTTAGTTGAAATTATATAAAAAGGAGAATATGAATATGAATTACAAAAAATTAATTGATCACACTTTGTTAAAAGCAGATGCTTCTAAAGAAGCAATTTTAAAACTTTGTAAAGAAGCAAAAGACTTTGGTTTTTGCTCTGTATGTGTAAACCCAGGATTTGTAAGCACATGTGCTGAAGCTTTAAAGGGAAGTGACGTTAAAGTTTGTACAGTTGTTGGTTTCCCATTGGGTGCAACATCAACTCCTGCCAAAGCATTTGAAACAAAACAAGCTGTTTTAGATGGCGCTAATGAAATTGATATGGTTATCAATATTTCAAGATTAAAAGATCATGATGATGAATATGTTTATGAAGATGTTAAAGCAGTAGTAGAAGCTGCAGGCGGAAATACTGTTAAAGTTATTATTGAAACATGCTTATTAACTGAAGAAGAAAAAATTAGAGCATGTAAATTATGTGTAAAAGCAGGTGCTCATTTTGTTAAAACTTCTACAGGTTTCTCAACTGCTGGTGCAACACCCGAAGATGTTAAATTAATGAAAGATACAGTCGGTGATGCTGCAGAAGTTAAAGCTGCTGGTGGAGTTAGAACATTTGATGACTTAGTGAAAATGGTAGAAGCTGGAGCTACAAGAATTGGTACTTCAGGTGGACCTAAATTATTCAGCGGTTCAGAAGTCACAGGATATTAAAAAAGCTTAAAATTTCTTAAAAAAATCTAAAAAAAGACTTGAATATTATTTTTAATAATGTATAATATTTAACGTAGTATGTAACGCTTCAGAAGGAGGGATAAAAGATGCCTAAAACAATCGTAAGAGAAAACGAAACAATCGATGATGCATTACGTCGTTTCAAAAGACAAGTATCAAAAAATGGTACCCTAGCTGAAGCACGTAAAAGAGAGTTCTATTTAAAACCTGGCGTAAGACGTAAGTTAAAGTCAGAAATGGCTCGTCGTAAATCTTATTAATAAGAAATAAAAGAGCGTAATCGCTCTTTTTTATTTTACAAAAAGGAGGGGAAAATATGGATATTCAAAAACAAAGTAATCGATTAAAAGTCTTATTTTTTATTCGATATTTTGGTGATTCTTTCTTTTTCTCTTTTTTACAACTTTTCTTAGCATATAAAGGCTTAAGTGAATCTGATATAGGTTTTATTAATTCATTAAGACCAATGCTAGTATTGTTCATGAATCCATTTTTTAGCTTTATTAGCAAAGATGTTAATCAAAATCGTAAAATTATGCGTATTATTACTATTATTGAGGGTATATTAATAGCATTTATTACAAAATTCGACTCATTCGTAATACTAACTATTTTTGTTTCATTAATATCAATGTTAGATTCACCATTTTATTCATTATTAGATGGTTTTAGCGCTTCATTCACGCAAGAATATGATAAAAAGTATTCAAGCTTTAGAGTTTTAGGAAGCTTAGCTTATGTGTTTGGCAATGTTTTAGGAGGCTATTCGATTGATTACTTGGGATATGAATTAACATTTATATTATCTTCTTTATTCATGATAGTAACAGGAATTATTATATTCTTCATAAAACCTTTAAATACAGTCAAAAATACTTCAAATAAAAAAGATAATTTTAAAAAATATTTAGAAATCTTTAAAAATTATAAATTTTATTTATATTTAATTGTATATGTAGGTATAGTGACTGTTTCAGGAATTGGAGACAATTTTATTAGTTTATATTTCTTAGATAAAGGATTAGGATCTAAGGAATATGGATTAATTGCTTCGTTTATGATAATAATTGAAGTAATAACTATGTTTATATATAGTAAAATTAATAATAAAGTAAGTGATGGTACTTTATATTTAATAATTGGTTTTACTTATGCTTTAAGATCAATCCTTATTGGATTTGATTTACCATTATTTGTAACAATTCCTGCATCATTACTTCGTGGCGTAGCATGGGGATTAATTTTATGTATTCATGTTAATCATTTAAGAAAACTAGTAGGTACTAATAATGTCACAAATGCAATATTTATTTTAGTTTTAGTTTCTAGTGTTATTCAAATGATACTTTTAAATGTAACCGGAGAGCTTATTGAAACTAAAGGGTATCCATTTGTTTATATGGGATTATCAATTATTACAATTATTATCACTTTATTTACTATTATTTATAATAAAATATCTAAAACAACAAAAATTAATTAATAAATTACATTCTAAATCATATCTTTTAATATGGTGATAGAATGTTTTTTTATGATTTTAAAACATTTAAGATAGGGAATTACTCTAAAATATTAAATTTTGATGATAAAAAGATGGTTATTTTATTAAAAAATAATAATACTGTTGAGCTTATAGGAAGCGAATTATTTATTTCATTTTATGATAAAGAAGAAATAATAATAGAAGGAAAGATAAAGGATATAAAAATAAATTATGAAAACGTATAGATCAATTAATAATTGGGTAATTAAAGGATATAAACCTGAAACAGTTTTAAATAAACTTCAGAAAATCGAAATATTTAACTTTAAAAATGAAGAATATATATCGAAGTTTGAATCTCCTATAAAAAATAAAAAGATAATTTTAGAGATGTTTCCTAATGCGTATATAGAGGAAGAACATGGGTTATTAGTTTTTATAAGAAAAAAACTTTTTAATATTTCGTTAATAGTATCTTTGATAATTTCGTTTATATTTTTTTATTATTTAAAAGGTTTAATCATTAATATTGAAATTACAGGAGATTATCCTCGTTTTGAAGAAAATTTGCTAAATAGCCTAGAATCATATAATTTGAATAAATATAGTAAATTTCCTACATCAAATAGATTAATTGAAATAGAAAATGAAATACTAAATGATTATTATGATCAAATTGAGTTTTTAGAAATAAGAAGAAATGGCTCAATTTTAAAGGTGAAATATACAAAAAGAAGAAAAGGTATTGATTTGCCTAGTCCTTCAAATAGTATTTATGCATCAAAAGATGGAATAATAAAGCAAATATTGGTCAAAACTGGTGTTGTAGAAGTATCAATTAATCAATATGTAAAAAAAGGTGATTTGCTTATAAATGATACGTTAATAGATACGAATAATAATGAAATATTTATTGGATGTGAAGGTAAAATATATGCGTATACATGGTATTTATATGAAATAAACTATCAAAATAACGAAAAATTACCTAAAGATGAAGTTTTTATTGAACTTATAGATTTAATAAGAAATAAAGTTAATAAAAATATAGATGGAGAAGATGAGTACATAGAAAAGGAAAATGTTTTGCAATTTGAAGAAAATGCTAGTACAATAACTTTAAAGGTACATTATACTTTAGTTGAGGATATTACAAGATGAAAAAAGAAATCAAATTATTAGATTTAAGTTTAGAACAGCTTCAAAATTTATTGGGAGTTAACGATAATAACTTAAAATTATTAGAATTAAGATATAAAACAGCTTTAAATAGCAATAATAATTCTATTTATTTTGAAGGTGATGATGAATTAGAAAAGGAATTAAATGAAATTTTTGCAGCTTTAGTTGGCCAAGTAAAGAAAGGTGTTCTAATTGATGAAAGATTATTAGTTCAAATATGTACTTTAGCTAAAAATAATCAATTAGAATATTTAAATAATTTACATTCTTATGTAGTATGTAAAAATAGATATAATCGTAATATTTGTCCAAAAACAGTAGGACAACTATATTATTGCCAAGCTTTACGCAAAAATGATATTGTTTTTGGCATTGGACCAGCAGGTACGGGTAAAACTTACTTAGCGGTTGCACATGCTGTACAAGATTTAAAACTAGGTAAATGCAAAAAGATCATATTAACTAGACCCGCAGTCGAAGCCGGAGAAAATTTAGGGTTCTTACCAGGTGATTTAAAAGAAAAGATTGATCCATATTTGCGCCCTTTATATGATGCATTAGACGAAATGTTAGGTACTGAAACAGTTAACAAATATATCGAAAGAGGAATAATTGAAATTGCTCCTTTAGCATATATGAGAGGTAGAACATTAGATGATGCATATGTAATATTAGATGAAGCACAAAACGTAACAGTATTACAACTAAAAATGTTCTTAACAAGACTAGGATTTAAATCGAAAATGATTATTACAGGAGATATTACACAAATTGATTTACATAGAAACGTTATTTCTGGTTTAAAAGAAGCAGAATCAATACTAGGTTCAATTAAATCAATAGAATTCATTAAACTTAATAGTAAAGATGTAGTTAGACACCCATTAGTTCAAACTATTATCGAAGCTTACGAAAAAGAAGGATATTAAAAAGAAGCTTTTGCTTCTTTTTTTGTTGAATTTATAGTCAGATTATAAGCATATTTAATGGTTATTTTACGATTTTTATTGAAAAAGGTGTTATATATTAGTGTATAGGAGGCGTAAAATGCAATTTATTCCGCAAAAATATATAGGTTGTTGTGGTATAACTGTAATTAACTTTATACTCAAAAATTACAAAAATCAATCATTTAGTACTAAAATATATACTAAAAATATACCACTAAGTACTATATCAGGACTATTGAGTAGTAATTTAGTAGAAAATAAGTTGAAATATTGTGAAAAACGTTGTGCTTATGAGCCTGCAGTTTTGCCACAAATAATACATTGTAAAAATCTTTTAGTAAGCCATTATATCGTTTTGATAAAAGAAATTGGTGATTATTATTTAGTTTATAATCCTTCATTGTTTAATTTTCGATATGTTAATAAGCATAAAGTTTTAACTAAATTTAGTGGCTATTTTATTGAAATATACAATGTTAAATCTTTAAATCTAAAAAACAGGGCATATATACCATATGCTATCAGGCTATTTTTTATGTTTTTGTGTATTGATTTATTGATTATATTATTATTGGTCTTTTTATTTTATTGAAAAAATAAAAAAATATTGATAAAATATTACTGGAAAAGTAGGTGTTTTTATGGCAATTAAGTTACATTATCAAAATTATTATCCAAAAAGAATTAAAAGTTATAAGAAAAAATTTCAAGAAATAGCAGATTTTACATATGAACTTCTTGAATTAAAGGAAAAATATGAATTATCTATCAGTATTGTAGATGATGAAACTATTCATACATACAACAAGCAATATAGAAACATTGATAGATCTACTGATGTCTTAAGTTTTGCTTTTCAGGACGATGAAGATATGATATTAGATTCAAAAATGCCTATTGAGTTAGGAGATATTTTAATTTCATATGACACAATGTTACGTCAAGCAGATGAATATGGTCATTCTATAGAAAGAGAAATTTGTTTCTTATTTACACATGGATTATTACACTTATTAGGTTATGATCATATGGAAAAAGATGATGAAATTGAAATGTTTGCTATGCAAAACGCTATTTTAGAAAGTTTAGAAATACTTCGTTAGGAGGATAAATATATGAAAGACAGAATAAACGAACTTATTAATAGTGCTTTAGATGCACAAAAATTGTCTTATTCACCTTACTCAAAGTTTAAAGTAGGTGCTGCTGTTTTATTAAAAGATGGAACTATTTTACAAGGCGCTAATATTGAAAATGCTGCATATGGATTAACTATGTGTGGTGAAAGAAATGCTGTATTCCGTGCTTATTGTACTGGATATACTAAAAAAGATATTGTAGCTTTAGCAATTTCTTCTGGTTGCACTCCGCCTGCATCTCCATGTGGATCATGTAGACAAGTGCTAGCTGAATTAATTCCTTTTGATGCACCTATTTACTTAGTAAATACACAAGGTGAACAAATTATTACAAATGTGAAAGAATTACTTCCATTAGCATTCACAGAGGAGAGTCTATAATGTTTAAATCAGGTTTTATTGCTATAAATGGTAGACCAAATGCTGGTAAATCAACATTATTAAATGCTTTACTTAAACAAAAAGTAGCTATTATTTCTCCTAAGGCTCAAACTACAAGAAACACAATTCAAGGTGTTTATAATGATTCTGATTCTCAAATTGTATTTATTGATACTCCTGGGATTCATAAACCTCAAAATAAATTAGGGGAAATCATGAACAAACAAGCTTTTTCTGCAAGAAAAGATGTAGAAGGCATTTTATTAATTGTAGATGCTAGTGTACCTTTTGGTAGTGGAGATGAATACGTTATTGAATCAATTAAAACTAAAGTCGTTCCTGTTTTCTTAGTTTTAAACAAAATTGATTTATTAACGAAAGAAGAAATTTTTAATGTAATTCAGTTATGGAAAGATAAGTTTGATTTCAAAGAAATCATTCCTATTTCAGCACTTAAGAATGATAATTTAGACACATTAATTATTGAAATTAAGAAAATATTAGAAGAAGGTCCTAAATATTATCCTGATGGAATGATTAGTGATCATCCAGAAAACTTTATTATTTCTGAGATTGTCAGAGAAAAAATACTTTATTTTACTAGAGATGAAGTCCCACATTCAGTTGCTGTATGTGTTGAAAGAGTTAGAAGAACTAAAAATGGATCAGTTGCAGTAGATGCAACAATTATTGTTGAAAGAGATTCTCAAAAAGGAATTATTATTGGCAAAGGCGGCGCAATGATTAAAAAAATCGGTACTGCTGCGAGAAAGAATCTTGAACATTTATTAGATACTCCAATTAATTTAGAGCTTTTTGTTAGAGTTGAAAATAACTGGAGAAACAGTTCTAAATATTTGAGCGAATTCGGATATAAAAACGAAGAATAATATGGAACGTGTTGTAAAAGGATATGTTTTAAGAGTAGTTCCATATAAAGAATCTAATTCAATTATAACTTTATTAACTGAAGCAGGATTAGAGAGTTTTATGGCAAGAGGTGTTATGAAACCAACTAGTAAAAATGCTGCTTCATGTCAATTATATACATATGGAGAATATCAATTAAATTACAAAACGGAAGGATCACATCATACTTTAACAAGTGGCGTAGCATTAAAAACACTTACACAGTTATATGAAAACCTTCGTTATAGTGTGGTTTTAGGTCTTATTTCTGAATGTATATTGAAAAATGATGATTTTGAAGAACCTTATAAGGTTTTTGATACAGTATTTAAACATTTAGCATCATCAAAATGTAATTTTGCTACAATTATTGCGATTGTATTGAAGCTAAATTCAATATATTCTGGATGTAACTTAGAGGCAGATGAATGTGTTAGATGTGGAAGTAATAAATCAATATATAGTGTTTCATATAATGAAGGTGGTTTAATGTGTGCTAGTTGTTCGAGAGAACTCCATATACATGAAAAATCACCGACATATATCAAAAACTTTAGATATGTTGTTAAAGCTGAGATTGAACATATAGATAAGTTTGAAATTGATCCAATTGTTTCAAAATCTATTATTTTAGATTTATTTGATTTTCTTGAGAAAAACGCTGGAGTTTATTTCAAATCAAAATCGATGTTATTATATTTATTATAGGGAAAAATGAGTACTCTTATAGTGGGTTGACACTGTCAAGCTAAAAGAGTACTCTTTTATAGAATTATAAAAGAAAGGTGTTAATTTTTATGGGTAAATTTAGTTTTGAAAAGATTGTAAGCCATGTAAAAACTTCTGGTTTTGTATTCCAAGGCTCAGAAATTTATAATGGTTTAGCAAATTCATGGGACTATGGTCCATTAGGTTGCGAACTTAAGAAAAATGTTAAGGATTCTTGGTGGAAAAAATTCGTTCAAGAAAGTCCTTTAAATGTTGGGTTAGACTCAGCTATATTAATGAATCCAAAAGTATGGGAAGCAAGTGGTCACTTAACAAACTTTACAGATCCTTTAATGGATTGTAAAAACTGTAAAACACGTCATCGTGCAGATAAATTAATTGAAGATTTTGCTCCAAATTCTAACTGTGAATCTTGGACAAATGAACAAATGTTTGATTTTATTAGAGATAACAAGATTGCTTGTCCTCATTGTGGTTCTCATAACTTCACAGATATTCGTAAATTCCAATTAATGTTTAAGACATTTATGGGTGTTGTTGAAGATAGCAAGAGTGCTGTATATTTAAGACCTGAAACAGCACAAGGTATTTTTGTAAACTTCAAAAATATTCAAAGAACAACAAGAAGAAAATTACCATTTGGTGTATGTCAAACAGGTAAAGTATTCAGAAATGAAATCACTCCTGGAAACTTCATTTTCCGTACTAGAGAATTTGAACAATTAGAATGTGAATTCTTCTGTAAGCCTGGAACTGACTTAGATTGGTATGACTATTGGAAGAAAGAATGTATGAAATTCGTTGCTTCTATGGGTATTAAAGAAGATCATATAAGATTAAGAGAACATGCTAAAGAAGAATTAGCTCACTATTCAAAAGGAACAAGTGACATCGAATATTTATTCCCATTCGGTTGGGGAGAATTATGGGGTATTTCAGATAGAGGAGATTATGACTTATCTCAACATATGAAACACTCTGGTCAAAGCATGGAATATTTAGATCAAGAATTAAATTCTAAATATGTTCCATATGTAGTTGAACCATCTTTAGGTGTAGACCGTTTCATTTTAGCTATTTTATGTGAAGCTTATGATGAAGAAGAAGTAAAAGAAGGCGACACAAGAGTTGTAATGCATTTCCATCCAGCATTAGCTCCAATTAAGATTTGTGTAATGCCTTTATCAAAACAATTATCTGAACAAACTACTGAATTATATACAAAATTATGTAAACATTATCGTTGTGAATACGATGAAGCAGGTAGTATTGGTAAAAGATATCGTAGACAAGATGCAGTAGGTACTCCATTATGTATTACATATGATTTTGATAGTGAAGCTGATCAATCAGTTACAGTACGTGATAGAGATACAATGCAACAAGTAAGAGTTAAAATTGCAGATTTACCTGCATATTTAGAAAAAGTATTTGAATTTTAATTATAAGGAGGACGAAAAATGAGCAACAATATTGATTTTGATTCAGTAAGAAGACAAATAGATATCGTAAATGTAATAAGCTCATATATTCCTTTAACTCCAACTGGAAGAAATTTTAAAGGAATATGTCCTTTTCATAATGATTCGAATCCATCAATGATGGTATCTCCTGATAAACAAATTTATAAATGTTTTTCATGTGGTGCTAGCGGTAATGTTTTCACTTTTATTATGAATTATGAAAAAGTTTCATTTATTGAAGCAGTTCGTAAAGCATGTAATATTCAAGGTGTAAGCATTCCTGAAATTGAAAATGTCCATGTAGTTAAAAAAGTTGACAATAAAAATCAACGTGAAGTTAAACTTATGGAAGATTTAGCAGAATTTTATCATTATCAATTATTAATCAATTCGCAAAGTGAAGCTAATAAATATCTTGAATCTAGATTTCTTTCAAAAGAGATTTCAGATGAATTCAAAATTGGTTATTGTCCTAGCGATGGACTAGCATCAGTTAAGTATTTATTAGGCAAAGGCTATACTCCTGTTGAAATTATTGAATGTGGCGTTGGTGTAGAAACTAATGATGGAAGAATTTTAGACCGCTTAAGAGGACGATTAACTTTCCCATTACATGATACAATGGGACGTGTTGTAGCTTTCAGCGGACGTAGAATTAACGATCAATTAGAACAAAAATATTTAAATACACCTGAAACTAACTTATTCCACAAAAGTGATGTGTTATATAACTATCACAAAGCTGAAAAAGTTGCTCATCAACAAGGTTTTGTCTATATTGTAGAAGGTTTCATGGATGCAATCTCGTTATATAGAGCTGGTATTAAAAGTGTTGTAGCAACAATGGGAACTGCATTCACAAAAGAACATATTAAATTATTAAGTTCGTTGAGAGTGGAATTAAGATTATTATTTGACTGCGATTCTGCTGGACAAAAAGCAGCATTTAAGACTTTAGAATTATTACAAGATAGTAATTTGAAAGTTAAAGTTGTAAAAAAATGGGAAAATGGAAAAGATGCTGATGAAGTATTAAATACGTTAGGAAAAGATACTTTATTGGAATATATTAATAACACATATTCACCATTAGAGTTTAAATTTGATTATTTACGTAGTTATTATGATGTAAATAACTATGATGAACGCAAAAAGTTGGCAATTCACGGAGCATCATTTATTGCTAAAGCTAAACTTGATGATTTAGATAGTGAACATTATATTAAGTTATTAAGTCAAATTTCTAGTTTTAGTAAAGAATTAATCTTAAAACATGTTAATGCTTATAAAGAAAAGATGAGTTTAGAGGTGTCATCTTCTAATCGTCCATCTTATATTGAAGAACGTATAAAAACAAGAAATCAAATGAAATATTTAAACCGTTATCAAGAAGCAACAGAAAGATTAATTAAGAAAATGATTGATGATCCTGTAGTAACAATTCCAGCTTATGATGATAGTGATATATTTACTGATAATGATGATTATCAACAAATTATTCAATGTATTATTTCAAAATTCTATGTAACAGGAAATGTTGAAATAGCAGACTTATATAACGATTTGAATCCTGAACTTCAAGACTTATTATCTAATATTTATGATAAAGAGTATGTAGGTGAACAATCTTTATCTAGTTTATTTACAATTCTTAAAGATGATTACTTAGATCATTTAAAAGTTAAAGAACTTGAAGAAAAAGGACATGAAACAAGTGATAAAAAAGAGCAATGGGAAATTGCAAAACAACTTATTGAACTTAAAAAACAACAAGATTCAATGAGAAGAAAGAAAAAATAGTGGTAGGAGGATATTAAAATGAAAGAAAAATTCGATGAAGAAGTTGAAAGTCTAGAACAGATTAAGAAAAGATTTGAAAAAATTGGTTCTGTTAGCAAGGAAATTATTTTAAGTGATTTAAATGAAGCTATTGCTCATTTAGATTTAACAGATGATGAAAATGATGCATTATTAACACATTTTGCTAAATTAGGCATTGAAATTGTTAGTGATGATGTAGAAGATAAGTCATTAGACGATTTAGATATTGATATCGATCCTGCTAGTTTAGAAGAAGTAAATTTATCAGCTTCAGACCCTTTAATGATGGATGAAGAATTTGATGAAAAGATGATTGATGAAGACATTGACTTTATTAATGAAGTATTAAATGATATGAATTCTATTCATATTTCTCCAGATGTTAAAGTAAATGACCCAGTTAAAATGTATTTAAAAGAAATTGGTAGAGTACCTTTATTAGGAAAAGAAGAAGAAATCGAATTAGCTGATAGAATCGTAAGAGGCGATGAAACAGCTAAAGAAATCCTTATTTCTGCTAACTTACGTTTAGTAGTATCAATTGCTAAACACTATATTGGTAGAGGTATGTTATTCTTAGATTTGATTCAAGAAGGTAACTTAGGATTAATTAAAGCTAGTGAAAAATTTGATCCAGAAAAAGGATTTAAATTCTCTACATATGCAACATGGTGGATTCGTCAAGCAATCACACGTGCTATAGCAGACCAAGCTAGAACAATTAGAATTCCTGTTCATATGGTTGAAACAATCAATAAAATGACAAGAATTCAAAGAACTTTAGTTCAAGAATTAGGTAGAGAGCCTACTGCTGAAGAAGTTGCAGAAGTAATGGGTGGTGGAATTACTCCAGAAAAAGTAAGAGAAATTCAACGTATTGCTTTAGAACCAGTATCTTTAGAAACTCCAATCGGCGAAGAAGATGATTCTCACTTAGGTGACTTCTTAGAAGATAAAGAAGCATTATCACCATCTGATTATGCTACACACGAATTATTAAAAGATGAATTGTACAATGTAATGAAAGATTTAACTGACAGAGAAGAACGTGTATTACGTTTAAGATATGGCTTAGACGATGGTAGACCTCGTACTTTAGAAGAAGTTGGTAAAGAATTTGGAGTTACAAGAGAAAGAATTCGTCAAATTGAAGCTAAAGCTTTAAGAAAATTACGTCATCCAACTAGAGCTAAACGTTTCGGAGACTTTAGAGGAGAAAGATAATGACATTATCTATTCGCTTAAAAGCAGTTGCGGATTTAGTGGATGAAAATAAAGTGGTCGCAGACATTGGTTGTGATCATGCATTATTATCAATTTATTTAGTTGAAAATAAGATTAGTAATAAAGTGTATGCTATAGATAATAAGAAAGGTCCATTAGCTAAAGCTAATGAAAATATATCAATAGCAAGATTAAATGCTCAAATTACAACGATTTTAGACGATGGATTAACTCATTTACCCGAAGATGTAAATGTAGCTGTAATGGCTGGAATTGGGGGTTTATTAGCTACTCAAATGCTAGAAAAAGCATCTAGACTTCCTGAAATAATCATTATTCAAGCTAATAATCATTTAAAAGAGTTACGAGAATACTTAAGTCTAAAAGGATTTGAAATTATTAATGAGTGTATTTTATTTGATTCAGGCTTGTATTATGAAATTATTAAAGTAAAAAGAGGATTACAAACACTATCGTTTGAAGATATGATGTTCGGACCAGTTCTTAGAAAAGAAAAATCAAAATTATTTTATGAAAAATGGAATAAACAATTAGAACATTTAGAGCATATCTATGAAAAGAATAAAGATTCTGACAAACTAGATGAATTAGTTAATAATATCGAATTAATAAAAAAAGAAATAAAATAAAAGCGATTAATTATCGCTTTTTTTCTTTATTTTAACTAAAATATGGTTTATTAGGAGTAAATTGGTAGTTTTCTTGTAAATTTTCTGTCATTTTAGTAGTTTCTTCTTGATTAATAATAATAGTTTCTTGATTGTTATTTATATTGGTTTGAATATTCTCTTTTTGTTTGGTATTACTGTTTCTTAAGTTTTTTACTAAATTAAATGCAGATTTAACATTTCCAAATAATGGTTTAACTTGGTTTATAAGAGGCATCGCTTGATTAACTGTAGAAATTGTTTTGCTTATTCCTCCAAGAATACCACCTAATCCTAGCTTACTTGCTGAACCAATAGAGGTAGTAGCAGCATTTCTTAATATTCCACTTGCTTTTGGAATACCTATAGCTTTCCCTATAATGGGTGATGAAATATTTCTAGTTAAGTTATTAAAAGGGATATTTCTTGTGTTTCTTATGTTAGGATAATTATAATTTCTTGTTCTAAATTGCCTATACATTCATTATCGCCTCAATGAATTATATGAAAAAGTTATATTTTTGTCACTGTTTGATGTAAAATACTAGAAGGTTTTGACTTAATCATGTATAATATTTGCGTAATATTGAAAGGAATAGTCAATTAATTGACTAAGGTGATAAATATGAAATTTAAAACATTTGAAATTAAACAAGAAATCTTAGAAGTTTTAGACTCAATTAGATTTTATGATATGACATCTATTCAAGAAAAAGTTATACCTGTAGCTTTGAAAAAGAAAGATATTATTGGTAGATCTCCAACTGGAAGTGGTAAAACACATTCATTTTTGATTCCAATTTTCAATAATTTAGATTTAGAAAATAAATCAACTCAGGCTATTATTATTGTACCTACGCGTGAACTTGCAATGCAAATATATGAAATGGCATTACCATTTATTGAAAAATTAAATGTAAAAACACGTGTTTTTGCTGGGGGAACTGATAGAGTGCGCCTTTTGGAAGAAAATAGTAGTCCACAATTAATAATAGGAACACCTGGTAGAATTAAAGATATTGCTTTTGATTCTGCAGTTGTTAATATTACTAATGCAACATCACTAGTTATGGACGAAGCTGATATGGTTTTAGAAAGTGGATTCTTAGATGAAGTTGGATTTATTCTTTCTAAAATGAAAAAACAAGTTCAATTGATGGTATTTAGTGCAACTATTCCAGAACAATTACAACAATTCTTACGTAAATATATGAAGAATCCATCTTTAATTGATGCGGATAAAGAAAGTATTACTTCAAGAAATGTTGAACATGTTGCTTATCCTACAAGAAATAGAGACAAACTTGAAGTGTTGAAATACTTATGTGAAAGTATTAATCCATATTTATGTTTAATTTTTGCTTCTAGAAAAGAAGATGTAGATAAAATTTATCGTTATTTAAAAAGAAATGACTTCGATGTAGGAGTAATTCATGGTGATTTAGATTCAACAACTAGAAAAACAATGATGAAACGTATAAGAAACGATGAATTTAGATATATTGTTGCTAGTGACATTGCTGCAAGAGGTATTGATATTGAAGGTGTTACACATGTAATTAACTATAATTTACCTTATGAAGAAGACTTCTATTTCCATAGAGCAGGTAGAACAGGAAGAAACAATGCGGATGGAGTATGTTACACTTTATATGATAAAGAAGAAGTTAAATATGTATTAAGATTTATTAATAAAGGTGTTAAATTTGCTAATAGAGAATACAAAAATGGAAAATGGGTTGATTTAAAACCTTTAGTAAAACAAATGACACCTAAGAAAAAAGATAGTGAAGTACAACAAAAAATTAAGAAAACTGTTAATATTAACAAAAATCAAAAAGTAAAACCTGGATATAAGAAAAAATTAAATAAAGAAATTGAAAGAATTAAACAAAAACACCGTCGTGAAGTAATTAAAAAAGATATTGAAAGACAAAAGAAAGCTAGATATATTGCACAAAGTAAAGCTATGAAAGGAGAATAATATGTCAAAACTAATTATTGGATCACACGTCTCAGTAAATGCTCCAAATATGCTTTTAGGAGCAGTACAAGATTCACTTTCTTATAATGCTAATACATTTATGTTCTATACAGGTGCACCACAAAACACTTTAAGAAGACCTATTTCTACTTTTAAAGTAGATGAAGCTAAAAGATTAATGGAAGAAAATAACATTGATATTAACAATGTTATAGTACATGCTCCATATATCATTAATTTAGCTAATACAATAAAAAAGGAAACACAAGAAATTGCTGTTAACTTCTTGATTCAAGAGTTAAGAAGAGTACATGAAATTGGCTGTAAGTACTTAGTATTACATCCAGGAAGCCATGTGGGTGCTGGAGAAGAAGTCGGATTGAAAGCAATCGTCGATAATTTAAATATTGTATTAGAAAAAGATAATACAGATGTAATTATCCTTCTTGAAACTATGTCAGGAAAAGGTAGTGAACTAGGAAAAACATTTGATGAACTTGCTTATATTATCAATAATACTATTCATAATGAACGTTTAGGTGTTTGTATGGATACTTGTCATTTAAATGATTATGGATATGATATTTCAAATTTTGATGGAATTTTGGATGAATTTTCTAGCAAAATTGATCTTTCTAGATTAAAATGCATTCATATTAATGATTCTAAAAATATAAAAGAAGCAAGAAAAGATAGACATGAAAACTTTGGATTTGGAACATTAGGATTTGATAATTTAATTAATATCATTTATAATCCTAGAATCGCAGACATACCAAAGATTTTAGAAACTCCTTGGGTTGGAGATTTTCCTCCTTATAAAGAAGAAATCGAAATGATTAGAAACAAATCATTTAATCCTGAACTAAAGAATGAATTATTAGCAAAAAAATCCGTTTAGTGCGGATTTTTTAATTTATATTATAGATTTTAAGTAATTTATTAATAACATTAAGTATTTTGTTTGCAGTGTTTTGATTAGTTGCTACTACTAATTGATTAATAAATTTTTCTTTTGTGTTGGGATTTAAATAATCTCTCCAACAAGCTTTGATAAAAGGTAAAGCTTGAATAAGTTCTCGATCTTCAAATATTACATTGAAATACACTTTTGAATATAGTTTCGCATTTTGAACGTCTAAATTATTAAAAAAATCATCAATTCTATCTAGCATAAGGAAGCCTCCTAATAAATAAATATGAATTGATGATTAATATTATAACTTAATAATTTCTTCCTTTAAGATAGGAATTATCTCATTTTGTGGTATTTTTTTAATAATTTCACCCTTTTTAAATAAAATAGCTTCATTAATTCCTCCTGCAACTCCTATATCAGCATTTTTAGCTTCGCCAGGACCATTAACTACGCATCCCATAATAGCTATTTTAATATCTTTTTTTAGATTTGCAGTGAATTCTTTTATTTCATTAACAATCGGAAGCATATCATAGTTTGTTCTTCCACAAGTAGGACAAGAGATAATCTTTACGTAATCTTTATATAAATTGAATGATGATAAAAGTTCTTTTGCAGCTTTTATTTCAAAAGATGGATCACCAGTAATAGATATTCTTAGTGTATCTCCAATACCTTCATATAAAAGGACACCTAAACCTGCGCTAGATTTGATTGAACTAGCTAATAAATCTCCAGCTTCAGTAATTCCTATATGGATTGGGTAATCAAATAACTCGCTTAATTGCTTATTTGCTTCAATAGATGATAAAATATCACTTGATTTTAAGGATAATACAATATTAGTGAAATTGAAGCTTTCTAGTAATTTTACATATTTTTTAATACTTTCTACCATTCCTTTTACAGAATGACTACCGTATTTATCACTAAATTCTTTTTCTAAAGATCCGCTATTAACTCCGATTCTTATAGGAATATTTTTTTCGTTACATTTATCGCATATTAGTTTGACGTATTCTTCTTTTCCAATATTTCCAGGGTTAATTCTAATTTTATCTGCGCCATTTTCAATGGCAAGTAGTGCTAATCTATAGTCAAAATGAATATCTGCAACTAATGGTATATGAATATTATCTTTAATTTTTCTTAATGCTAATGCATCTTCTTCATTTTCGATAGATACACGAATAATTTCGCAACCAATTTCTTCTAAAGACAATATTTGATTAGTAGTTTCCTCAATATTACGTGGTTTTGTATTACACATAGATTGAATAATTACATTATTCTGACCACCTAAAATAATATTTCCTACTTTAATTTGCTTAGTATTAATTCTTTTGACCATTTTTTATCACCAAAGACATTATATCATTGTTATTTATTTTTGTAAAAAAATATATTATATTAATTTATTAATAAATTTAACAAATTATAGATAAAAAAGGAAAAAAGTAGTGGAAATCTTAAGATAAGTATGTTATTATTTATAAGCAGTAATTATTGTTCGGAGGTGTGACCTATGAGAGAAAATTTAGTTTATCGTTGTACAGTATGTGGTGAAGAAAACTATATTGGTGATAAAAATAAACGTTTACATCCAGAAAGAGTAGAAATTTTAAAATTCTGCCCTCGCTGTAACAAAAAAACAACACATAAAGAAAAGAAATAGACCTTATAGGTTTATTTTTTTATTTTAAGGAGAAAAAAATATGACAATGCTAAAAATAAGAAATGGTGGATTTTCAACTAATACATATTTAATAGGTGATGTGGAGAATGGTTGCTATGTAATAGACCCTAGTGATTCATTTATTAGAATAAAAAACACAATAGATGAACGTTTTGGAGGTAAAATCAAAGCAATTTTGTTAACTCATGGTCATTTAGATCATATTGGTTCTGTAGACAGGCTAGTAGAAACGTATAATTGTTCAGTTTATTTAAGTGATTTGGATAAAATTTATGTTGATGGAACACTAAAAACGTTTAGAAATAACCTTCAAGAGTTTAATATTCAATTAAAATGTAATACTATAGATGCTTATTTGATTAATGATCCAAATATTGTTGTGTATGAAACACCTGGTCATACTCCAGGAAGTGTATGTTATCTATTCAAAGAAGAAAATTCTATTTTTGTTGGTGATACCTTATTTAAAATGAGTGTAGGTAGAACAGATTTATATGGTGGCAGTAGAAAAGATTTAGATAATTCTTTGAAGATTCTTACTAAATTACCTGATAACACAAAAGTTTATTGTGGTCACGAAGAGGATACTACAATAGGATTTGAGAAAATATATAATCCTTTTATTAGATAAAAAAACACAAAAAATATACTTTAAAACTACTAATTGTTAACAAATAGTTGAAAATAGTTATAAATTAGTAGTTTTTTATTTAGATATTTGCGAAATTGTAATAATAGTATATAAGTATTGATAATTCAAATAAAATATGATTTTTAATTTTTATTAAAATTATGCTTTAAAATAAATGTATTATTTGGTACAATATATAAGGTAAATTTTTATAAAAAGGAGTTTGAGTAAAGATGATTCAAGTTAATGATTTAAAACCTGGTATTTCATTCGGATATGAAAAGAACATTTATGTTGTATTAGATATTCAACATAACAAGACAGCTATGCGTCAAATGATTGTTAAAACAAAAGTTAAAAACTTACGTAGTGGTTCAATCACTGAAATTTCATTTACAGGCGGAGATAAAGTAGAAGAAGCACATTTAAATAAACGCCCAATGCAATATTTATATGATGATGGTGATAGTTTAGTATTCATGGATAACGAAACTTATGATCAAGTAAATATTCCTAAAGAAAGATTAGAATGGGAAATGAAATTCTTAGTTGAACAACAAGAAGTTGAAATTACTTATTATGAACAAGAAATCTTAGGTATTGCTTTACCAGTTAAAGTTACTTTAACAGTTACAGAAACAGAACCTGCTGTTAAGGGTGATACAGTTAACAAAGCTACAAAAGATGCAACATTAGAAACAGGATATGTAATTCGTGTACCTTTATTCGTTAATGAAGGCGAAAAAGTTATCGTTCGTACAGATACTGGAGCATACGATTCAAGAGCATAATTAAAAATGCTCTTTTTTTTGTCATAAATTAACTCATATTTGAATAATATCTAGTGATATCAAAGGAGGAAATTTATGAACAAGCAATTAGTTTCATTTTTATCACTATTCAGTTTAGTATTAGTTTTGTCAATTTATTATGTTATGTTACCATTTTCAGGATCAAATTTAGGTGATAATTCAAATAATTTACCAGTAATTAATGAAATTGAGGATGCGACTGATGCTTATTTTGTTTCTTTAGAGTTACAAAAGAGTGAAACATATAAAGAATTAATAAGTGAACAAAACGATATTTTAGCTAGTTCTAATGCTACTATTGAAGAAAAACAAAATGCTTTAGAAGAAATTGCTAGAATTGAAGAAGTGATGGCTAAAGAAGCAAATACAGTAGCAATGATTATTGAAGCAGGATATCCAGCTGCATATGTAGAAAATTATGAACAAGGCGTTAAAGTTGTAGTTTATAAAGAAGATGCGACAAAGACTGATGCAGCTACAGTAATGGCTTTAGTTATCGAAGAATTTGGCCTAGAATTAATGCCTGAAGTTAGTTTTTATTCATAATTTATTGCTAATATATCGTTTATTTGTTATAATACAAATAAATGGAGGTGGTAAATATGGCAAAATACAAATACCATAAGATTTATAACTTTACCACAAATGGAAATTTAGAAATCAGTACAAAAGTTTTAGAGGAAATTGCTATTCAAGCAGTTGAAAAAGTAGAAGGTGCTACATTACCTAGCACTCGTTCTTTATTGTTTGATAAGCAACCTGTTGAATGTGTATTCAAGAAAAATGGTGACTTTATTGTTACTATTAATATAAGAGTAGCATACGGTTCAAACGTAAGTGAAATCTCAAAAAATGTTCAAGAACAAGTCGAAAACGATTTATTGTACATGACAGAAATACGTCCACGTAAAGTTCACGTAAATGTTGCTGATATAAAATAAAACACCGAAAGGTGTTTTTCTTTGTTAAAGGAGGGAAATTCTATATGAAAAGAGTTGAAAATATTAGAAAAATAATGAAATCTAATAATTTAGATGCATTTTTAGTGACTTCTATGAAAAATATTCGTTATTTATCAGGTTTTACTGGATCAACTGGTATGGTATTGATTACATCTGATAACCAATATTTTTTGACTGATTTTAGATATTTGTCTCAATCAAGTAAACAATGTTTAGGTTTTGAAATTGTAAATGTTGGTTATGAATATGCTGAAAATTTAGAAAAGTTAGTTTCTAAAGGTCTAGTAGGATTCGAAGGGAATATAATGACTTATGATGAATATATTCACTTTACAAACACATGTAAAAACTTATCTTTTAAAAGTGTTAATTTGGATAAATTAAGAATGATAAAAGATGATGATGAAGTGGAAAAAATAATTAAAGCAAATGAAATTTCTATTGAAGCTTTAAATTATGTGTTAAATGAAGTTTTAATTCCAAATAAAACTACAGAAATAGAATTAAGAAGCGCATTAGAAGCTAAAATGAATGAATTAGGAGCTTCGGGTCCTTCATTTGACATTATAGTTGCTAGTGGAATTAGATCTAGTTTGCCTCATGGTGTGGCTAGTGATAAAGTAATTGAAGCTGGAGATATGTTAACAATTGACTATGGTTGTTTTTATAAAGGTTATGTAAGTGATATAACTAGAACTTATGCAGTATCAAAATTACCTGATGATGAACTAGTTAAAATATATAAAATTGTTTTAGAAGCTCAATTGTTAGGTGTAAAAGCTGTTAAACCTGGTATAAAAATCTGTGAAGTAGATAAAGTAGTAAGAGATTATATTACTAAAAAAGGATATGGAAAATACTTTGGTCATGGAACTGGTCATGGAATAGGTTTAGAAATTCATGAAGAACCATATGTGCGTGGAAATTATGATACTATTTTAGAACCAGGTATGATTATTACTATAGAACCAGGTATTTATTTACCAGATTTAGGTGGAGTTCGTATTGAAGATGATGTTTTAGTCACTGAAACAGGATATAAAATCTTAACAAATTTAGATAAAGAATTAAAAATTATAGGAAAATAAGAAATAATATATTATATTTCTTATAATTATGATAAAATATTTTAAGAATGAGAGAGGGTATTTGATATGGTATTAGAAGAAAGACAACAAAGCGAAAATTTATCAAGAAATCAGATGCAAGGTAAATTAATGGTTTGCATTTACCAATATTTATTACATGTAAATATGCAAGAAAAACCTAATATGAACGAAATCATTGAAGGTGTTTTTGAAATGCCTGTAAGTAAATGTGATCCATTTATTAAAAAGTGCATTAAAGCAGTAATGTTACATGCACAAGATGCTATTGAAGCAATTTCTCCATTATTAAAACAATGGACTTTTGATCGTTTAGGTTATATCGAACGTGCTATTTTAATTTTAGCTTATGTTCAATATAAATATTTAGAAACACCTAAACCTATTATTATTGATATTGCAGTAAAATTAGCTAGAAGATATGCAGATGAAGACTCATATAAGTTTATTAACGCTGTATTACAAAACGTTCAATAATGGCATATTCAGTTACACAGTTAAATAATTTAATTAAAGACTATTTAGATATAAATCCTTCTCTTAAAAAAATCCAAGTAATTGGAGAAATTTCAAATTTAAAAAAACATTATACAGGGCATTGGTATTTAACATTAAAAGATGAAAATTCAAGAATCAATGCGATGGTTTTCTCAAGTTATGCTTCGAGAATTAAAATTAAAGTTGAAGATGGCATGAAAGTTATGGTAACTGGATCTATAAGTGTATATGCACAAGGCGGAAGTTATCAAATCTATATTACAGATATAGATCCTATTGGTGTAGGTGCATTGTATCTTCAATATGAACAATTAAAGAAAAAACTTGCTGAAGAAGGTCTTTTAGACCCTGAAAATAAGAAAAATATTCCAATTTATCCAAATAATATAGGTGTAATATCCGCCCCGCAAGGAGCGGCTGTTCGTGATGTAATCACAACAATAAGAAGACGCTGGCCAGTTGCTAATATTACTTTGTTGTCTGCGTTAGTTCAAGGTGCAAGTGCAGCTCCTGATGTTTTAGATAAACTTATAAAAGCAGATAATATGGGATTTGATACAATTATTATTGCTCGTGGTGGGGGTTCAATTGAAGATCTGTGGTGCTTTAATGATGAAGCTGTTGCAAGATTTGTAGCAAATATGAAAACTCCTACGATTTCTGCAATCGGACATGAAACAGATTTCACGATATTAGATTTTGTTGCTGATAGACGCGCAGCGACACCTACAGCTGCTGCTGAAATAGCTACACCTAATATATATGAAGTGTTAATTAACGTTGAAAGTCATGCAAATAGAATGAAAAATAAGCTTGTTGCTAAATTTGATTTCTATAATGAGGCAATAAAAAGAATAAAATCACGAAACTGGTTTACAAATCCAGAGATGTTATATGTAAATAAACATTTAAAATGTAACAGTTTAGTTCAAAGACTTAACGATTCTACAAAGAATAAGTTCATGGATTTACATAAAACATTAGAAAAAAGCAAAATTGTGATGAAGAATTCATTAACTTCAACTCAAGAAAAGAAAAAACATGAATATTATAATTTAGTTTCTACATTAGATGCTTTATCTCCTTTAAAAGTCATTAATAGAGGGTATAGCATTGTAGAATCGAATGGCAAAACAATTAATTCGGTTTCGAAAGTTGAAATCAATGATGAATTAAAAGTAAGATTAAAAGATGGTAATGTATTGGCAAGAGTAACATCTAAGGAGGAAAAGTGTCATGGAAAATAAATTTAGTTTTGAAGAATCAATGAAAAGATTAGAAGAGATAGTAAAAGCTTTAGAAAGTGGACAAACAAGCTTAGATGATTCTTTATCTTTATATGAAGAAGGAATTCAATTAGTTAAAGCGTGTGAAAAGAAACTAAAAGAAGTAGAACAAAAAGCGGTTAAATTAATTGATGATTCTGGTGAATCAGAGTTAAATGAGTTATAAAATAAACTAAAAGTATAAAATTAGTAGTTTTTAAGTGATTATGAGATTAGATAAGTACTTATTTGATAACAAATATTTTGATTCTAGAAGAAAAGCTCAAGATGCAATAAAAGAAGGATTAGTATCTATTAATGGTAAAACTATAACTAAATCTAGTTATGAATACGAATCTGGTGATATTGAGATTAAAGAAAATGATATAGTCTTTGTTTCTCGTGGTGGATTTAAACTATTGCAGGCAATTAATAAGTTTAATTTAGATTTTAATGATAAACATATTTTAGATATTGGAGCATCTACAGGCGGATTTACCGATTGCAGCTTAAAACATGGTGCAAAATGCGTTTTTGCAACTGATGTAGGAACATCCCAGTTAGTTTCAAGCTTAAAAAATGATTCTAGAGTAATTAGTAAAGAAAATCTCAATTTTAGAGATGCAAAACCAGAAGATTTTGATAACAAAATATTTGATTTTGTAGTAATTGATGTATCTTTCATATCTTTAGAACATATTTTTGGTAATTTAAATCATTTTATTGATGAGAATTCTTTAATTGTTGCTTTAATTAAACCACAATTTGAATTAGGTGACATTTCTATAAAAAATAAAGGAATTATCACACAAAAAGAAGATCATTTATTAGCAATATCTTTAGTAGAAAAAAGAGCTAATAAAAATGGTTTATATTTACAAAAGTTAACTTATTCCCCAATTGTTGGCGAAAAGAAAGGCAATATTGAGTATATCGGTTTGTTTTCTAAAAATAATTTAGGAAAAATTGATGAAAAAGTGTATTTTAATACTGTAGAAGAATCACATAAAGTTTTAAAAGGAGGTAGATAAATATGTTAGAACAATTAACAATTAAAAATTTTGCAATTATTGATGATTTATCTATTACTTTTAATGATGGATTAAATATTTTTACTGGTGAAACTGGTGCAGGTAAATCAATTATCATTGATGCACTTGGTTTATTAACTGGAGAAAGAGCAAGTGCTTCTTTTGTTAGACATGGTGCGAGAAAAGCTTTTGTTGAAGGAGTATTTTCGTTAACAGATGCACAATTTAATCGTATTAATGATGTAATTAATATTGATGAAAATACATTGATAATTACTAAAGAAGTTGATGAAAATGGAAAATCTAGCAATAAAATCAATGGTAGAATTACAACTTTATCTAATATTAAGTTAATTATGCATGATATTTTAGATATTCATTCTCAAAATGATAATCAATATTTATTAGATCATAAATACCATTTAGGTTTATTAGACTCATTTGGTGGAAATGAACTAGATGAAGTAAAAAAGACTTATGAATTAAGTTATGATGCATATAAAAATTTGCAAAAAGAAGTTAGAAAACTAGAAAATTTAACAATTGATGAAGATGAAATAGAATTTTTAAAGTTCCAAATTGGAGAAATTGAAGATGCAAATCTTTATGAAGGTGAATTGGAAGAATTAGAAGAAGAAAAACGTAGGTTATCTTCTTTTGAAAAGATAAGTGAAAAAATGAAGATATTTATGAATGAATACGATTCTAATGATGGAGTTTCTACACGTCTTTATTCAATGAAAAAGGTGATGGATTCCTTAAGTAATGATCCATTATTTGAAGAATATTCTGATAAATTTAGTGAATTATATTATGAAATTGATGAAACATATGAAAAAATAACTAATGCTTTTAATAACATTGATTTTTCATTACAAAGACTTGATGAAATTTCGCAAAGAATTTATCAAATTCAAAAAATATCCAAAAAGCATGGTAAAACATACGAAGATATTATGAATTCATATAATGATATGAAAAATAAATTAGATTCTATGGAAAATATTGAATATGAACTTAATAAAGCACGTCAAAAATTAAAAGAATCATATGAAATTGTATTATCAAATGGAAAACTTTTAGAAGATTGTCGTAGAAAATATGGCAATTTATTAAAAGATAGTATTATTAAAGAATTAAGAGATCTTTATTTAGAGCATTGTCAATTTGATTTAATTTATGAAGAAAATGAAAATCCATTGAGAACAGGCTTATTTAATGTAAGTTTTTATGTTTCAATGAACCCTGGTCAACCTTTAAAACCACTTGCTAAAATTGCATCTGGTGGTGAAGTTTCAAGATTAATGTTAGGACTTAAAGTAATTTGTAATAAATTATTTGGCGTATCTAGTACTATTTTTGATGAAGTAGACACAGGAGTAAGTGGTAAAGTTGCTCGTGCTATGGGATTAAAAATGTTAGAATTATCCAAAAATATGCAAGTAATCACTATTACACATTTACCTCAAGTTGCTTCATTAGGAAATAATCATTATCATGTCGAAAAAGAATTTAAAGATGATTATACACGTACTATTGTTACTTTACTTGATAATGATCGTAGAGAAATTGAGATTGCTAAGATGATTTCTGGTGAAGAAGAACCTTCATTAAATGCAATATTTAACGCAAAAGAATTGCTAGTAGGTTAATTTACATATTTATCCATATTAATCCTCCTAAAACAGTGAAAAATATCCTGAAGGAGGATTTTTTTATGAAAAAAATATTAAAAGCTCTTTTAATAGCTCTTTTTATCATTTTTTCACCATTAACAATAGTATTTGGTAAGCAAGTTATTCTTGGAGGAGATAATATTGGTATCGAACTTGACTTCGAAGGGATTTTGATAAGTGGAACTTACGATATTAAATACAATAATATAACTTATAATCCTGTCGATAGTGATATAAAAAAAGGAGATTATATTATTTCTATTAATTCAAATAAAGTAGAAACTAGTAAAGATCTAATCCAATATATAAATAAGTTAGACAAAACCCAAGAAGTAAGTTTAACGATTTTAAGAAATAATAAACAAATAAATAGAAATCTATTAGTAATTAATAATAATGGGAATTGGAAAACAGGTCTTATGATCAAAGATCATATATTAGGTATAGGAACAGTTACTTATTATGACTCAAATCATAATACATACGCGGCATTAGGACATGAAATATCCGATTCTTCTTCAGGACAAGTGATAAAAATTGAAGGAGGAACTATATATAGTTCGAATGTTACAGGTGTTACTAAAAGTATAAATGGTAAACCAGGTGAAAAAATAGCCACTATAGATAAAGAAAATGAATTAGGTTCAATAATTAAGAACACAAAATATGGTATCTATGGCGAAACAGAAGTCATTCCTGATGATGGTATTTATATTGAAACTGCTTCAATCGATGAAGTACAATTAGGAAAAGCTGAGATTTGGACTGTTTTGAAGGGAAATATTAAGAAAAAATATGACATAGAAATAACTAATATTAAGAAGCAAGATAAAAAAGATATTAAAGGAATTACATTTAAAATTGTCGATAAAGAACTATTAAATAATACTAATGGAGTAATTCAGGGAATGAGTGGTTCACCAATTGTTCAAAATGGAAAGCTTATTGGAGCTATTACACACGTTATTGTAAGTGATGTGACAACTGGATATGGAATACATATCAATTGGATGATTGAAACCGAAGAATCATTAGTTTAAAAGATGCACCATATGGTGCATTTTTTCTGCAAAATAATATAAAAAAGTGTCGAATATCTAACATACGTATCATATTTATTCACGTATGGTTCACAATATATTGTAAATACTTGTGTATAATTATGGCTATGAGTAGAGACAAATCGAGTAATAAGATAAATGAAAGGAAATTGGAGAATGGAAAAGATTAAAGTATTTATTGCTGAAAGAAGTTTTGAGCAATCTAAGAAGTTAACAGGATTTCTTGAGTTACAAAAGGACATAGATATTTTAGGAACCAGTGATAATGGTTCAGAAACATTAAGAGCATTGCAAAATTATGAACAAATAGATGTCTTAGTATTAGATTTAGTTTTACCAGTAGTTGATGGATATCAAGTTTTAAAGAAAATTAAAGATGAAAGTAATAAATATAATGTAAAACATATAATTTGTGTTTCTGCATTTGTAACTGATACGATATTGAAATATTTAAATTCTATGGGAGCAGATTTATTCTTATTAAAACCATTTGACATGGATTCATTTATTTTAAATATTCGTTCTTTATCTTTTAAAGATAACAAAACACAAAATACTTATTCATTAGATCAGAATGAAGAAATTAATATCAACTTAGATGATAATATTACAGAAATATTGCATGAAATTGGAATTCCTGCACATATAAAAGGATATATGTATTTAAGAACAGCTATAGCTCGTACATTTTTTGATATAGATTTGCTAGGTCAAGTAACTAAAGTTTTATATCCTGAGATTGCAAAAACATATAATACAACTGCATCAAGAGTAGAAAGAGCATTAAGACATGCAATAGAAGTAGCATGGAATAGAGGTAACATTGATGCAATAGATGATATATTTGGATATACTGTATCCGCTACAAAAGCTAAGCCAACAAATTCAGAATTTATTGCAATGATTGCAGATAAATTACGTTTACAATATAGAAGAAAGAATTTTGAACAATTACATAGTCATGCCTAGTTAGATTGATAATTTCAATCTTTCTTTTTTTATAGCAATATATTTGCTATAATTATAAAGAGGTGATGTGCAGATGAAAAGAATAATACTTCATATTGATATGAATGCATATTTTGCTTCATGTGCACAAATTGCTGATCCAAGTTTAAAAGGAAAACCGGTTGCTGTTGGTGGAAAGAGTAATAGATCAATTATTACAACAGCATCTTATGAAGCTAGAAAGTATGGTGTAAAAAGTGCAATGCCTATTTTCATGGCTAAAGAATTATGTCCGAATTTAATAATAGTTCCTTCAGATTTTAGTTTATATGAAAAATATACTAGATTATTTGTTGAAATAATCAAAAGATATTCAATAAAGATCGAAATGGCATCTATTGATGAATGTTATGTTGATATGAGTGAAGAACTATTAAATAATCCTGAACCGATGAAAGTAGTAGAAGAAATCCAAGATAAAATTTACAATGAATTGGGTTTACCATGTAGTATTGGTGTCGCACCTAATAAGTTTTTAGCTAAAATGGCTAGTGATATGAAAAAACCATTTGGAATTACAGTTTTACGAAAAAGAGATGTTGAGCTTGTCTTATGGAAACTACCAATTGATGATATGTTTGGTGTTGGGAAAAAGACTGCAGCTATGCTAAAATCTTTAGGAATAAATACAATTGGTGATTTTGCAAATTATGAAAATGATATGCTTTTGAAGAAAAAACTTGGAAAAGGTTATTTTACTTTAACTAATTGGGCTCATGGAATTGACGAATCAGAAGTTTCTACTGAAGTAGAAGATTTAAAATCTGTTGGTAATTCTAGAACTTTGGAAGAAAATACTAATGATTATCAAGAAATTAAAAGTATGATCTCAAAATTATCAAAAATGGTGTCTGAAAGAGCAAAAAAAGATGAATTATATTCCAATCAAATTTCTATTACAATTAAATATGATGATTTTAGTGTTAAAAATCATTCGAAAAAATTAGATCATCCTACTAATGAATATGAAGATATTTTTACACTCGCAATGCATTTAATTGAAAAGTATTATGATTCATCTAGATATGTAAGATTATTAGGTGTTACTATGCAAAATGCTGCTAAAATTGATTCTTTTGTTCAACAATTATCTTTATTTAATCAGCAAGAAAAACAACCAAGAGATTTAAAAATAAATAGATTAATTCAAAATATAAATAAACAAATTGGAAAAGAATTGGTTTCTTTAGGAACAAAAGAAGGTGGGAAGTATGAAAAATAGTTTAGAATTATTTATGGAATATATGATAGTTGAACGTAATTTTTCTGAAGCTACTATAAAACAATATTCATCTTCTGTTAAGAAATTTTTAGATTATATTGATGAAAATTCATTAGATTTATATAAAATTAATAAAAATGATATTAATGAATATTTAAAATCATTATCATCACTCGCACCAATTACCTTAAATTTACATATAAATGGATTAAAAAGTTTCTTCCATTTTCTATATCGTGATGAGTATTTGGATAAAGATCCAGCTAAAGATATTGAATTATCTAAAATTGGAAGACATTTACCTGATGTATTAACTGAAGAAGAAGTTAATTTAATAATTAATAGTTTTGATGAAGAAAACGTCTATGAACTACGAAATAAAACCATTTTAGAAGTGTTATATTCAGCTGGGTTAAGAGTAAGTGAATTATGTAATTTAAAAACTAATAATGTGAATTTAAAAGAATGTCAACTAAGAGTGGTAGGTAAGGGTGACAAAGAAAGAATTGCATATATTGGTAGTCAAGCAGCAAGATTAATTGAAAAATATTATGACTATTCACGACCAAAGATACTTAAAGGTGAAGAAAATCAATATTTATTTGTGTCAAATACAGGAAAACAACTAACTAGAGCATATATTCTGTCAATTATTAAAAAATATGCTAAAATATGTAATATAAATAAGAATGTTCATCCGCATACATTTAGACATAGTTTTGCAACCCATTTATTAGAAAATGATGCGGATTTAAGAAGTGTCCAATTGCTTTTAGGGCATGCGGATATTTCTACGACAGAAATATATACACATTTATCAAATGCAAAATTGAAAGATGAATATAAAAAACATCATCCATTTTCAGTCAAAAAGGAGGAAAAATAATGAAAAAGTTTAAAAGAGTATTCTTAATTGTTATGGATTCAGTAGGTATTGGCCATGCTTTAGATGCAGAAAAGTATGGCGACAAGGGAAGTAACACATTTTTACACATAGACCAAAACGTAGAAGGCGGTTTAAAAGCTCCAAATCTTGAAAAATTAGGTTGGGGTGTATTTGATAATTATCGCAATATTTTGCCCGAAAATGCCATAAAAGGAGCATATACAGCTAGATTATCAGAGAAGAGTTTAGGTAAAGATACAATGACAGGCCATTGGGAAATCATGGGATTACATATTACAAAACCATTTCAAACATTTACTGATACAGGCTTTCCTAAAGAATTAATTGATGAATTATCAAGAAGAACAGGCCATGGAATTATTGGTAATATTTCTGCAAGTGGAACTGAAATTATTAGAGATTTAGGTGAAGAACACTTAAAAACTAAAGATTTGATTGTATATACATCAGCTGATTCAGTTTTACAAATTGCAGCAAACGAAAATATTGTTCCGATTGAAAAATTATACGAATATTGTGAAATTGCTAGAGAATTAACTATGAAAGATGAATGGAAAGTAGGTAGAATTATTGCTAGACCATTTATTGGCGATTCTAAAGATAATTTTAAACGTACAGCAAGAAGACATGACTATGCATTGTCACCATTCGGAAAAACATATATGAATTATTTGAAAGATGCTGGATACGATGTAATTGCAGTTGGTAAAATTAATGATATTTTCAATACTGAAGGTGTAACAGAAGCTTATAAAACAGTTTCTAATGATAATGGTATGGATATTACAATTGATCTAACTAAAAAAGATTTCAACGGATTATGTTTTGTAAACTTAGTTGATTTTGATATGGAATATGGTCATCGTAGAAATGTAGAAGGTTACGCTAAATCAATTGAAGATTTTGATAAAAAGTTAGAAGTTCTTTTAGAATCTATGAATGATGATGATTTATTGATTTTAACAGCTGACCATGGTAATGATCCAACTTGGACAGGTTCTGATCATACTAGAGAAAACGTTCCGTTTGTTATGTATTCAAAATCATTAAATGAAGGTGGATATTTAAATGAATTTGATACATTTGGAGTTATTGGTTCAACTGTCGCAGACAATTTTGGAATAGAAATTAGTAGTTTATTAGGAGATTCTTTATTAGATTTGTTAAAATAATAATTCATAATACAAATTATACGAAGTTAAATATTTAAAAAAGAAAGAGGAAATTAATCCTCTTTTTTTAATATAATCTTTCTAAAACTTTTGCTACTTTAACAAATAAATCAACTAATTCTTCATCAAATTTATATTTAATTAATGAATCAATATCTAATACTCCGAATACTATATTATTTTTAAATAAAGGTATTACTAGTTCTGAATTGCTTTTTGAATCACATGCAATATGGCCTTCAAATAAATGAACATCATCGACTACTTGAATAGTTTTTGTTGATGCAGCTTTTCCACATACACCATTTGGAAGTTTAATTCTTGTACATGCGACTTCACCATTAAATTGATTTAGATGTAAAACATCTTTTTTTCTTAAATATATTCCAACCCAGTTTAAATCATTAATGCTATGGTATAAATAAGACAAAATATTAGCAATATTCCCTTGATTATCACATTCATCATCAATTAGAAGAAGGATTCTTTCATAAATTTCTTTATAGTTTTTCATTTAGAACCTCCTCTACTGATATTTCATCAATATTTACATATAATCTATCTATTCCATAGTTTCTACGACCTTCTTTAGTAAAAATATGAATAATTACATCATTTGCATCAACTAAAATCCATTGATTATCCTTTCTTCCTTCAATATGATGAATATTAAAGTTATTTTTTGCTAATTCATCTTCAATTAAGGAAGCAAATGCTTTTGCTTGTCTTTCACTATTAGCTTCACAGATAATACAATATGAATTTAAAGGACTATGCTCTTTCATGTCAAATATTCTTATATCATATGCTGCTTTATCATCTAATAGTTTTACGATAGTTTTTAATTGATATTTTTCTAATATTTCTATACATTCTTTTTGTAAATCTTGAGATTCTTTACTTTTTAAAGGATTTATACCAACAGATGCTTGGAAACGTAAGTTTTCTAAGTATAAATATGCAAAACCAACATTAATATTCTCTTTACATTTATTAATATAGAATGATGCATCGTAGTTTCTTCCAACTTCACATTTATCAGAAACATAAATAATTTTATCCAATGTAGACATATTAGTTTTGCCTGTTGTATGTACTCTAATTGCATCTAAAATTTCTTTATCTTCAATGTTTAACACTTCTTTTGCAATATATGGAGCTGTATATTGATGATAAATTTGTTTAGATTCACCTATATGATCTTTTGCATATTCATTCATTAGTTCTAATTCTTTTTCTTTAGCTAATTCTTTGCTGCAATCATGAATTAAACCAGCAATATATGCTTTTTTATAGTCATATCCTATTGCTTCAGCTATTTCTTTTGCAAGTCTTGCAACTTGTAAAGTATGCATATATCTTTTTTCAGACATTAATTTTTTTACTTCTTCTTTTAAATATACATTGTGTTTTTTAATATAGTTTTTAACTTTTATAGGTATATCTTTAGATGAATTGTTACGAATTGAAGTACTTGATGTTGATTTACCATGAATATCTAATAATTCTACTCCAAATAAATCTTTATTTTCTTCATTAATTTGATAGTTTGCTCTATTAACGCAAATAAAAGATACTAAATCTTTTAATTCATCAATATCTTTCCATAAATGGAGTTTATCTAATTGATCTGCACCAATTAAATAATAAAATTTTACATCAGGAAAGGCGTTTTTAAGCTCGTAGACAGTTTCGATTGTGTAAGTAGTACTTTTATTCATTTTTAGTTCAAAATCGCTTGGAATTAAATTATCGTATTTTTCTAAAGCAAGTTTAAGCATAGCAAAACGATCCTCCTCTAAAGTAACATCGACTTTCCAAGCAGGATTCTTTGCTAAAAGAAACCAGACATCGGCATTTTTATGCTTGCTGGCTTCTAAAGCTACTCTAATATGTTCGTTGTGTACTGGATCAAATGATCCTCCAAATAAAATAATCTCTTTCATATTAGTTTTTTGGTAATTGAATTACAGGTTTCTTTGCCTTTCTATATAAAGTAATTGTACGTCCAATTATTTGAACGATTTCTGAGTTTGTAGCACTTGATAAGTCAAATGCCACTTCTCTTGTATCTGCTTCACAGTTTTTTAATACTGCAACTTTTAATAATTCATGTGCTTCTAAAGCATTTGAAATTGAAATTGCTTGATTTTTACTAACACCATCTTTCCCTACTTGAAACATTGTAGGTAATTTGTTAGCGAGTGATCTTAAAAATTTAACTTGTTTAATATTTAGCATACACTACCTCCGATTAATGTTTCTCTTAAATAAACATTAACGTTTTTAGGAGCATATACAGTAACTTCTTGACCACCATTGACTACATCAATACATACTAAACCACTGATAATGATACTAATTCTACCTTGAGGTAAAGTAAATTTATGAGCTTCCATTTCTTGACGTGGAAGTTTTTGATTTAATTTAGGTAAGAATTTAGGATCTTCAATTAATCTTTGGAATTTTTCATTAGTTTTAGTATTTAACTTAGCTCTATGATATTGAAGATATGTTGATCCATAGAAAATAAATGATGTAGAAGGTCCTTTTTCAAAGTCGATTGAAGCACAGCTTCCGATAAATACACTTTGTTGTTGACCTAATTGAAAACTAATTGGTTTCATTTCTTTTCTTGGTAAAACGTATTTTAAGTTTTTCATATCTAAATAGTTATAGATACTTTGGTTGTAAATAAGTCCAGGAGTATCATAGATGAAATTATCATCATCATATGGAATTTGCACAACATTTAAAGTTGTTCCTGGGAAAACACTAGAAGTTACCATTTGTCCAGTGTTATTACTATAACGCTTCAAGATTTGGTTAACTAAACTTGATTTACCTACGTTAGCATTACCAATTACATATACATCTTTATTATTACTCATTTCAACAATTTTTGAGTATAAAGCATCGATTTCTTGTCCTTTAATTGATGATACTAAGAATACATCTTCATATCTAATGTTATAATGTTCAAGTTGTCTTTTTACCCAATTCATAATTTTATTTAAACCAACAGATTTTGGTAAAACGTCACATTTATTAATTGCAATTAAGATAGGGTTATTTTTAGTATATTCATCTAAGTTTTCAATGATACTTCCTGAGAAGTTAAAAATATCGATAACATAAACTAATAAACAACGATTATCTCCAGCTTTCTTTAAAATTTTCTTAAATTCTTCATTAGCTAAAGGTGTTTCAAGCATCATTCCATAGTGTTGCAATTTAAAACAACGTTGACATAATAATTCTCCGTCTTTACGTTTTTCAATTACTTCTTTAGGTAAATAACCTGATTTTTTAGGATCTTCTGTTTGTAGTTCACTACCACATCCATAACAATACTTTTGATATCTTTCTTCCATATTATTCCACTCCTTTTAGCCTTCCTTCGAGTCTTAATCTTTTTCTGATTTTATGATCAAAACTACGATTAATTTTTGTAACAATTAAATCTTGATCAGCAACTGGTTCAATTAGAACTGATTTTATATCTAATCTGTTTGCTAAAACAATATCTGTTAAGATTTGGTCACCAATGATTACTGTGTCATCATGATAAATCTTATTTTTTTTCATAAACATTGAAACTTTTAAAACACCTGGTTTAGATGCGCGCCATAAATATTTTATATCTAGAGGTTCACAAAATCTTGTAACTCTATTTTTACGATTATTAGATATTACAAAGAAATTAAATCCAATGCTTTTTAAATAATTAACTAAAGAAATTGTTTTATCTTCAGCATCTTTATTAAAAAATGCAGTTAATGTATTATCTAAGTCGCATAAAATATTACGAAATCCCTTGTCATATAACTTTTGAAAATCAATATCTTCAAACGTTTGATGGTACCATGTTGGGACTACTTTCATTAACATGCATATCACCCCTCACCATATATTTTACATTATTAATGTAAATATTAAAAGAATAAAATAAAGATATTTTTCATTTATTATAAACAAGGAGTGTTTTATGTTTGAATTAATTATTCAATTATTTGAAGAGATTAAATATTTTGTGGGTTTTATCAAAGGAGATATTTACCCTGAGCCATTAGCTAAAGAAGATGAAGAAAAATTTATAATAGATTTACTAGAGAAAAATGACACTTATGCTCGTGAACAACTTATTGAACATAATTTACGCTTAGTTGCTCATATCGCAAAAAAATATGAAAGTAAAACCGATTCTTTGGAAGATCTTATAAGTATAGGAATTATTGGTTTAATCAAAGCTATCGATAGTTTTTCAAATGAAAAAGGTGTAAAATTAGCTACTTATAGTGCAAAATGTATAGAAAATGAAATTTTAATGCATTTAAGAAGTAATAAAAAGAATAATAAAAATGTCTCATTATTTGATGCAATTGGTGAAGATAAAGATGGCTCTATTATAACTTTGATGGATGTAGTTCCTTCCTCTAACCTTCCCTTAGATTTACAATTAGATAGAAAAAACAAAATTTCAAAGTTAGTTTCTTATTTACCAAAATTAGATGAGAGGGAACTTGAAATTATTACCCTTAGATATGGTCTTGGAAACCATGAAGAATTGACCCAAAAAGAAGTAGCAAAACGTTTTAACATATCAAGGTCTTATGTCTCTAGAATTGAGAAAAGAGCTTTGACAAAACTTTTACAAGAATTTAGAAAAGATAATTAAAATAGGATAACTTAGTTATCCTATTTATCTTTAATATATCCTTTTTCGATTGCAATGTCTTTAATTTCTTGCAAGTTTTCTTTAGTAATATATCCCAAATCATATGCTTCTTGTAAAGAAAGGTATGTAATTTCAGATTTCATTTTTCCTTGTTCATCATAAGTGAAAATTGTTCCATAAAGTTCAATCTTAGCTGAATCATAATAATAAAAACTAATATCAGCAATTGTTTCTTTTTTACCTATTGGTAAGTAAACTTTATCTTTTTCTCTAAGCAAAGCAACGTATAATCGAAAATCATGATTGTTGCTATAAATTTTGATAAAATCAAATGAATACTTGTATAAAGGTCTTTTGTCTGTTTTCGTATCAATACCTAAGTATGCACAATAATAGTAACTTATTGTATAATCATTTCCCACTTTACTTCTTATTGAATTGATATATTCAAGTTGATCCTCAACAGATCCTTCATATTTAACTGCATCTTCATCGATTATATTATTTTTTATGGCGTAATCCATTTTATAAAGTTTTTTATTCTTATATACATAACAAGGTTCACATGACCAATGATATGGCCAATAACCTGTTATGCATTCAAAAGAATAAGGAGCTAAAAAACATAAAAAAACATGAAACCCATCATATTCTCCATAGTAAAATGCTAATTCAACAGCATCATAAGGAATATTATATTCCTTTATATATTCTGTATATTCTCCTTGCTCATAATACGCTCTTTTTAATTCTTCTTCTAGTTTATATGTAATTCCAAATTCATTAAGCTGATTATCTTTACATGACCAAAGAGGGAAAATCAATAAAATAACTAACAACCATTTAATTATTTTTTTCATATAAATCCCTCCTTAATATATATTGTTGTGACTCTCTACTGTTTTCATCTTATCATGCTATATGTTTTAAAACAAGAAAAAAAGACACATAAGTGTCTTATTTTAGTCAGTTAAACTTTTAAGGTTAAGGACATTTATTATTGTTATAAATCTTGATAAAATCAAATGAATACTTGTATAAAGGACTATTGTATCAATATCTAACTATTTTATATACAGTTTTTTTCGTTTTATTATAATAAAACAAGGCAACTAGTGCCTTGTTTTTATAGATCGTTAATGTAATTTAAGAATGATAATTGTTCTGGTTTTTCTTCTTCTTTTGATTTTTGTTTAGAAACTTTTACTTCCTCTACTTTAGGAGATATTTCTTCAGTTTCTAAAGGTAATTCTTTTTGACCAATATCATCTTTATCAGTTGATTTATAATGCTTAGTCATTGAGCCAATTGTATTTAAATCATAAGTTTTAACGATTCGAATATCTTCTTTTTCATTAATTAATAAACTTGATTTGATAGATTTTCCTAATGGAGTTGTCTTACTTGTATCAATGTCTAAAATTTCTGCAGCTCTAATATTTGATAATACAAAGTGTTTAGAGTCTTCGTAACTTAGATAACTACTTACAAGATAATGTGCATCTACATTATAGAATTTATATAAATCATTTGGTTTATTAGTTCTAGAACTTAATTCTACAAGATTATTAGGATTAACAACTTTTAATCCACCTTTATTAGTTATTGCCACTAATTGACCTTTATTGCCTCTTCTTAAAGCAACTACACTTGCAACATATTCATCGTTATCTTTAATTGCAATTGATCTTATACCAGCACCTTTTGTACCAATTAGGCTTACTTTATTTTCATGATACATTGCATATTTACCTTTATTAGTAATTACAGCAATTTTACTATCACCATCAACGAAGTCGACACCAATTAATGCATCATCCTTCATAAGATTCATTGCTTTTGCAGGTTTTGAATATCTTATTAAGACAAAATCACTTAATGATGTTTTCTTAATGTTTCCAAATTTACTTGCTAAAATTAAGTTAACATTTTCTTTGAACTCATCAACTATAAATGCTGAAACTATCTTTTCATCCCCACCTAGATTTACTAAGTGAGAGATATGTTTACCTTCATCTTTCCATTTATTATCAATTAGTTCAAATACTGGAACATAAATGAAGTTTCCTTTATCAGTAAATGCAAGAATTGTATCTGTTGTAAATGCATTTGCAGTACCGACAAAAATGTCTCCGCCTTTAATAGCTGGAAGTGAGTCTTCTCCACTTGACACATATGATTTTAAGCTAGAACGTTTAAAATAAGCATCACGAGTGATTGAAATTCTTACTTCTTCTTTAATAATAGCTTTCTTTTCAACTACGAATTCTTGAATTTCATCTTCAATAACAGATTGTCTAGTACTAGGATGAGCTTTATATACTTCTTCTAATTCTTCGCATAGTTTTTTACGTAATTTTTTATCGTTATGAAGTAAAGCTTCTAAAGAAGCAACTGTTTTTGTTAATGAATTGAATTCATTTTGTAAGTCTTCAATATTTGTACTTGATAGTCTATATAAATGTAACATAACGATTGCTTCTGCTTGTGTTTCAGATAGGTTAAATCTTTCAATTAATCTTGTTTTTGATTCTTTTTTATCCTTACACTTCATAATAATATCAACAACTTCTTTAATATTATTAACAGCAATCATTAAACCTTCTACGATATGAAGTCTATCTTTAGATACTTTTAAATCAAATGCAGTTCTTCGATCAATAACTTCAATTTGATGAGCAATATAATAGTCTAAGATTTGCAATAATCCTAATTGAACAGGGCATTTATTACAAATTGCAACCGTATTATATGAGTATCTTACTGCTAAATCTGTCTTTTTCATCAAATAATTGATGATATTTTGATGATCTGCTTCATTTTTCATATCAATTACAATTGATAAACCAAATCTATCAGATTCATCTCTTACTTCAATAATACCTTCAACTTCTTTTTCTACTCTTGCTTTATCAATTCTTGCAACAAGACTTGATTTTACAACTTCAAATGGAATTTCACTAATAATCATTGAAGTACAACTTTTAGATTTTTCTAATTTATATTTAGAGATGATTTGGAATGAACCTGAACCTGTTTCAAAGGCACTTTTAATGCCTTCTTTACCACGGATGATAGCTCCTGTTGGTAAATCTGGTCCTGGAATAAATTCCATAACTTCTTCTAAACTACAGTTAGGATTTTTAATTCTATATAAACATCCTTGAATTACTTCACCTAAATTATGAGGTGGGATATTGGTTGCATAACCTGCTGCAATACCTTTAGCACCATTTACTAAAACATTAGGATATCTTGATGGTAAAACAGTTGGTTCCTCTGTTGTATCATCAAAGTTTAAAGCAAATGGAACAGTATCTTTGTCAATATCACGAAGTAATTCCATACTTACAGCAGCAAGTCTTGCTTCAGTATAACGCATAGCAGCTGCTGGGTCATCATCGATAGAACCATTATTACCTTGCATATCTATTAAAGGTAAGTTTTGCTTCCACCATTGAGACATTCTTACCATCGCATCATAAACTGAAGAATCGCCATGTGGATGGTAGTTAGCAATAACAGCACCAACTGTTTTTGCACTTTTTCTATATGGTTTTGTATGGATATTATTATCCATATACATTGCATATAAAATTCTTCTTTGTACTGGTTTTAAACCATCTCTTACATCTGGAAGAGCTCTATCTTGAATAATATATTTAGCATATTTACCAAATCTATCTCCCATAATATATTCGAGATTATAGTTATACATACTTCCAGTAGGTTCAATAATTTCTTTAGTCTTTTTAGCCATAATTATTCAACCTCCTTACTGAAGTTATCTTCTAATGTGAATTTAACGTTTTCTTCAATCCAAGTACGTCTAATTTTTGGATCACTACCCATTAATACTTCAACGCGTTTATTTGCTAAAACAGCATCTTCTACACTCACTTGAATTAAAGATCTAGTGTTAGGATTCATTGTTGTTTCCCATAATTGACTAGCATTCATTTCACCAAGCCCTTTATAACGTTGAATTGAATACCCAGCACCTATTTTCTTTTTAGCTGCAGCTAATTCATCATCATCCCAACAATAAATAAACTTTTCACTCTTACCTGATCCTTTGAATACTTTGTATAAAGGAGGCATTGCAATATAAACCATACCTGCTTCAACAAGTGGTTTCATAAATCTATAGAAGAATGTTAATAATAAACATTGAATGTGAGCACCATCAGTATCAGCATCGGTCATAATGATAACTTTGCCATATTTTGCATCACTTACTTCAAATCCAGCTCCAACACCTGCACCGATTGTGTAAACAAGTGTTGAAATTTCTTCATTAGCCATCAAATCTTTATAATCAGCTTTTTCTGAGTTAGTTACTTTACCTCTTAAAGGTAAAATAGCTTGGAACATTCTATCTCTACCTTGTTTAGCACTACCTCCAGCTGAGTCACCTTCTACTAAGAATAATTCACATTCAGAATATTTCTTCGAATGAGCAGGTGTTAATTTACCACTTAGAATTACTTTTTCTTTAGCATTTTTCTTGCCACTTCTTAATTCCTCACGATATTTTCTACTTGCTTCTCTATCTTGAGCAGTTTTCTTTGCTTTATTAATAATAGCAGTAGCAATATCTTTATTTTCCATTAACCAATAAGATAATTTTTCATTTAAAATATTGTCTACAGCATTTTTAGCTTCAGGAGTACCTAGTTTTGATTTAGTTTGTCCTTCAAATTGTAATAAATGTTCAGGAACCATCAAAGAAACAATTGCAGTTAAACCTTCTTTATAATCGTCACCTGAAACTTTATCTTTTTCTTTCAATAAACCATTTTCATAAGCATAGTTATTTAAGCATCTAGTTAAAGCTGTTCTAAAACCAGTAACATGTGTACCTCCATCAGGAGTTTTAACATTGTTTGTAAAAGATGTTAAGTTTTCATCGTAACCATTTGTAAATTGCATTGCAACAGTTACACCAATTTCGTTATAAACACCTTCAAAAATCACAGGTTCATTAATAACACTTTTACCTTCATCAATATATTCAATATAACTTACTAATCCTTTTGGATATAAGAAACTATTTACTTTATCTACTCTTTCATCAATTAAAACCATTTCAAGTCCTGGAAGTAAGAATGCACTTTCTCTAATTCTTTCTCTAATAATTGAACGGTTAAAATCAGTTGTTGAGAAAACTTTTGCACTAGGTTTGAAATGAACAACAGTACCACTTCTAGATGTAGTGCCAGTTTTCTTTAAAGGAGTAATTTTATCTCCTCCATTTAAATAACTTTGTTGATACATTTTGCCGTCTCTATGAATAGTAATATGGACATAATCACTTAAAGCTGTTACAACACTTGCACCTACACCATGTAAACCACCTGATACTTTATATCCACCATTTGCTGAGAATTTACCACCAGCGTGTAAAACTGTGAATACTACTTGAGGTGTAGGAATACCTAGTTTAGGATGCATTCCAGTTGGAATACCACGACCAAAATCCTCTACTGTTATAGAGTTATCTTTGTGTATAGTTACAATAATTTTTTTACCAAAACCTGCGATTACTTCATCGATACCATTATCGATAATTTCCCAGACCATGTGATGTAAACCTCTACTATCTGTAGAGCCAATATACATACCAGGACGAGTTTTTACAGGTTCTAATCCATCTAGTACTTCAATATTACTTTCAGTATACTTTCTTTCGACTGCCATTTTATCAACTCCATCTAAAAAATTATACCAAAAATTTACAAAAATATCAAAATATATTGTTAACAATATACAAATAAATAAAAAAATTTACACATGTTTTAAAATAGTGTATAATATGCCAAGGTGATAAACATGATATTATGCTTAATTATAAGTGTGATTTTAGGATATTTAATAGGATCTATTTCCACATCCTTAATAGTTGGAAAAGTATTTTTTAAGATAGACATCCGTGAACATGGTTCTAAGAATGCTGGAGGAACTAACGCCGGTCGCGTTTTAGGAAAAAAAGCAGGTTTTATAGTAATCTTTTTTGATGCTTTAAAAATTGGAATTTCTATGGGAATATCTTATCTTTTAATGTATTTATTTGGATTAGAATTAGATGTTTCTCAAACTTCTTTAATTGTGTATGCTACAACATTTGCTACAGCAATAGGCCATTGTTACCCTATCTTTTTTGGGTTTAAAGGAGGAAAAGCTGTTTCAACTTTACTAGGCTTTGTGGTCTTCACTAATCCTTATTTATTAATTACTATGTTTATAATCTTTGCAATAATTTTATTATCTACAAAATATGTTTCATTAAGTTCAATGATTTCATCAATATTATTATTCGCATTTTCATTTATTCCATTTTTCCAAAATGGGATGATAATCATAGATTATAATATATATTATTCTCTAACATTATTTTTATTTAGCGCTTTATTAATTTTTAAACACCGAAGTAATATTGTTCGTTTAATTAATAAAAAAGAGTTAAAGGCTCGTTGGGTTGTTATATTATTTGATAAAAATAAAAACTCTTCAAAATAGAAGAGTTTTTTTCATTATTAACGATTTTGATTTACAGAAGCCATTACTGATTTAATTTGAGCTTCACTTGGTTTTCTACCCATTGATAAGAACATTGCACGAATCATTTTTTCATTGATAGGTGGATTTTTCTTAATTTGTTTAGCAAAATATGATCTTGCTACAAAGAAACCAATAATACCACCAATAATAATTCCACCAATGCACCATAATGCACTTTGCCATCCAACTGATAATCCTGCTAATACTAACATAATATTTTCCTCCATTTACTTTTATAACAATATAATTTTAACTGATTCGTAAAGGATTTACAAGTCTAAGTGAGGATATTTGTTTGTTATCTTCATCAATTATTATAAAACTAGGATAATGTAAACTGATGAACTTTAAAAATTTAGAGTTTTTATTTTTACAAGTTAGTACAATATGATCTTTTTTTATGGATAATACTTCATAATCATCACTAATGTTATTATTGATTGTAAAATCACCTATATTATTAACATTAAAACAATTTGAGCTAGAAAACTCTTCGATTATTCTTTTACTAATCTCTTCTCGACTAATTACATCTATAATGTTATTAATTTGAGTTAATTCGAATTCAGTATTATTTCGAGAAATCAAATCATAAAACACACATAAGTTTTCTTTTTTTAATATAATATTAAATTCTTTTTTTATCTTATAAAAAATAAATTGCTTCATAGTTTTCTCCTTTCGAAGATATTATGAAGCAATATTTATATAAAGTTTGTCGAATTAAGATATCTTATCCGCTAGAGTTTCAGCATTAAATCCAATATAATCTAAAATTTCATTGAATTTTCCACTATAACCGAATGTGTCGATTCCAAATGCTTTATGAGCATATTTATACCATAAATCTGTACTACCTAATTCTAACGAATAAATGTTATCTCTTGATGTACCTAAAATAGCATCTTGTTCTTCTTTTGTTAATTTATCAAATAGATTTGTAGAAGGCATTGATACAACACGTACATCTAGACCTCTATCTTCTAAGATATGTGCGATATTGATAGCTAATGATACTTCACTACCAGTAGCAATTAATGTGCGATCAACATGTTCTTTTTCAAATTTAACAATATATGCACCTTTTTTGAAACTTTCATAGTCAATAAATGTATCAGTAGTCATTGCTTGTCTAGATAAAACAATGTTAACTGGTCCATTTTTGTTTTCTAACGCATATTTCCATGCGTGAGCTGTTTCGATAGCTCCAGCAGGTCTAAATGTTGTTGTATTTGGAATAGTTCTAAAACATGTTAATTGCTCTATTGGTTGATGTGTTGGACCATCTTCTCCAACCGCTAATGAGTCATGAGTACAAATGTTAATTGATGGTACATTCATAATAGCAGCCATTCTAACACTTGGTTTTAGATAATCACTAAATACAAAGAATATTCCTATATATGGTCTAACTCCACCATGTAATAACATACCTGTTTGAGCACAACTCATGGCAAATTCTCTAATACCATAATTAACATTTTTGCCTAAATAGTTATATTTATCAAAAGTTGTTTCTTCTTTAATTTTTGTTTGAACACTACTTGCAACATCAGCAGCACCGCCTAACAATGTAGGAATTTGATTAGCAATATAATTAATAACTTTACCACTTGAAACACGTGTTGCTTCTTTGATTCCTACTTCAAATTCAGGGAATTCTACATCTGAATAATCACCTTTTACTGCTTTAGTAAATTGTTCCCATTCAGTTGGATATCTAAATTCATAAATTTTTGCATTTTTTCTCCAGTTTCTGAATGCTTTATTTCCTCTTTTTACAAAAGTATTTTCAAAATGGTCATATACTTCTTGAGGAACTTCAAATTTATCATAATTCCAACCTAATTTTTCTTTTAATTGAATTGCATCTTCTTCACCAGTAGGAGCGCCATGTACTTTATTAGTGTTTTCATACATACTTCCTTTACCAATTGTAGTTTTTGCAATAATAAGTGTTGGTTTAAGGCTCTTTTTAGCCTTTGTAATCATCTTTTTAAGTAAATCAACAGAGTTACCATCTGTAGTCATAACATTCCAACCACAAGCTTCAAAACGCTTTTTAGTATCATCATAGCTTGATAATGATAAAGAACCGTCTAATGTAACATCATTATTATCATAAATTACGATTAATTTATTTAAACCAAGTCTTCCTGCTAAAGAGATTGCTTCTTGAGTAACTCCTTCTTGCATATCTCCATCGCCAGCTAAAACATATGTATAGTGGTCAATCAACTTAATATCTTCTTTATTAAATTTAGCAGCTAAGAAAGCTTCTGCCATAGCAAAGCCTACACCGTGTGCAATTCCTTGTCCTAAAGGACCACTGCTACAATCTACTCCATCTGTATGGAATACTTCTGGGTGACCTGGAGTTAAAGATCCAACTTGACGGAAGTTTTTAATATCATCAATTGAAATTTTATATCCAGATAAATGTAATGTAGAATATAAAAGCATTGAAGCATGTCCACTTGCTAAAACAAATCTATCTCTATTAATCCAGTTCTTATCTTTTAAAGAAGCATTCATAACTTGAGTATAAAGTGTATAAGCAATTGGTGCTGCACCTAAAACCATACCTGGATGACCAGATTTTGCTTTGTTAATCGCATCCATACCTAAAGTTTTAATTGTATTGATACTTAAATCTTGAATATTCATTTTGAACCACCCTTTCAAATATTAAAAAGGCTAAATAAGCCTTTGCTAACATACAAATAACCGAAGGCAGCATTCCCTTATTAAATAAGGTGGGCGAACGCGTTTACCTTTAGGATTCCGAACTTAAATGAAATTATACAAAATATAATAACGAACGGCCTTCAACACCAGTAAATCACTTTATCTCCCTATGCTAGAGCGTTGGAAATGTATATAACCTTCGGTAACATTATTATATTAAATCTATTATTTTTTTACAAGATATATACTTTAAGAAAAAAAGGATAGTAATACTATCCTATTCTTCTACTTTTAAATGTAAATCTTTTAATTGTCTTTCACCAGCTGGAGTTGGTGCTTCACTCATTGGACATACACCTGATGCATTTTTAGGGAATGCAATTACATCTCTAATTGAATCACTACCAGTTAAAATCATAGCAATTCTATCTAAACCGAATGCTACACCGCCATGAGGTGGAGTTCCATAATGGAAAGCATCGATAAAGAAGCCAAATTTATTTTTGATTTCTTCGTCACTTAATCCACAGATTTCAAAGATTTTCTTTTGTAATTTTTCATCATAGATTCTTAATGATCCACTACCTAATTCATAACCATTTAAAACAAGGTCATAGTGATGAGATCTTACTCTTCCTGGATCTGAATCTAAATATTGAATATCTTCAGCATATGGGCGTGTAAATGGGTGATGTGAAGGTGCATATGCTTCTTCATCATAATCCCATTCAAACATTGGGAAGTCTGTTACCCATAATAAGTCAAATCCAACTAATTTATCAGCAGCAAAACGTTTACCTAATGCACTTCTAATAGCTCCTAATGCATTACATGCATTTTCATATGATCTATCTGCAACTGCAAAGAATAAGTCATTGTTTTGTAATCCTGCAATTTCTTTAATTGAATTTAATTCTTCTGCACTTAAGTTTTTGCTTAATGGTCCTTCAAATGCATCATTTACATATCTACACCACATTAAGCCTTTTGCATGATATTTTTTAGCAAGTTCTGTATAAGCATCGATGTCTTTTCTTGATAATTTATTAGCTAAATCATAAGCTCTTAAGCCTCTTACTGTACCACCTTCAGCTAAAACGTTAGAAACTACTACAAATGAAGTATTTTCAAATGCACTTGTTACATCACATAATTCATAACCAAATCTAGTGTCTGGTTTATCACTACCATATGTGCTTAAAGCTTCTTTGTATCCTACTCTTCTAATTGGAAGTTTTAATTCATAGCCCTTAACTTCTTTAAACATTCTTTCGAATAATCTTTCCATTAAGTCCATGATTTCTTTTTCGCTCATGAAAGACATTTCAATATCTACTTGAGTAAAGTCAGGTTGTCTATCACTTCTTAAGTCTTCGTCTCTAAAACAACGAGCAACTTGATAGTATTTTTCAAAGCCTGAAATCATTAATAATTGTTTATATAATTGAGGTGATTGAGGTAATGCATAGAATTTACCTGGATTCATTCTTGAAGGAACTAAGTAGTCTCTAGCACCTTCAGGTGTTGTCTTACCAAGTAATGGAGTTTCAATTTCAATAAATCCTTCTTCATCTAAGAAGTTTCTCATAGAACGTGTAATTTTGTGACGTTCAATGATTTTTTGTTGCATGCAAGGTCTTCTTAAGTCTAAATAACGATATTTTAAACGTGTATCTTCTAAAGCATCAGTTTGATCAGCAATAATTAATGGTGTTGTATCTGCAACATTAATAATTGTAATTTCATCAGCTATTACTTCAATATCTCCTGTTGGTAAGTTAGGATTTTTTTGTTCTCTTTCTACAACTTTACCTGAGACTTTAATAACATATTCATTTCTAATTTTAGCTGTAACTTCAGCAAATTCTTCTTTACAAACGATTTGACAAATACCTGTTCTATCTCTTAAGTCAATAAAAACTAATGAACCAAAGTTACGTTTTTTAGCCACCCAACCAACTAAAGTTACATTTTCATTAACATTTGATAATCGTAAAACGCCATTTTCAATTGTTCTTTCCATAGTTTTACTTCCTTTCTAATTATTTATCATCGTGGTGATGTCCACAGCAGCATTCATGACCATCTTCGTGTCCTTTTCCATGACAACATTCGTGATCGTCATCATGTTCGTGTCCACAGCTGCATTCATGGCCTTCCTCGTGGCAATGACATTCATGATCTTCACCATGTTCATGACTACAGCAGCATTCATGGCCTTCCTCGTGGCAATGACATTCGTGATCTTCACCATGTTCGTGTCCACAGCTGCATTCATGGCCTTCCTCATGGCAATGACATTCGTGTTCTTCACCATGTTCATGACCGCAACAACATTCATGGTCTTCACCATGTTCATGATGGTGACCACATCCACAACCGTGATGATGTGCATGTTCTTCTTGCTGTTTTTTCATATAATATTCTTGCATAAATGGAATTATTTCGTTCGCATTTACTTTGTATTGTTCTTTTGTTTCGTTAATTTTGATTTGAACTTGACCATTATTCATTTCATCACTACCTATAATTAATGCAAAAGTAGCTTTTTTACGGTCAACAGTTTTAAATTGTGAACCAATTTTTCTAATGTTATAATCAATTTCACAATCTACTCCCATGCTTCTTAAATAAAGCATAATATCAAATGCATATTCAAAACTTTCTTTTTCTAGAGGCATAATATATGCAGTTAAGTTATAGCTGAATTGGTTAAATAAGCCTAAATCTTCCATAACTAATAATAATCTATCAGCACCAGCAGCAAATCCTACTGAAGGTAATTTAGGTCCTCCAAATTGATCAACCATTCCGTCATATCTTCCACCTGCTAATACAGCACCATATGATGTTCCATTTTCAGCTTTAGCATATACTTCAAATACAACATCATTATAATAATCTAATCCTCTAACTAATTTAGGATCGATTGTGTATGGTAAGTTGTACATGCTTAATACTTTACATACTTGAGCAAAATAAGCTTGAGATTCAACACTTAAATAGTCATTAATTCTTGGATAATCTTTCATGCATTCTTTATGTCCATCTACTTTACAATCTAAGATTCTCAAAGGATTTTTTTCAAATCTTGCTTTACAATCATCACATAATGTATCTAAATAAGGTCTAAAGTAATCTCTTAAAGCTTCTTTGTATCTTTCACGACTTTCTGTATCACCAATTGAATTTAATTTGATTTCAATATCTTGAATTCCTAATTGTTTTAACATTTCAGTAGCTAAAATGATATTTTCAGCATCTAAATATGGATTTCTTAAACCAATACATTCAACACCAAATTGATAGAATTGGCGGAATCTACCAGCTTGAGGTTTTTCGTATCTAAAATTAGGACCAAAATAAAATAATTTTATAGGTAAATCAGGATCTGTATGCATTTTATTTTCAACAAATGCTCTAATAACACCTGCTGTTCCTTCAGGACGTAATGAAATTGAACGATTACCCTTATCTAAGAAAGTATACATTTCTTTATTTACGATATCACTAGTTTCACCAGCACTTCTTGTAAATACTTCTGTATGTTCGAAGATTGGAGTAATAATTTGTTTATATCCTGCTTTGCTTACTACTTCTTTTAAAATCATTTCAAGAATTTGTAATTTACCAGCATCTAATGGTAAAAAATCTCTTGTTCCTCTAGGTTTTGCATAATTTCCCATAATTTTTCCTCCTTATAAATAAAAAAAGTTCCTATCTCTAGGAACGAAATAATCGCGGTACCATCCTAGTTCATGATAAAAACCATGCACTTAAGTATTAACGCAACCATAACGTTATTAGCTACTTATTTTCACTAATACTCCTCCAAATTGTCGAAAGTTAATTTCCAACTAGGTGCTTTCACCATCTCACCCTCGCTAAAGTCTTCCCTTAACTTTTATTTTTCCTAGGATTTACTAATATATTATAGTAATTTCTTTTATACTTTTCAAGTATAATTGATTTATTTACTAAATTTTGCCAAAAAAAACTATAGATAATAAATCTATAGTCTTTAGTAACTTATTTTGAAGAAATACCAACAACGTCATCAACTGGTAAAGCAAATGCGATACCTTGAGCAGGTGTATTTGTTCCAACTGCATTATATAGTTCATTTAAGATGTCTTTTTTGATTTTATCAACTGCAAGGATAATAACAACTTCTTTTTCAGGTTGAATAGAAATATTAAAGATTTTTTCAGCTTCTTTAGCAGCAGTTCCTCTTCCGTGTATTACAGTTCCACCTCTTGCACCACATTTTTTTGCTGCATCCATAACTTCGCCTGAAAATCCATCATTTACGATACATAAAATAACTACAAATTTTTCCATTTTATTTATCCTCCTTGATTCCAGATTGATTATTACTTAAGAATTGATATGCATATACACCAATTACACTTTGTAAAGGAACAGTAAATGCGATACCTTTTCCGTTTCTAACTACTTCAAACTTTTCTTGTAAAGTTTGAGTTGCCTCTTTAATTTTATCCTCTCTAACAATAGAAAGAATTATAGCTTTTTCTTGATTTGCTAAACCTAGTAGTTCAAGCATATCTTTTTCTGCGGTACCATGACCATAGAATACCATTTGCATATTAATTTCAAATTGTTCTAATAAATCAACATAAAACAAAGTTTTATTTCTATCTACAATTGTAATTAATAATTTTAATTTTTTTAAGTTTGTTTTTTTATTATCGACCTTTTTATTACTGGATTTTACTTTACTTTTGACAGCTTCGTATTGTTCTTTAATAATACTAGTTTTTCTTTTAGTTTTAGTAGGCGAAGTACTAGGTGTATTTTGTTTATTTTCTTCCATATTTACTCCTCCTTACATGAATTCGATGATTTGTTTATCATCATCGTTTAAGATTCGATTCATTTCAATCTTTTCTCTTACACGTTTTGACATAATTGCTCTAAAACCTAATAATTGAATAGTAATTAAAGGAGTCATCGCAACCATAGCAACAATACCAAATGCATTGCTCATAATAGAAGCATCGCCTAAAATAACACTACATGCACCTACCGCGAATGGTAAGATAAATGTTGATGTTAAAGGTCCACTTGCAACACCACCAGAGTCAAAAGCGATGGCAGTATACATCTTAGGGACAAAGAAAGATAATCCTAAAGAAATAAAATAACCAGGTATTAAATAATAAAGGATTGAAAAATCAAAGATGATTCTAATCATTGATAAACAGATTGAAATGCCTACACCAATAGATAAAGCGATAAGCATAGATTTTTTACTAACTGTGCCATCCGTAATATCTTCAACTTGTTTATTTAATACGTGTACAGCAGGTTCTGCTAATACTACAACTAAACCGATAATAAAACCAAAAATAGCTAATAAAGTTTCATTTTTTGCTAATTCTATACCCATTTTATATCCAATCGGCATAAAACCTACATTTACAGAAGTTAAGAAAATAATAAGTCCTAGATATGTATATAAAATACCAAATAAAATTTGAATAATTTTCTTTTTAGGTAGTTTTAAGAAGATGAATTGGATAATAAAGAAAAATACAACTACAAGTCCTAATGCAATTGATACTTCTTTTGTAACAGTTAATAAAGTAGTTATAATACTACCTAAGATATCATTAGGTAATTTATATGCTTCAGGAATTATATAGTTAACATTTCCATCAACAAAGATTCCTAAAATCATAACTGCTAAAATAGGTCCAATACTACATAAAGCAATAAGTCCGAAACTGTTTTCCTTTGAGTTTCTTCCACCAATTGCAGTTGCAATACCTACACCTAAAGCCATGATAAATGGTACTGTAATAGGTCCAGTTGTTACACCGCCAGAATCAAATCCAAGTGGTAAAAAATTTTCATTTCCATTTATTATAACAATTGAACAAATTGCGAAAAGTAACATATAAAAGAACATTAAAATAGAAGATAATGACTTTTTAAAGACAATTTTTAAAATAGCAATAAATAGGAATATTGCTACACCGATACCAACAAATGCAATTAATAATGTTCCGTTCATTATTTCCTCTACTTGTTTTGCTAAAACTGATAAATCAGGTTCAGCAATTGTAATAAAGAAACCTAAAGCAAAACATACTGATAGAAGTATTCCTAGCTTTTTAGACTTAGTTAATCCAGATCCAATATGAGTTCCCATAGGTGTCATAGCTAAATCAGCACCTAAATTAAATAAACCAATACCAATAATTAAAAATATTGATGAAACAGCGAATACAATTAATTCATTAACTGATAAATCAATTAAGGGTGTAAAGTTTAATATAATTACTATTAATGTAACAGGAAGAACGGAGACTAATGCTTCTTTAATTTTTAAAAATAAATCTTTATTCATAAAAAAAACATCTCCTTCCATCTAATAAATTATAGCAAATTTATTGATTAAAAGAAATGCTTTAAATAGTTTATTTATTATTTTTATGATATTCATAAAAATCAATAACATCAAAATTCTTCGATTTATAAACCATAATTGAGATTATAAACAATATTGCAGAAACAGCTGCTACACCAATAATTTCAAGTAAACTACTTATAATCATTGTTTTAAAGACGATTAAGAATGCTACTACTGCAACACCACTAATAACTACAAAACAAAAACCTGATATTTTAGGATCAAAATATTTTAAATGTAAGACCAGTAATATTACACAATAAATATATAGTATTGCAGCAATAAATGAGAAAATAACATGAATTTGAGCCATCCAATAGTTTTCTTCAGGATTATATCTAAATATTGTTGATAAAATCATAAAAGGAGTGGCTACATTAATCATTTTTTTTGCGAAAAACTTATTATTTTCAGTAATATAGTATATATATAATATATAAAAGTGATAAAAAATAGCTAATGATGACACTAATAATATTAATTCTAAATGATGTTCTGGTTTAGAACCGATTACAGAGATATTTGAATCTATTAAAGAGTCATTTAATGAAAATAATAGTACAGCTAATGGCATAATAATAATTCCAATAATGGCAAAAATACTTGCAGTCAGCAAGTATTTTCTTTTATAGATTTTTAATTTTTGTTTATCATCCAAATTAATCACCTATTTCTAGTTTTACCATTTAGTTTTTGCTTACTCTATTTACTTCATAAATACCATTTACAGTACTTTTTAATACATTAAATATTTCATGTAAATGTTGATGATCTTTTACTTGAATACACATATTGAAATATGCGGTCATAGTTGATTCATTTCTATTAGCATTCATTGAGTGAATTGATACTTTTAAGGTTGCAAGTTTATTAATAATATCAAACAACATATTTGCTCTATCTTGAGCAATAATTTGAATATCTGCATAACAATTAATCTTATTTTCAGCAAAATATTCATAATCCCAATCCAAATCAATAAGTCTAGCTTTATCATTTTGAATATTTGGACAATCGTGTCTATGAACTTTGACACCTTGTCCTTTAGAAATATATCCTACAATCTTATCACCAGGAATTGGAGAACAACATTGAGAGAAACTTATAGCAATTTTGTCAATACCAGGAACAATAATGCCATTATTACCTCGAGTTTCTTTCTTTCTATTTGTATAGATTGAAAAATCTACTTCTTTTTTAGTTTCCTCTTGTTTAATAGTATCTAGAATTTTACCAATATTTACTCCTCTATTGGCAATAGCTAATAAAAACTGTTCAAAATGATCGAAATTTAGCTCTTCTAAATATGATTTATTGTCTAAACGTTTGTAAATTTCTTTAGAGTCTAACTTTAATTGTTTGATGTTATAATCTAAGATTTCTTTACCAAGTTTGATTAAATCATCTTTTCTTTGTTCATTGTTATATTTTGTTAATGCTTTTTTGATTGCATTTCTAGCGGATGCCGTTTTAGCGATCTTTAACCAACCTTCACTTGGAATAGCATCAGGATTATTTGATGTTTTAATGTCAACAACATCACCTGTTTTTAGTTCAGTATTTAATGGCACTAAAATACCATTTACTGTTGCTCCAGTTGTTCGATGTCCAACTTGAGTATGAATTCTATAAGCAAAGTCAATTGGAGTTGATCCGGCAGGCAAATCTATTACACGACCTTTTGGAGTAAAAATATAAACATTTGCTTCAAAAATATCTTTTTGTAATGATTCCATATAGCCTTTTGCATTAGCTTCACTTTCTTCAGTATTACTCATAGTAATAAGTTCTCTAAACCAATACAATTTTTCTTCAATTTCTCTTTGTTCTGCTTTTGCGTCGTATGCAGAACTTTCTTTATATCTCCAGTGAGCAGCAACTCCGGTTTCAGCAATAGAATCCATTTGTTCTGTCCTTATTTGAATCTCAAAAATATTGCCGTCTTCAGCAATAATTGTAGTATGTAAAGATTGATACAAGTTTGGCTTTGGCATCGCTACATAGTCTTTAAATCGACCAGGAATTGGACGATAGTTAGCATGAATATGACCTAACACTTCATAACAATGTGTATCTGTATCAGTAATTACTCTTAAAGCTTGTAAATCATAAATTTCTTCAAACTTTTTACCTTTTACATACATTTTTTTATAAATACTGTACATGTTTTTAACACGTCCAGATAATCTATGAGGGATACTATGTTCAATAAGTAATTTTTCAATATTTTTACTCATTGATTTCATGATTAAAGTTCTTTCTTCTTGTTTTTGTGATAATAATGATTTAATTTCTAAATATTTTTCTGGTTCCAAATATTTTAAACATAAATCTTCTAATTCGCTTTTAATAGTATTAATCCCTAATCTATGGGCGATAGGTGCGTATACTTCTAAAGTTTCACGAGCAATTTTCTTTTGCTTTTCAGGTCTTTGAGCTTGTAAAGTACGCATATTATGTAATCTATCAGCAAGCTTAATGATAATTACACGTATATCTTTCGCCATTGCGATAAAGATTTTACGATGGTTTTCAGCTTGGAATTCTTCTTCGCTTTTTTCGGCAAGTTTACTAACTTTTGTAACTGCTTCGACTAATGTAGCAACTTCTTCACCAAATAAATTATGAATATCTTGTTTTGTTATACCACAATCTTCGATTGTATCATGTAAAAGACCAGCTACAATTGTAGTAGGTCCTGCTTGTAATTCAGTTAGAATGTATGCAACATTTATTAAGTGGTAGATATATGGTTCTCCACTTTTTCTAAATTGTCCATCATGTTTTTTAAAAGCAAAATCATATGCTTTTTTTATTAAATCAAAACTTTCTTTTCTAGATAAATATCTTTCTGCAGAAATGAGTACATCTTCAAAACTTTTGTTTACAACTTTCATAAATATACTCACCTCCACTTCTTATATTTATTAATATTGTACTAATGTTTTTACGTTATATCCTTTAATTAATTCGCGACCCTTTAAATCGACTAATTCGATAAGGAAAGCGCAACCTACAACTTCTCCACCCAATTCTTCAATTAGTTTAATTGTTGCTTCAACTGTGCCGCCTGTAGCTAATAAGTCGTCAACAACTAAAACTTTTTGGCCTTTTTTAACTGAGTCTGCATGTACACATAATGTATTTGATCCATATTCTAAATCATATGCATATGAGATAGTTTTTCTTGGTAATTTTCCTGGTTTTCTAATAGGTACAAAACCTAAGCCTAATTCGTAAGCTACTGGACAGCCAAAGATAAATCCTCTAGCTTCAGGTCCAACAATTAATTCTGCCCCAACTTCTTTAGCAAAATCAGAAATTTTTCTTGTAGCATACTTGTATGCTTCACCATCATTCATCAATGGTGTAATATCTCTAAATAAAATACCTTCTTTTGGGAAATTTGGAATGTCTGCAATATATTTTTTTAAATCCATAGTAATACTCTCCTTCACACAATTTATATTTTAATAAAAAATATAAGTAAAATCAAATCTATTTAAATGTAAACGCTTTCAAAATAAAAAGAGGTCTAAATAATAGACCTCTATAAATTAATCATTAATTCCAAAGAATATATATTCTTCAGCTTCAGTTGATTTCTTTTTAGGTTTAGAAGCACGTTTCTTTTCCCATTTTTCTTTGATTGCTGAGAATTTTGTGTCTAATGTGACAAATAGACCAGGAGCCATAAATACAGATGATAATACACCAGCAACTAAACCTATTGTCATAGCAATATTGAAGTTAATACTTGCTTCACTACCGAATACTAATAATGCAATAATTGCAAGTACAGTTGACAATGAAGTTAAGATTGTACGAGTCATTGTATTTTGTAAAGCTTTATTTGTGTAATCTAAACGTTTTTCATAGTCAATGTATTTTTCATTAGCTTCATTTTGTAATTCTCTGATTCTATCGAATGTAACAATAGTATCGTTAACAGAATAACCAATAATTGATAGAGCTGCAGAAACAAATTCAATATCCATTTCAATTCTAAAGATAATGAAGAAGATAACCATAATTAATGCGTCATGTCCTAAAGCAGCAATAGCTGAAATAGAATATGATAATTTAAATCTTAATGCTACATAAAGAATAATCAATAATACAGCAATTCCTAATGCAGCTAAAGCATTCTTAACTGTTTCACGACCTACAATAGGAGAAACAAAGTTAATACCACTATATTCGATATCTAATAATCCTTCTTCTTCTTCATAGTCCCATAAATCATTCATCATTGTTGTAAAATATTCATCTAAATACTCTTTAACTGAATTATCAATTTCTGTTTTAAATGTTACAGAAACTGTATATACTTTCAAATATCCATTTTCATAATCTGCATTATATTTATCTAAAACATCTTTATAGAATATTTGGTCTGAGTTTGTTAATTTTACTGAAGAATCTTCCCCAACAATAACATTATCAGGAAGGTCAACAATGATATCTTGATCGTTTGCAAATTCATTTGTAACTGTTACTCTAAAGAAATCATAAACTCCTTCTTCAGTTGCAAAGTTTTTATCGATTGTTTTGAAATAAGTTTTTGTACCTTCAGAGAAGTTAATACCTAGGTTAATAGCTTCAAAACTTTGGAATCCGTTTCCAAATACTAATTGCCAAACAATTGCAAATACTGCGCCAATTGCACAAACAATTCCAAATCCTTTGTTATAAGGTTTAAATACTTTTGAGAATTTAAATTTGTCCCAGAAACCAACAACTTTTGGAAGTTCTTTTAAGTTTGCTTCAGGAATATCTTTCTTTTTAATGCCAAACCAATGTTTCTTATCTTGGAATACACTTGATTTACATAATAAACCAACAATAAACTTGTTAAATACAACCATGATAACCATTGTTAAGAAGATAGAAATAATTAACATGATAGCGAATCCTTTAACAGTTCTTGTACCGAAAATATACAATGCAAATGCAGCAATTAATGTTGTAATATTAGCATCTAAAATTGATGAAATTGATTTTTCGTTACCTTCGACAAACGATCTAGATAACGATTTCCCTTTCTTCATTTCATCTTTCATACGTTCAAATGAAATAATAACTGAGTCAACACCCATACCAATTGAAATGATATTAGCAGCAATTGTATCTGGACCATATTCACCATTCATCATATTAAATACTAATAAAGAAGCAATAATATAAACAAATAATGAAATAGATGATGTTAATCCACCAATACCATATAAAATAGTCATCAAGATTGTAATTGCAACTAACGCAATAGCGCCAGCAAATAAAGAGTTTTGGAATGCTGTTTCACCATATGAAGCACCAATTGAAGAAACTGATAATTCAATTAATTGGAAATCAATAGAACCAGCTTTGATTAAGTTAGCCATTTTTTGAGCACTTGCAGCGTCAAATGAACCAGTAATAATTACGTCACCATAGAATGGTTGTCCAACTGTAGCAGCTGAAATGATTTTTCCTTGAGAATCTGGATTGTTATATGAGTCTACTTCAGGATTAAATCCTACCCAAATAACCATTAATTGGTCTTGTGTTGATGAAGAAACATAGTTAGTAACTTCATACCATCTGTCAGTATTAGAAATAGATAAACCAACAACTGGTGAACCATCTTGATAGTCTAATCTAGCACCATTTTCTTTTAAAATATCTTCAGCAGTAGCTAATAAGTTATCACTTGAATCTCTAAATGTAATTTCAGCATTAGATGTTAATAATTCTCTTAATTCTAATGTTTCTTTTTCACTTTGAGAAGCAACAGTAATGATAATTTTATCATCACCTGAAGCTGTGATACCTACACTCTTAACACCTGAGATATCTAAACGATTTGCAACAACTTCTAGAGCTGAATCTCTAGCAGATTGTTTATCTTCAGCTGAACCATATTCAGCACCTTCAGCATCAACTACTTGGTAAGTGATTTCAAAACCACCTTTGAATTCAATACCAGTTTGCATACTATCAATAATGCCACCTAATGAAATAAATGTAACAGTCAATAATGTAAAGACCAATACAATATAAGCATATAATTTACGCATGGTAACCCTCCATTTTCTATATCATAAAATTTTAATTTAAAACATAAACTATAATGAATTTACTATAAAATAGTAACAAAAAACTCATACAAAGTATGTCACTTTAATACTTTATCATTAATAGCATAAAATTTCAAGGAAAAAAGGATAAAATGAAACAAAAAAAACTAATAAAATCATTACTCCATTTAATTAGCTTCAGTTTTGCCGCAAAAATGCTCTCAATTATAGCAAAAATTCTCACTACTAGAGCTGTTGGAGTCGAAGGAATGTCTTACTTCTCTATTGTCTCGCCAATAATGCTTTTATTATATACTATAGGGCAATTAGGATTACCAACTGCAATAACAAGAATGATCTCGTCAAACTATGAAAAAAGATATAAGATAATGATTACATCATTAATTATAGGTGTTTTTGTTAATATCATAATACTTTTTATTTTATATTTAAGTGCTCCGTTTATTGCAAATACATTGCTTAAAAGTCCACAGTCATTAAACACAATTTATATGTTAGGCTTATTAACACCATTAGTATTTTTAAGTGGAATAATAAAAGGATATTTATTCGGAGTAAATAAAATAAAAATATCATCAATAAGTCAAGTAACCGAAGAAATAGGACGTATTATTTTTATATTCATATTCTTCAATTATATTGGTTCATTAAGTCCAACTAATGCATCAATGTTCGCAGTAATCGGTCTTATAGTTGCTGAAGTAATTCAAATATTAACACAAATTATTGGAAACTATAAATGTTTCGATCGAAACTACAATAAATTTAAAACTGAATTAACCAAAAAAGATAATTATATATTTAAAGAAATACTTCTTACTTCTTTACCTATTTCATCAAATAGATTTATAACTACATTCACTTACTTTCTAGAACCTATAATATTAATAAATATTATGAATTCATATTCTAATAATATAGAAACTGTAATACATGATTATGGACTTTTGGAATCATATGCGGTTCCAATCCTTTTTTTACCCGGTTTTTTCTCATCCGCATTGTCAACTTTTATGCTTCCGAATTTAAGTTCTTTAATATCAAAAAACAGCCTAAAAACCGCTAAAAAATTAATTTTAACAGTTACTATTATTTCATTATTTATAGGAAGTGTTAGTTCAATAGTTTGTTTTTTATTCCCGGAATTTTTACTTAATCTATTATATAAAAATATTGATGCAGTTAAATATGTAAAGAGATTATCATTGCCTTTTATTATTTATTTTATAGAAGCTCCTATAAGTACATGTATGTATGCATTATCGATGGAAAAAGAGTCATTAATAGTCTGTATTATATCTAGTATATTTAGAGTTTTATCATTATTTTTATTCATACCAAAATTTAATGTAATAGGAACTGCAATATCAACCATAATAGAAGTTTTAACAATAGTTATACTTGACTTATTTTTTATTTTTAGGTTCTTTAAGTACAAAAATAAGACCTGTTTTATCATAAAACAATAAAAATACATCTTTATAAGAATTTATATTTCTTTTTATAAGTTCATTATTTAACCATTTCTCATCTTTTTTTATCATTTTTAAATAATCAATGTTTATTTTACCATCTTGAATAATTGGAAAAGGAAATCTAGAACTGCATTCTTCATATGTAATAATACTTAACTTACCATTTGTTTCTAAAATCGCGTATGCAATATGCTTAAAAGAATCAACATCATGCTCTCTTATTTGTAAAAATAGATCATCAATATTGTATCTTTGTTTTCTTAATTCATTTTGATTTATAACACCATTTTTTATAATAATTACAGGTTTACCATCAATTAGATTTCTAAATTTATCATTTTTAAGTGCCAAAAAAGAAGTTAATATTTGAAGAATTACAATAAGTGCAATTGGAAAAATAACATTTATTAACTTTGTATCATTGTCAATTGCTAAAGAAAATAATTCAGATATTAAAAAGAACACTACAACATCAAAAATTGAAAGCTCACCGACTTCTCTTTTACCCATAATTCTTAAAATTAATATAAGTAACACATAAAATAGTATAGTTTTTAAAATAATAATTAATATTTCCATATTTACTCCTGAATATTTATAAAATAACAAACATATATTTAACTGAGGTGAAAATATGCGTAAAACACTTTTCAATTATAGTATTACCTTTTTATTTATTATCATTTCTACACTTGTTGTATCTTTAATTCTGTCATTACTATATTATTTAAATGTCATTAATACTAATGTTTTCCAAATTCTTAGCAATATTATTAGTATTCTTATTTTCTTGTTAAGCGGATTATTTTTAGGTTTTAAAAGCGAGAAAAAAGGGTTAATAAAGGGATTGATATTTGGATTATTATATTTATTAATAGCATTTCTTGTTAATTTTGCATTAATAAAAGACACCTTAGATTTCCAAAGTGTCTTAAATATAATATTAAAATTTATTGTTTTACCTATCGGTTCAATTATAGGTGTAAATTTAAAATAATCTATTCATATAAGATATTTTTAAATGTTCATATGCAAGTTCAGTTACAACTCTTCCTCTAGGAGTACGATTAATTAAACCAATTTGTAATAAGTATGGTTCACATACATCTTCCAAAGTCATAACTTCTTCACCAATTGCGGCTGAAATTGCTTCCAAACCTGCTGGGCCTCCATTAAATCTATCGATAATACCACGTAAATATTTAATATCTACATTATCTAAACCTAATGAATCAACTTTAAGTGCATTTAAAGCATTTAATGCGACTTCATTAGAAATAACACCATTATTAACTACAGTTGCAAAATCTCTAATACGTTTAAATAGTCTATTTGCTACACGTGGTGTTCCTCTACTTCTTTTACCTAGTTCAACAGCAGCTTCATTAGTAATTGGACAAGCAAATACTTTGCTTGTTCTTTTAATAATTTTTTCTATTTCATCTTGAGAATAATATTCAAGTTTTAAAACAATACCGAATCTATCTCTTAATGGAGCACTTAAATCGCCGGCTCTTGTAGTTGCACCAATTAATGTAAATGGAGGAATATCTAATGTAATTGATCTAGCAGATGAATCTTTTCCAATTACAACACTTATTTTATAATCTTCCATTGCACTATATAAAACTTCTTCAACTACTCTAGGAATACGGTGAATTTCATCGATAAATAATACATCACCAGGAGAAATAGTTGATAAAATTGCAGCTAGATCACCTGTTTTTTCAAGTGATGGTCCACTTACTACTTTAATATTAGCACCTAATTCATTAGCGATAACATGTGCTAAAGTAGTTTTTCCTAGTCCTGGAGGACCATATAACAAAACATGATCTAAACTTTCTTCTCTTTTTAATGCTGCTTGAATAAAAATCTTTAAATTGTCTTTTACAGCATATTGACCAACATATTCTTTTAATGTAGTAGGACGTAATGAAACATCATCTTCATTTTCAATGTTGTAGCCACTTATAACTCTATCATCAATCATAATATACCTACTTTCTTAATAATTTTAATGCTTCACGTAAATATTCTTCACTACTTCTTTGTTCATTTCCAATTTTTGATAAAACACTGTCAATTTCAGCAACCTTGAAACCTAATGCTTTTAATCCTTCTCTAGCATCTTCTAAATTAGAATTTTTAGCAGCTTGCTTATTAGAATATGAATCAAATACTAATTTACCTTTTAAGTCTAAAATAATTTGTTGTGCTGCTTTTGGACCAATTCCAGGTAATTTCTTTAAAAATGCAGTATTACCAGTTTCAATTGCACCTATTAATTGTTCTACAGTTACATTATAGAACATGCCAATTGCAGTTTTTGGACCAATCCCAGAAACATTTATTAGACGTAAAAATAAATTAAGTTCATCCTTTGATTTAAAACCATATAAGCAAATTCCATCTTCTTTTACTTGCATATATGTATACACTTTTACTAATTGTTCTAAACGAAAATCTTGAGGTTTAGCTATAGTTACACTATAACCAATCCCATTAACCTCAATTATTGCGTTATCAGGTGTTACTTCTCTTACATAGCCAATTAAATAATTAATCATTTTATCACCTACTTACCTAAAAATTATATCACATTTATATATAAATTAATACAAATAAAAAAATAATTAGATGACTAATTATTTCGGAATTAATATAACTTGTTTGCAATGAGGACATATATATCTTTGAAACTCATCATTACTTAGAGGTATTTCGTTTTCAATTTGTTTAAATGTTTGTTTATTATAAACAATATTTACTCTATCTCCTTCTTTTAAACTAAATAAATCAAGGTTTTGATTTGCTTTTTTTAATTCATCTAAAGAAATAGCATACTGATTAATTATTTTATCTAACGTATCATATTTGTTATAAATGTGAACTTTCATATAACTCTCCTTAATATATTATATTAAATGATAAAAAAAATAGACCTTTCGGTCTATTCAAAATATTCGAATTCAAATTCACAAAGTCTAACAGTATCTCCATTTTTAACTCCGCGTCTTTCAAGTTCATCATCGATACCCATTTTACGCATTGTTTGAAGTAAATACATTAAACCTTGATCATCACTAATGTTAGTCATACGGAATAGTTTTTCAATTCTATCACCTTTAATGACCCAAACATTTTGTTCAGGATGATGAATACTAAATCCAGGATCATTTTCTTTATATTCATAAACAACTTTATCCTTATCTAGTTTATCATCATCAATTAATGAGAATTCTGGAGTTTCTTTAACAAGTTCGTTAGCTCGATATAATAATTTATCAATACCTTCATGTGTTAAAGCACTAATTGGATAAATTTCATACTTATCTCCATAAACTTTTTTAAATTCATCTAAGACAAGCCACGCACTTTCATCATCCATCTTATTAGCGGCAATAATCATAGGTCTTTCTAATAACTTTAAACCATATTGTTTTAACTCATTATTAATAATTTCAAAATCTTGCATTGGATTTCTTCCATCAACCATAGCCATATCTATAACATGAATTAATACTCTACATCTTTCAATATGTCTTAGGAATTGAAGTCCTAACCCTTTTCCTTGGTGAGCACCTTCAATAAGTCCTGGTAGGTCTGCCATAACAAATGAATTACCATTTCCTACTTCAACAACACCTAAATTAGGTACAATTGTTGTAAAATGGTAGTCAGCAATTTCAGGTTTAGCACTACTTACAACACTTAAAAGTGTTGATTTACCAACTGATGGGAAACCTACTAATCCTACATCTGCTAATAACTTTAATTCAATTTTTGCATTAAATTCTTCGCCAGGTTCACCGTTTTCAGCAATTCGTGGAACTTGGTTAACAGAAGTGGCAAATTTAGCATTACCTCTTCCTCCACGTCCGCCTTTTGCAATTAATTCAGTTTGTCCATGTTTAGTAAAATCTGCGATGATACGATTTGTTCCTTCTTCGATAACTACTGTACCAACAGGAACTTTAATATAAATATCTTCAGCATATTTACCATACATTTTCTTGCCATGACCGTTTTCACCATCACCAGCAATTATTTTTTTGCGATATTTAAAATCTATTAATGTAGTAAGACCACTATCAGCAGTAAAGTAGATACTTCCACCTTTACCGCCATCTCCACCTGATGGTCCACCTCTTTCTACGAATTTTTCTCTATGGAAGGCGATCATTCCATTACCGCCTTTTCCAGCTTTTATATAAACTCGAGCTCTATCAATGAACATCGTCTTCACTCCTTTCGAATTTGAAAATAAAACACCAACTTTCTAGAAGCTGGTGTATTTAATTAATTAATTTGCTTGTGGATATACAGAAACAACTGTATTTGATTTACCACTACGTTCAAATTTAACAATACCGTCTACTAGTGCGAATAGAGTATCATCTCCGCCTCTACCAACATTAGCTCCTGGATGAATTTTTGTACCACGTTGACGATAAATAATTGAGCCAGCAGTACATAATTGACCGTCACTTAATTTAGCGCCTAATCTTTTTGAGCGTGAGTCACGACCGTTTTTAGTAGAACCAACACCTTTTTTAGATGCGAATAGTTGTAAATTTAATTTAATCATCTGGTTACACCTCCTATAGGTTACATTTCAATATGAACATTTTTAGGATAACTTTCCTGAATCGATTTAAGTTGAATTAACATAACTTTTACGATTTGCTGCGTTAGTTCATCAGCAGCCACTTCTAATGATAAATAGCCATCTTTTATTGAATACTTAGGTGTTACACCTGTAAGTTCAATTATAGAATTTAATCCACCTACCATTATTGCACTTACGCCAGCACACACTATATCTTTGCCGTATTCGTCATAGTTAGCATGTCCTTTTGTAGTTACACTTTTGATAATTTCGTCTTTCTTTAATACTTTAATCTTAATCATTATGCAACGATTGAGTTGATTGTTACTTTTGTATATGGTTGACGGTGACCGTTTTTAACTCTTCTGTTATGTTTTGCACGATATTTGAAAACGATAACTTTTTTAGCTTTACCTTGTTTGTCAATAGTAGCTGTTACTTTAGCACCTTCAACGTAAGGAGCACCTACTACTAATTTTTCTCCGCCAATAAGTAAGACTTTATCAAATGTGACTTCTTCTCCAGCAGCGCCTTCTAATTTTTCAACGAAAATTGAATCACCTTGTGCTACCTTGATTTGTTTTCCACCTGTTTCGATAATTGCGTACATCATTGTCCACCTCCTGTAAATATTTGGAATTGAGACTCGCCTTTAAGGTAATCTAATGATTTTAATGACCTTTTCGGAGCGGTTGTGACCTCCATAAGTCGACAACGCAGTAATTTTACCATAGGTAAATACTTATGTCAATAAAAATATTTAAAAAATCCATGATAAAATCACTCTTTTTTTCGATGTAAGATATTTTCAATTAAACATCTCTCATCTAATAACATTATATCATCAAAATAGAAGTTTTCATATGGTAAATATATATCTTTTTTGTTATGTATTTTGATATGATAATCTACTCTTTTATTCATTCTAAATATAAGGGTTTTGTAATAATCAAATTGATATTTAATAATAAGTTCAATTTGTGAAAAAATTAAAAATGAAATAATCACTAATTGAGGATCATAAAACGTAAATATTACAAGTAAAATAGTTGTTAAAAATGAAATACTTATTACTATGTAATAACAAACTTTGTAAGTTATAAAAAAACTGAGTAAATAAAATAATATTTTCGAACCATCTAAAGGCCAAATTGGTAGTAAATTAAAGAAAAAAATCAATTCGTTTATTTCATTTGATTTTAGGTATGAATTAAAAGATAAAATATCTAATTTTAACATTAATTCTATGATGAAAAATGATAAAAAATAACTACAAGGTCCTGCTATTAAAATTAATATTGCTTTAATTGGATGAACTTTATTAAGTGAATCTAAATTCGCAGATAATCCAAAAGGATATACTTCAATTTTTTTAATTTTTAATTTAAATATTTTAGCAAATAAAATATGAAATAATTCGTGGATTGAAGCTAATGAAAAATAAATTAAAAGGGGAATAAATCTCCCCGAGATAAACGCAAGTAAATATACAATTATTGTTAATATGTGAATATGTATTTTAGCTAAATAGTGCCAAAACTTCTTCATAACTTATCGAAACACTTTCTTTTTTAAAATGGATCTCTATAGGCTCAAAACTGACGCCTATAGTGTTTTTATCATCTACTCGATCATACTTTTTTACTAAAACATCTTCTAATCCAATATATGTTGCTGAATATCCTAAATCATGCTCAATTATAAGTACTTTTTTGTTATCAACTTCTCCAACGAAAACTACTGTTCCATCGCCTATTGAAGTTATTTCGTTACTCGTAGATTCATATAAATTATTGCCTAAACTATAATAATATGATTCATATGAAACAGGCTTATCGTCTTCTAAAAATTTAAAAATATCAAAATCTAAAATATAATCAGTATATTTGGACATAGTTTGATTAATCTTAGAAAAAGATACTTCTATTCCAAAATTATCTTTTAGCCATTTCCCATTTTCATCATTTTTCCCATAGATTAAAACAGATAATGCTATACAAACTAATAGACATAACGAAGATAAAAATGATAACCCTTTATTTTTATTTTCTTTATAATAGTCTTTATTTGTTTTATATGCTTCATTTTTTAATAAATTATATCTTCTTTTTCTAATTCTGTTTTTTGCATCTAAGCCCATATAATAGTCCTCCTATAATAATATATGGGTATATTTAATTAATTATGATAAAAAGGCACTAACCAAATAGTCGTGCCCATAATCCTTTTTTCTTAAATTTTGCTCTATTCACCTCTTCTCCATTGATTCTTTTTGCGATATTTTCAAAACAATCTTTAGAGTTTGATTTTTTATTATCTAATACACTATATCCATGATTTGAAGATGCAACTAATTCATTATCTTCATATACTACTCCTAAAAGAGGAATTGCTAATACTTCTAATGCATCCTCTATATCCAAAGATATTTTATCATCAATTAAATTAGGATCTACTCTATTTATAATAAGTTTTACATCTTTAATCGAATTAGAATTTAATATTCCTATTACTTTATCAGCATCACGTAACGATGAAATATTTAGTGTAGAAACTACTATTGCTTCTTTAGCATTATTTATTGCATTGAAAAATCCTCTTTCTATACCAGCCGGAGAATCAATAAAAATAAAATCATATACCGAATCTAAAGTATTGATAATTCTTTTTAAATAATCAAAATTAATTTTTTGAACATCGAGATTCTTACATGCAGGTAAAATACTTAAATTAGGATATTTTTTATCTTTTATCAATGCTTGATCTAATTCACATTTATTTTCAATCACATCTTGTAAATCAAATACTACTCTATTTTCTAATCCTAATACAACATCTAAATTCCGTAATCCTAAGTCTGCATCAATTAAACAAACACTATGACCATTTTTAGCCAATGCACAGCCTACATTAGAAACAATACTAGTTTTACCTACTCCACCTTTGCCGGATGTTACAACGATTATTCGGGCCATTTATTTTAACCTCTCTTTCATATTAGTATCATGAACTTTAATTAATCCATTTTCATAAGTAAGTGTATTTCCGTACAATTTATCAATAAATAATGGTTCTGAATCATAAATTTGGATCAAACATTTATTATATTCACTTGCCACTATCATTGATTTCTTATTTTTTGCAATAACTTTACCTTTAATTTTTCCAACTACATATAAATTTTCAGCACAATATATAGTAGCTCCTGGATTAATATCCCCCATAATCATAATTGAATTATCAAAGTATTTTATTTGTCCACCACGTATTATTCCTTCATAGATTTCTGTATCATTTAAATCGTTATTTTTGAAATCGATTCCATCTATCAATACGATTTCTTCTTTCATAATTACATCAAAAATTTCTAATAATTCAGATGGTTTTGTCTTTCTATGTCCTAAATCTAGTTTAATTTTTTTTGGAGCTTCAGCTTTATTTTTCTTAAATACTCTTAATCTTTCTTGAATGGTATCTATTAATACTTGAAACTCAACTTCTTCATTTAATGACATAATAACTTCATCATTCTCGCAACGAATTGTTACAATTTCATTCATAATTTATTCCTCCATGAGTTAAAGTATATTAACTACAAATGTCGAAATCACAAATATTATGAAAATTAAATTATATTATTTGATTTTAATGAATAAAAATTGCCTTTTCCAATTATTATATGGTCAATTATTGATATTCCTATTTGTCTACCAATCATTGATAATTCGATTGTAGTAGCTATATCTGCTTCACTAGGAGTAGGATCTCCAGATGGATGATTATGTACAATGATTATTCCTGCAGCATTAACCTTGATAGCCTCTCTAAATATATCTCTAGGATGAATTAAATGTACATTTAAACCACCTTTATATATCTGTTTGTAACAAATCACCTTTCTTTTTACATTAACAAAAATGCAATAATTTACTTCTTGATCATAATCTCTAACTATTGGTTCGAATAAATAAAATACACTATCAGGATTTTCTATTTTATCTAAATAAACTTGTTTATAGTTAATCCTTTTAGCAAGCTCTACACATGCAAGTAAAGTAAGAGATTTAGATTTTTTCATTCCTTTAATCTTTGATAATAGCTCATAACTTGTTTTGGCTAGGTTTTCCACCCCTCCTATGGTATTTAATACTTCAATCGATAAATCAATCACCGACTGATTTTTATTACCACATCGAAGTAAAACAGCTAATAATTCGGCATTTGATAATGAGTCAATTCCATGAGACAAAGCTTTTTCACGGGGAAGTTCAGTTACTGGATATTCTTTTAGCCCCATTTTTTAGTACCATTTAGTAAAAAATTCATAATAGTACTCCATTCAAAAGAAAATCCTCCAGGGAAACTTGCTTTACCACTATCTGAAGTAAAAAACTTCCAAACAAAAACTGATAAAATAGCAATCGAAAGAACAGCACATACTAAACCAATTGTAATAACTTCTCCACCTTTTACATTCATTCCTTCTTCATAACTTACATCTCTAATTTCTGGTTTCATATTATTATCCTCCTATTAATATATAAACCAAGAAAAAGAAAAACTCCTAAATATTTAGGAGTCTTTTTAAATTTATTTCATTTCTTCAAGTCTAGTTTTTGTAATTTGTAACTTATTTGTATAATCTTGAAGTTTGGCTCTTTCTTGAGCAATTTTTGCTTCAGGAGCTTTTGAAACAAAGTTAGGATTATTTAACATGTTGTTGCATCTTTTAATTTCGTTTTCTAATTTAACAATTTCTTGTTCTAAACGTTTAATTTCTTCTTCAAAATTAATTAATCCTTTTAAAGGTACAAAGACTGTAATATTTGAAAGAACAAATGTTTTACCCTTTTCATTAATATCTGCTTCTTTAACAATATTAATACTTTGTGCGAAACAGAATCTTTCTAAATAACGCTTATTCTCGATAACCTTTTCTCTTAATTCGTCATTTTCGATAATTAATTGTAACTCAATAGGTTTGCTTGGAGCGATATTTTCTTCACTTCTCATAGTACGAATTGTAGTAATAATATCACTAATGCCATTTACGCATCTATCGTCATAGTTATCTTCGAATGCTTTATTAACTGTAGGCCAAGAAGAAGTAGTAATAGTAATTTCTTTATCACCATGTAAAGTTTGATATATTTCTTCACTTACAAATGGCATATATGGATGAATTAATTTAACAATACATTCTAAGCAATAGAATAATGTGTTTTGTGTTGCTTTTTTAGCATTTAAATCAGAACCATTTAAGCTTAGTTTTGCCATTTCAACATACCATGAGCAGAAATCATCCCATATAAAGCGATATAATTCACTTCCTGCGACAACAAATTCATATTTATCCATAGATTCATCAATAATCTTGATAGCTTTATTTAATCTATTTAAGATCCATCTATCATAGATACCTAATGAATCTACATCAATTCCTTCATATTTGAAATCTTCACCTAAATTCATCATTGTAAATCTAGCACTATTCCAGATTTTATTAATGAAGTTCCAAGAAGAATTAACTTTTTCTTCGCTATATCTTAAATCTAAACCAGGTGCGCTATTAGTAGTTAAGAAGAATCTTAATGCATCTGCTCCATATTGAGCGATTACATCCATAGGATCGACACCATTTCCTAATGATTTAGACATCTTTCTACCTTGTGAGTCACGAATTAAACCATGCAATAATACTTGTTTAAATGGTTTTTGTTTTGTAAATTCTAATGATTGGAAAATCATTCTTGAAACCCAGAAGAAAATAATATCATATCCTGTAACTAATACATCAGTTGGGAAATATCTTTCTAAGTCTTCTGTTTTTTCAGGCCAACCTAATGTTGAAAATGGCCATAAACCACTTGAGAACCATGTATCTAATACGTCAGTATCTTGTTCATAGTTTTCGATATCACTAGGTGGTAATTCATCAACATATACTTCACCAGTTTCTTTATGATACCATGCAGGAATTCTATGACCCCACCAAAGTTGTCTAGAAATACACCAGTCTTGAATGCCATTCATCCAGTTAGTAAATGTTTTTTCGAATCTTTCAGGAACAAATTCGATTTTATCATCTGTTTTTTGGAAATCTAATGATGCATTAGCTAAAGGTTCCATTTTAACAAACCATTGTTTAGATAAATATGGTTCAACAATCGCATCACTTCTTTCAGAGTGACCAACTTGGTTAACATGTTTTTCTTTTTTAACAAATAAACCTTGTTCTTCTAGATCTTTTAATAATGCTTCACGACAAACAAATCTATCCATATCTTTATATTTATGAGCTAGTTCATTCATTGTGCCATCTGGATTCATACAAACAGGTTTAGGGAAACCATATTTTTCACCAATAATAAAGTCATTAGGGTCATGTGCAGGAGTACACTTCATAGCACCTGTACCAAATTCAATATCAATATAATCATCAGTAATAATAGGTAATAATTCACCATTTGCAGGATTATATACTTTTTTACCAACAAAATCTTTAAATCTTTCATCTTCAGGGTGAACTACAACACAAACATCACCAAACATTGTTTCAGGACGTGTTGTTGCAACCAATAAGAATTTTTCTGGTTCATTTTCTACAACATATTTGAAATAATACATATAAGATTCACTTTCTTTATATACTACTTCAATGTTTGATAATGCTGTTTTTTGAACTGGATCCCAGTTAATAATTCTTTCTCCACGATAAATTAACCCTTTTTTATATAAAGAGACAAATACTTTTCTAACTGCAGCATTTAATCCTTCATCAAGAGTAAATCTTTCTTTAGTATAGTCAACTGATGCACCTAATTTTGCCCATTGAGCACGGATAAATTCAGCATATTCTTTTTTCCAAGCCCATGTTACTTCCAAGAATTTTTCTCTTCCTAAATCATATCTAGAAATACCTTGTTCACGAAGTTTTTGTTCTACCTTAGCTTGAGTTGCGATACCAGCATGGTCCATACCTGGAAGCCATAAAACATCGTAACCTTTCATTCTTTTATATCTAACGATCATATCTTGTAATGTAACATCCCATGCGTGTCCTAAATGTAATTTACCTGTTACATTTGGAGGCGGAATTACAATACAAAATGGAGTCTTGCTCTTATCTTTTCCACATTCAAAATATCCTTTTTCAATCCAGTGTTGGTATTTACCTTCTTCTACCTTTCCACTTTCGTATCTTGGGGCTAATTCAATTTTCATAAATATTCCTCCTTTAAAATATAAAAAACGCCCTACAAAAGGACGTTTATACGCGGTACCACCTTTATTTATATAGATAATCTATATACACTCATATCTTTAACGCAGACATACGTTTATACTACTTAATTTCATAATAAATGCTCATAGACGACCTTCCAAAAGTTTAATATTGCTTTACACCAACCAGCAACTCTCTATAAAGTAAATACTTTTGTACTCCTTCTAATCAACGCAATTAGATTATATTAAATATAAATTTAATAGTCAATAATTTTTTAGTTTTAAGAACATTAAATTTAAGATTGCATAATATAAACTAGGTGAAAGAATGTTTAGGAAATATCAACCATTTAACGGCCCAGCAAGAGAATGTTGGTTAATAATAAGATTTTGGATATTAAAGTATATTATCTGGTTAATTGCATATCAAACTTTAATGTGTGTTCTAGCCCCATTTCCAATTATGTTCATTCTATGGTTTGTATATTTAGTTATCTTTTTACTTCTTTCATTCATCTTGTGTTAATAGTTTCGATAATTCAAATGCATTATTGAAATGTTGAATACTTCGCGTGATGGCAACGATTGCTTCAAGTTCTTTATACCCCTCTAACGCCTTAAAATTGAAACTTGGTATAAATAGCAATCCTAAAAGCCATTCTTTTTCATATTCTAATAAAGAAAAACTATCTAAATATATCTTAATAAATCCTGATAAATCTATTGATCCATTAAAAGAATAATCAAATAAATATTTAAGATCATAAATAGGAGGTGCTATACATAATTTTTCAGTACCTATTATTTTATTAGATTTTAATATTATATGTTGATAATCAAAATTTTGATAAACCAATGCCACCCTTAATTGTTTTAATTCTTTAGACAAATCAATAAATTTTTCAATATGCTTTTTAGCTTCATCAATGGCGTTAAAAAATAGCTGATTATTCATTAATAGTAACCATGCTGATGGAGATTTATAATCTAAAGCTTCTATTTTAAATAAAATATCATTCAAATCTTGTTTAGATTTTTCAAGCACATTTATTACATAATCATAAGTTTCTTCGAAAAAACCATCATTTACCTTCATATAATATTGACTTTTCGAATGTAAAAGTGCCAATTCTTTCATAAAAAACTTCAATCTCATGTCTTTTGCCTGAATTAATTCATCATTATAATAATGAGATATTTGGAAATATTTTTCATTATCATTAGATATATATTGACCATAGATATTTTGAATAGGAATTAAAAAACTTGAGATATTTAAAATTGATAATCTTGAATATATTCCTTCTAGATTTTCATCATCATTTAAATATTTTAATATATATTCTTCATTATCTTCAGTTTTAATTTTATAAACATGCGTACTTAATCTTATCAATATACTAATTTTAATATTATATAATTCATTAATAATATTCTTCATTATGGTAAATAAATAAGCATTCCGTCTTTTAAATCTTTATTTTTGTTTATTTTTTTTAGCTTATTAATATCAATATTTAAATCTGAAGAAATAGATTCATACGTATCATTATTCATTACTACATAAAAGCTCCAACAAACTTTTGTCTCTTCTTTTATCTGTTTCTTTTTTGGTTGTACGTCTTCACTAATAACGACTTTTTCTTCAACTAACTCTTCACTTACTAAATCCGAATTGTCATTACCTGCTCTATCAATGTTAACAACTTCAGTTTCTTCTAGAATCTCTTCTTTTTCTTCTTCAATATCGGTGGAAGGAAAAGATTTATTAACTTCTTTTAAACCTTCTATATCTACCATTACAGAAAAGGAAATTATATCTTCATTAATTTTATAGTCAAAATCAGTGATAGATACTCTCAATTCGCTTCTACTTAATAAATCATCAAAAGGAGCGAAAATATCTACATCTATCTCATCAACAAATCGAGTATTTCTAACCCCTTTATAATATTCCCCTGAAATCTTAATTACTCCTGTTGCATACATTCCATCATTTGAACTTTTATAGTCTATTTCATCTTCTAAATTAACTAAACTTATCCCTTCTATTGGATATTTAGTTTTAATTTCTTTTTTTAGTACAATTCTTTGCATAATATATCCTCCTTTATACAATATATAAATGAAAAGATATATTTATAACAAAAAAATCCTGCAAATGCAGGATTATTTATTTAAATATTCATAAATAACTTCTTCAACTTGTGTAATCCAATTTTGACGATTAGTTTGTGAAGTAATTAAAGGATAATCTAATGGAAGTTTTAATGTAGTCATAATATTCTTACGTAATTTACTTCTTTCAGATTGATTTAATTTATCACACTTAGTTGCGACTAAGATTACTGGGATATTCGCATCAAATAATGTATGAAATAACATTTGATCATCATCATTAGGAATTCTTCTTGAATCTAGTAGTAAAAAAGCAGCAACTAAATTCTCACGATCATTAAAATAATCTTCCATCATTTTAGCAAATAAGAAGTCATTATTCTTATTAACACTTGCATAGCCATATCCAGGAGCATCTACAAGTCTAAATTCATTATTAACATCAAAGAAATTTAATAATCTTGTTCTACCTGGTGTTGAAGATACACGAGCTAATTGAGTAACATTTGTAATTAGATTAATAAATGTAGATTTTCCAACATTACTTCTCCCTAATAATACAAATTCTTTTTTATCATCTTTTATCCATTGAGACTTATCAGCAGCACTAGTAACAAATTTAACATTTTTTAGAGCCATACTACTTTTCAACCAATACTTTCTCTAAAATTTCAAAGACATGTTTGACTGGAACAATTGTCATTTCATTTCGTACTGATTCTGGGATATCATCAATATCTTTTTGATTTTCAAATGGAATAAAGATTGTTTTAATACCACTTCTATGAGCAGCAATAGATTTTTCTTTTAACCCTCCAATTGGTAATACATTACCTCTTAAAGTTACTTCACCTGTCATAGCAATATCATTTCTCACTGGTTTATTAGTTAAGCAAGAAACTAATGAAGTAGTAATAGTAACACCAGCACTAGGTCCATCTTTAGGTACTGCACCTTCTGGAGCGTGAATATGAATATCCATTTTTTCTAATAATTCAGGATTAATATTTAGTTTTTCTGCATTACTTTTAATAAAACCTAAAGCAATATTTGCAGATTCTTTCATGATATCACCTAAATTACCAGTTAAATGAAGCATTCCTTTACCTTTAAAAGTTACTACTTCGATTGGTAAAATATCGCCACCATATTGAGTGTATGCTAAGCCAGTTGTTACACCCACTTGGTTTGCTTTATCTTTTTTAGTATAATCAAATTTTTCTTTACCTAAATATTCTTTTACTTTCTTAATTGTTACACTTTGTTTATCACTAATATCGTTTTTAACTAAATATACAGCTACTTTACGACAAATTGTGCCAATTAATCTAGATAATTGTCTTACACCAGCTTCTCTAGTGTAATAACGAATAATATGTAATATTGCATCATCAGTAAATGAAATTTTTGATTTTTTCAAACCATTTTGAGCTGCATTTAAAGCAATTAAATGGCGTTTAGCAATTTGAAGTTTTTCAACTTCTGTATAACTTGATAATTCAATAATTTCTAATCTATCCTTTAGTGGAGCTGGAATATCTTCTAAATAGTTTGCAGTAGCAATGAATAATACTTTTGATAAATCATAAGGTTCTTCAAGATAATTATCACTAAAAATCTTATTTTGTTCAGGATCTAATACTTCTAATAAAGCATTAGATGGATCTCCTTTATATCCTTTACCCAATTTATCAATTTCATCTAATAAGAAGACAGGGTTAACTACTCCTGCTTTTTGCATACCTTGAATGATTCTACCTGGCATTGCTCCAACATAAGTTCTTCTATGACCTCTAATTTCAGCTTCGTCATCAGTTCCACCTAAAGAAACCTTAACAAATTTTCTTTCTAATGCTCGTGCAATAGACATAGCTAAACTTGTTTTACCTGTTCCTGGAGGCCCACTAAAACACAAAATAGGAGCTTTTAAAGAAGAAGTTAACTTTTTAACAGCTAAATATTCCATAATACGTTCTTTAATCTTATCAAGGCCAAAATGGTCTTCATTTAAGATCTTTTCAACGTTATTTAAATCATCATTATCAGTAGTTTGTTGATACCAAGGTGTTTTTAATAAAACATCTATATAACTACGGATAACACTTGCTTCAGCACTAGCAGAAGGCATCATGTTATAACGTTTTAACTCTTCTAAAACACGTGATTTTACTGATTCAGGATATGGATTTTCATTTAATTGACGACGAATCTTTTCATCATCAGCTTCAGCATCAGCCACATCTCCTAACTCTTCTCTTATCGCACGCATTTTTTCACGTAAAATATATTCTCTTTGATTCTCTTCTAATCTACTTTTTACTTTTTCTGTGATTTCATTCTCTATTGAAGATATGTTCTTTTCTTCCTCAATAATTTCAATGACTCTTAGTAAACGTTCATTAACATCTAATTCTTCTAATAATTCTTGACGTTTATTCAATGAATCTACGACATTTTGAGCCAAGAAATCACTTAATTGAGAAGCAGAAATGCCTTTAGATAATCTTTGATCAATTTTAGTTAAAATAGATGGATTGTTTGTACGATTAATATCTTCTATAGTTTTTGATAATACTCTTATTAATGCTGCTTCTTTATCTTTATCTCCATATTTAGAGAATTTTAAAGATACATCTGCATATGCACATGTAGTTGGGAACATCTTATATTGTTCAATCTTTACACGACTTTCTCCAACTAGAGTTACTCTAGATGAACCATCACTATTTCGTTTTACACTTTTAATAATACAAATAGTACCAAATCCATACATTTCATCTTCTTTAGGATCGAATATTTCAGGATTTTTTTGAGATGCTAATACTACTCTAGAATTAAATTCTTGTTGAGAAATTTTTATTGCGTCTAAAGATTTTTTTCTTCCAACATCGATTGTTTTTTCATTTTCAGGAAATAAGATTACTCCTCTTGTGCAAATAACAGGTAATGTATGTGTGGATATAACATTTTCCATAATACAATCTCCTTTCTTAAGTTCGAAAAAAGACGCATGGCGTCTTTTTACTTATAATTCAGTTTTAATTAAGCAACTGTGTTTGCTTCACGGATGAAATCCATGATTTTTCTTTGGTAGATTTGGTTAGCTAATTCACTAACTCTTCCGCCTAAAGCTTTCTTAACAGTTTCTAAATCCATTTGGTATTGTTCAGCAATAGCTTTGAATTCGTTTTCGATATCTTCTTGAGTTACTCCAACGTTTTCAATTCTAGCAATTTCTTGTAATACAAATGAAGCTTTTAAGTTTTTAATTGCATCATTCTTCATGTTATCTAAGATATCTTCTGGTTTAGAACCAGTGATTTCTAAATATTTGTCAAATGGAATACCATTTTGTGCAACTTGTTTTTTGAAGTTTTCAAATTGAACTTTTGCTTCTTCTAAAGCAGCTCTTTCTGGAACTTCAACTTCAGAACCATCAAAAATTGTTTCTAATAAAACTGTGAAAGCTTTTTGTTCAGCTTCTTTTGCTTTTCTTCCTAAAACAACTGTATTTAAGTGAGCTTTTAATTCTTCTAAATTACTAACGCCTTCAATATTTGCATCTAATGCTAAATCATCATTAATTTCTGGTAAAACTTTAGTTTTAACTGAGTTAACTTTGATTTTGAATACTGCTGGTTTTCCAGCTAATTCTTTTGAATATTGTTCAGGGAAAGTAACATTAATATCTAAATCTTGGCCTTCTTTAGCACCGATTAATTGATCTTCAAAACCAGGAATAAAGCTTCCAGATCCGATTTCTAAATCATATGCTTTAGCTTCTCCGCCTTCGAAAGCAACACCATTAATAAAGCCTTTGAAGTCGATATTTGCAACGTCGCCTAATTCGATTGCGCCATCTTTTACTTCAACAGATACATTCTTTTGTTGTAATGCTTTTAATTCGTTTTCAACATCTTCTTCTGTTACTTCAACGTTTTCTTTAGCAATATTTAAATCTTTATATTGACCTAATTTAACTTCTGGTCTTGTTACATAGTAGTATTCGATTACTACTTTTTCATCGCTTACTTCTTTAACATCTAATTCAGGTCTTACTAATAAATCAAAATTGTTTTCTTCTAAAACTTTTTGATTTCCTTGAGGTACTAAAATGTCTACTGCTTTTTCAATCATTTTTCTACCATCGATATGTCTTTTTGCTAATTCTAAAGGTGCTTTACCTTTTCTGAATCCTTGAACTGTAACGTTTTGAGCTAAGTTAGCATATGCTTTTTCTTGAGCATTTTTCCATTCTTGTGCATCAAATGTAACAGTTGCAATATAAGTTGATTTTTCTTTTACAATACTGATATTCATAATATCCTCCTAATAATTAATTTTTAAACGCTATGATATTCTATCATATAATTTTAATTCATTCAACGAATTTAATCTTAAAATGTTGAAAGTTTGCAAATATTTTCGTAATAAGCTTCAATAAATTTACTTTTTACACCAAATAATGCACAAATTTCTTCGATATCTTTGTCGATACCGTAATTTGTAAGCGCGGCATAATAAATACCAGCAGCAATTAATATATATTCATCTTCATCAACACTTTCAGGATAAATTGAAGCATGATATGCTACATCTAAATCTTGACAAGCATTGAATATTGAAACATCTTTTTCATCTACTTTTTCTTCAATAATTTTTAAGATGGCTTCAATTGAATATTGTTCTAAAAGTGGGGTTAATGTAGTTAAATCTACACTAAATTCTTTTCCATTAGAGATTACTTTTACTTCCTCCATAATTCCTTGTTCTACAAGTAATTCCAAAATAATAGCCTTTAATTCATTTGGAAAATCATTTTGTGTAAGTATGTGCTTTAACTCTTTTAGATATAATCTAATATTTCGTTTTTGTAGTTGGTCTAAAATGATAAGAAGGATGTTTTTATCTCTTTCTCCAATTAATATTTGTTTAATCTCTTGATCTTGATATGTGTCAAAAATATTATATTGTTTTTGTGATTGAATTCTTTTACGATATAACATTTCATAAGTTTCATTCAAGAAATTTTCATATTGAGCAGGAATATAAGGCATTTCTAATTCTTCTTCCAATAGTTCATATGCCTCTTCATCTTTTTCAAGTTCAAGAAGAATTGCTATATGAAGGCATAAAACATCATAATAATTTTTTTCTACACTACTTAAAGATGCTTTTGATAATGAATAAGCTTCTTCAAATCTTTTTAATCCATATAAGCAAATAAGTTTTTGATAAACTGATACATCATCATATTTTGCATCAAGTTTTTCTAATGCCTCTTCAAATTGCTCATTTTCAATTAATTTATCTATCATATTAGCCTCCATTATTCAGAATCATTATTAAAGTTTTTCATAACATTTTTAACATTAGAGAAAACTTTTCCAGATGATCTTAAAATTACATAAGAATATTGTGCAATAATAATTAACATCATAATCGCATAAATATTTAAATCATGTAATCCAAAATATTCACTAATTAATACACCATTTTCTAATGCAACATATGGTGACATGAATACTAATACCAAAAGTAAGATCATGTCTAAAGTAAAGAATACCGCACGTTTTAAACTAAATGGTTTAAATATCGAATGAAGTACTAATACTCCGATTATTATAATGCTATAGACTGTTGATGATGTAATCATTTCAGGTGTAAGTTCTAACAATGATGAACCTGCGATTGAAATAACTAAATAGTTAACAACAATCAAAATTGCTCCAGGCAAAGCATTTAATAATATATCAGACATAAATTTACCGCTGATTCTCTTATTATTCTTTTCTAAAGCTAGATAGAAAGATGGAATTGTTACGATAAACCAGTCAAATGGTAATAAATAAATTGGTTGAATAGGATAAGTTGTTGGTTTAAAGCTATTCATAACAATAAATACTACACTTAACAAGAACGAGAAAATAGTTTTTGTTAAATACATAGTAGAAACACGTTTAATGTTATTAATTACACGTCTTCCTTCCATGACAACTTTTGGCATACTTGAGAAGTTTGAATCAAGTAAAATCATATGAGATGCACTTCTAGCAGCATCACTACCATTTGCCATTGCAATACTACAATCTGCTTCTTTTAAAGCCAAAATATCATTAACACCATCACCAGTCATTGCAACTGTATGGCCTTGTTCTTTTAAATGTTTAATAATTGTTTGCTTTTGATTAGGTGAAACACGACCAAAGACAGTATAGTTTTTAACTAATTCTTCTAAATCATCTTCACCACGATCTTCTAAACTGATATATTTATCAGCATCTTCTACACCAGCTCTTTTTGCAATTTTTGAAACTGTAACAGGGTTATCACCACTGATAACTTTAACTTCTACACCACTATTTTTGAAATAGTTGATAGTTTCTACAGCGTCTTTTCGAATTGTATCTTCAATCGCAATTAAAGCTAATGGAGTAATATCTTGGAATTCACAATCTTGATCCTTACATTTAGTTGGACTTGATGCAAGTAATAAAACACGATATCCAAGTTTAGAATAACGATATACTTCGTATTCTAATTCACTATATCTTTCTTTCATAATAAATTCAGGTGCGCCTAAGATATATGATAATTCATGGTCATCAAAGTAAACAGCTGAATATTTTCTAGCACTTGAGAAAGGAACTGTATAACGATAATGAGCTTTTTTATTAACACCAAAACGTTTTTGTAATGCTATAGCTGTAGGAGAGCTTTCTTTTAAAACACCAGAAAGAGTTGAAATAATCTGTCTTACAGTAGCTTTCATCTCATTTAATTCATTAACTTCTTTTACTTTCATTGTACCATCAGTAATCGTACCTGTTTTATCTAGACACATTACGTCTACTCTAGATAACATCTCAATACAATACATATCTTGTACAACAGTTCTATGTTTAGCAAGTTTTAATACACCTGCAGCAAGAGAAATAGAAGTCATTAAGAATAATCCAGAAGGAATCATACCAATAACACTTCCACCAGTTGCAACAACTGCTTCTACATATGCTTTGTTTAAATCATCAGGATATAAAATCTTTGCTGCATCATAATTAAAATAGAATACTGCAAAAGCCATAACGATAACAGTTAAACTAATGATTCTAATAAGAATCTTTAAAGAATTCATAATTTCTGATTTTGGTTTAGAATAATATTTAACTTTACTAGAAATTTGTTCAATAAAGTTATCACTACCTACTTTATCGACTTTAGCGTAACATTCACCAGAAACTATAAAACTTCCTGCATACAAAGTACTTCCTACTTTTTTAACGATAAGTTCAGATTCACCTGTAAGCATTGATTCATTAACTTCAACCATGCCTTTTCTAACTATTGAGTCAGCACATATTTGTTTACCAGTATGGAAATAACAAATATCATCAATTACAACATCTTCACTTTTTATCTTAGTTAATCTTCCGTTTCGCATTACTTCTACACTTGGAGTATTAACAATTGATAAGGAATCAATAGTTTTCTTTGCTTTAATTTCTTGAACGATACCAATAATAGTATTGATAGCGATAATTACCATAAAGAAACAGTTTTGGAAACTTCCTACTGATATTAACCATACAAACATCAATAAGTTAATAAGATTGAATACTGTTAAAATATTACCCATGATAATTCTAAATATTGATTTTGTATTTGAACGCTTAGTCTTATTAACAAAGCCTTTTTTAACTCGTTCTTCAACCATTTTAGAAGATAAACCTCTACTGATTAAAATACGATTATTTGTAATATTTCCCTTATTTTTCGAACTTCTTGTCTTTCTTTTATGATTTTTTTGTATAGATTTAGATGGTTCAGAAGCTACTTTATCAATAAAAGTAATTTCTTTTTCGATAATATCTTCATCTTCATTTATATCATTTTCTAAAGCTGAACTAGGCAATGATTCCATAGCATCAGCTTTTTTATATGCTTTTTTAGGACCAGAAGTAGCTTTATATTTTTTTGCTTCATCATTAACTTCAACTTTTTCTAAGTTTTCATCAGTTAAAGATTGATCATTAGTAACAACAGTTTTTTTCGAATTCTTTCTAGTTACTTTTTCATTAACGTCTTTTTCAACTGTTGCAACTGCTTTTCTTGAAGCCATATAAACATCTCCTTTCGTACTTTATTATATAATAATAACATTAATAAAAGTCTTTTTCAATAAACATAATATAAATAAAAAAGCGCCGGAGCGCTTAAATCTTTATTTCATTATAAATAACACTACTAATTTTTTGTTCGTCTTCATCTAATAATCCATCTACTTTTAGTTCTTCTCCTTCAATAGTTATGGAAATAGTACAATCTTCTTTGTAAGAACTTAATGCTACTTGTAAAGAATAATAAACATCATAATCAACTAAATCTTCTTCAATAAGACAAGATGTTGTTAATTCAAAACTAATATTTTGTTCGTCTTCATTAACACTTACAATTTCAGCGTTTTTTAAATCATCTAATGGTTTTAATCCGTATATTACAGGTACTTTTTGCATTGATAAGTCTAAGAAAACGCTAACAGTATCTTCCATTAGATTATTACTAACTGGAACAAACATTTCTTGTTCTCCAATAGTTTTAGTATAATATGTAACTACTCTTTTGGCATTTAATAATCCTGGAAAAATATGATTATTAATTCCGATATCTTTAGTCATATCTTTAGGAAGTGGAGTTTTTCCTAAAGGCATTTTTGTTAATAATTTACCATCCACATTAATATTAATAGCGTCAATTTCATCGTATTGAGACATTGTCCATACTAATGATTCTATAATTCTTAATTCATTTTTTATAGAATAGTTTAAGAATTCTTTTGAAAATCCAATTGTTAAAACTTTATTTTGAATAGTAAGTTCTGTAATAGATGCATCTTTATTTATAACACCTTTTAGATTATCATTTATCTTACTGTCTTCTTTTAATAAAGAAATAACATAATACAATTCATCCGCTAAACCAGCTTTCTTTTCAAATGAAATCGTTACAGGTACAATCATATTATCATTTGACAACAAATACAATTTTCTTTTAACAAAATCCTCATTTTCTTCTTTTATTGTAGGATCATCCACAGTTGGATCATTATTTCTAAATACAATAAAACCAGCGGCAATAACTAATGTTAAGACAATTGGTAATAGTTTAAATAAAATTTTTCTTCTTTTCATATATTCATACCTCTTATAATCACTACTAAAACGTATGAACTATAAAATAAAAATAGACCTAATTTTTAATAAACTAGGTCATTAAACTATTTTTCAAAATAACAATTTTCTAATAAAAACTTTTTAAGATCTTCTTCCTCATTCCATTCATATAAGTTTAATAATTTATTATTAAGTTCTTCTTTTAATACATATGGTACATATAATAAACCTAAACCATTTTTTACTAGATAATAGTTTACAAAAATTATTGAAGTTTCCAAATTTGAATTAGTAAAAACAAGTGTTTTTTGCAAATAAGTAAATAAATTCAATGCTTTATCTAGTGCTTTTGCTTTATTCTTTTGAATTTCAAATAAAGAAGAATTAACATCTTCTTCAAAAGGAATTGAAGGAATATATGAAGAATTTTCAATTTGAAGTGAAATTCTACGAAGTTTTCCTGCATTATAGGAAAAATCTAAATCAATTAAAGCATTTATTTGAGACAATAAATCAAATGATAATTCAGTATTAATAACATCTTTATTAAGTGCAAAATCCCACGCATTCTTTAAGTTTTTTATTCTATTTGCATCTTTGATTAACATATTATTAATTAAATCTTCTTTTACTAATAAATTTACGTCTTCATAGTTAATGTTTAAATCATTAATCTTAATTTGATTATAGATAACATTTGTAAGATTATTAGAAACATGCTTAATACTTGATTTTATAGAATTATTAAGTTCTTTTTCCATATAACCTAGTTTCTTTAATTGCTTATTAACTCTATTTAATCTTTTTTTAAGTTCTTTAGCTAATAAAGTATTTTCCATGATAATGTTTACTAGTCTAGACGAATATTCACCTGCATATTTTGTAATTACTTTTTTTCCATTTCGATAATGAACATAAATATATTTTTTATACTTTCTTTCTCTTACTTCAATAGATCCGTATAATACACTATTAATCCAAGAAGTTATTTTAATTCTTTCATCTAATAATTGAACAATATTACTAGCCATAGATATCACCTCATGTTTACATAATTATTATAACATATTATTCTTAAAGTGTGAAACATTTTTTTATTTTTGTTTCACATATTTTTTCCAAAAAAATTAGGCCGTTATAGACTGGCCTAAAATTTTATTTAAGATTTTCAATAATGTTTTCGATAAGTTTTGCATATTTTTTATAATTATCCAATTCGTTATTACATTCAGGAATATGTATAAACAAACTTTTATCTGGATAATCACATAATAAATGGAAATATAGATTATTACATACAAACTTACCTGCATCATAAGAAATAGATGCATATTCAGTTACTCTACTTAAATCTAATTTTGTTTCTAAAACATTTTCAAAATTTAAATCTATAATTTCATTATTCTTCAATACACCTTTATTATCAACGATGCTGCAAGAAGATATATTTTTAGCCTGTTTTTCAACGCTTAGATAATCACGGCTTCTTGCTTCACCTAAGGCAATAATTAAGCTATATGAGTTTAAATCATTGCTTTTTAATACTTCGTAGGATTCATCATAAACAACATCTAAAATAACCTTATCTACATCAAGTTTTATTTCTTTCAATACTTCACTAGAATAATTATTCTTAGATTTATTAAAAGGTTTAAATGCTGTAACTAATATTTTTTTCATAACTAATTTAATGGTTTAATGATAAAGTCTCCAGATGTTGTTTCTATATCATATAAATCATTACCATTGCCTAAAACATATTTTCCATTATTAAGTTTTTCGTCTAATTGACATAAGAACATACCACTTGTTGTTTCAAAATCAATTGTAGCATTAGTAGCTTCTTTTAAATATAGATTAACATCACCTGATACAGTTTCTATTTCTAGTTTTTTAGGTCCTGTAGTATCAAATTTATTCATGAAATATTCAACATCACCACTTACAGTATTAATAGATAATTTTTCAAGTAAAAATGATGTAACTTTAACATCACCTGATACAGTGTTAATAATAACTTTTTCTGCATTTTGTTCTAGTTCAACTTCAACATTGCCAGATACAGATTCTATATCAATTTTATTTGATATCTTAGAATTTTTAAGCTCAATATCACCGGATACTGTAACTAAATCCATTTCTCTTACAGAAACACCATTCATAAATAAATCAGCTGAAATTAAAGAAATATTAAAATCGCGGATTAATGAATCTTCTTTAGAAAAATTAATATGTAAATCTTTTTCTACTGGATTCCAAGTGTATTTCCCACTTTGTGCATATTTAATATATAAAGTTTTGTCTTCTACGTAATAGCGAAGCTTATATTGATCTTCTAAATCTCCTTTGTATTCTTCAAAGAATGAATTTTCATCATGTAAAGAACTAGAAATATAAACTTTACCGCAAACCCAATCAATATCAATTTTTTCTATTTCGTCTAAACTAGTAGTACCTATAGAATATTTATCATTATCTGCGTATTGATAATTAAATGTAAAAGCAAGTCCATTACATGAAACAAAACTAATTAGACTTAAAAAAATTATAGTCAAACAAAGAATTACTTTTTTCATAAAAAACACCTCTTTTTCAAATAATATCATATCCTAAAATAAAAAAATAGACCTAATTATTGATGCAATAATTATGCCTACAAAGAGATTTCATCCATTCTAATAAGTTCAATGACAGCTTGAGCTCTTCCTTTGACTCCAAGTTTTCCTATAACATTACTAATATGATTTCGTACAGTTTTTTCACTAATAAATAATATATCACCTATTTCTTTTGTTGATTTATTAGCGATTAATAACTCAAATATTTCTTTCTCCCTTTTCGTTAAAATAGACATATATACACTCCTATTCAAGGTTATAGTATGCAAAAAAATAAAAAAAGTCACTTAAAGTGACTCTTTTTCTAAAGCATTTTTAATGTTTAATGCTACTTTATTAGGTACATATTGAGAAAGTTCTTCAACACTTGCTTCTTTGATTCTATTTATAGTACCAAAGACACGTAACAACTCATTCTTACGTTTCGGACCTAATCCTTCAATACTATCTAAAATAGAATTAGTTAAAGATTTACTTCTTCTATCTCGATGATATGATATAACAAATCGATGTACTTCATCTTGCATTTTTGTTAGTAAGAAAAATAAAGGAGGGTAATCTTTAATATCTACTTCTTCACCATTTTCTAATACCAAAGCTCTTGTTGTGTGCTTTTTATCTTTAGCTAGGCCAATAATTGGTAATTCAATATTCAAACTTTCCAAAGCTTTTCTAGCAGCATATAATTGAGTAATTCCTCCATCTACAATTAATAAATCTCCAATTGGAGTTTGTTCAACTAATTTTCGATAAAAACGACGATAAATTACTTCATACATACTAGCTGTATCGTCTCGTTTTTCTTCTTGTTTTATCGCATATTTACGATACATTTTCTTATTAGGAAGTCCATTTGTAAATACAACTACTGCACTTACAGCCTCATCACCTTGCAAGTGTGAATTATCAATCATTTCTATATGATGTGTCGAAGATATTTTAGCTCTTTTAGCTAATTCATCTAATATTAATAAAATATCTTCATCTTCCTTCGCAGCAAGGAATTTTTCTTGCATTGCTTTTATGGCATTCTCCGCACTCATTTTTAATAAATCTTGTTTTACTCCTCTAGAAGGAAGAGTTATTTTAGTGTTCAATATATCCTCTAGTAGTTCAGCATCATTAATATTAGATACAATTATTTCTTTAGGAACTAAGTGAGTTTGATAGAACTGCATTATATATGAAATAAATGCGCCTTCTTCATCATCGTATAAAGGTAAAACATCAGTATGTTTAACTAAAACTAAACCTCCGCGAATCATTAAAACTGAAAATGCTATATAATCGTTTTTAGCATGATACGCTATAATATCACGATCAATCTTATCGTTCATTTCAACAGATTGTTTACTTGTAGTATGTTCGATTGAATCCAAGAGTTCTTTACATTCCTTTGCTTGTTCAAACTCTAGATTTGCACTATATTCATACATTTTTTTTGTTAATTTTGATTTTACTTCTTTTGTATCACCATTCATAAATGAAGTGATTTGATGAACTAAATCATCATAAGTTTCTTTATCAATTTTATTTATACAAGGACCTAAACATTGTCCGATATGATAATACAAACATGCTTTATTTGGAATATGATTACATTTTCTTAAAGGATATAATCTATTAATTAAATTAATAATGTTTCTAGCTGCATGTGAATTAGGAAAAGGACCAAAATATTTGGCCTTTTTATCTTTTTTATTTCGAGCAATCGAAACAAAAGGGTCATTAGATAAACTAATTTTTACATATGGATATGACTTACCATCTTTTAAAAGAATATTATATCTAGGATTGTGTAAATGAATTAGATTCATTTCCAAGATTAATGCTTCTTTTTCAGTTTTAGTAATAATAGTATCGAATGTATCAATTTCACTAACCATCTTTTGTGTTTTACCAGAGTGAGGTCGATTAAAATATTGGTTAACTCTAACACTAAGACGTTTTGCTTTACCTACATAGATAATTTCACCATAGATATTCTTCATTAAATAACATCCAGGTAATGCAGGTAAAGACGCTAATTTTTCTTTTAATGTTTGATTCATTACTTTAACGTTACAACTGTCGCACCTACTCCGCCTTCACCAGGACCTCCAAGACGGAATGATTCAACATATTTACATTTCTTTAAATATTCATGAACAGCACCTCTTAATGCACCTGTGCCATGACCATGAATTATTCTTACTGATTTATGATGTACTAGTGCACAAGAATCTAGATATTTATCAACTAAAATCAACGATTCATCAACATGCATTCCAATAATGTTTAATTCCATAGCAACATATTTCATGCTACCACCAGTCGATTTTTTCTTTTCTTTTTTCTCTTCTTGTAATGCAAAAGGCATTAAATCATTAGATTTAACTTTAATATTCATGCCATTTAATGATACGAAACAATGGTCTTTAGAAACTCTTGTGACTTTACCTGTTTTGTTTAATGACTTAACCTTTACACTATCGCCAACATTAAATACAAGTGATGATTCTTCATCTTCTTCATCAACTTCATTGATTTTCTTAAGTTTACTTTTAATATTTATTGCTTCGTGCATTTTTACATCTTTTATATCTCGAGCTTTGATATCTTTTAATAATTCATCAACTTCCTGCATTGCATCTAAAACCATATCATCAATCATAGATGCTGCTTGTTCTTTTAATTTTTCTTCTTTATCAACTAATTCTTGTTTTTTCTTTTCATTTTGTTTTATATTCTCTTCAAGTTGAAGTTTTAATAATTCTAATTCTTGTTCTTTTTGAAATATTTCCTCTTTTTTACGATCCAATTGTTCTAATAATAAATCCGTTTTAGAAGAATATTCATTTTTTAATGTTATTGCGTTTTCAATTACATCTTTTCTAAGACCTAAATTTAATGCAATTTCAAATGCATATGATCTTCCAGACATACCACTTTGAAGTTTATATGTAGGTTTTAATAATTCATGATTAAAAATCATTGAAGAAGAAGTAATATATCCTTTTTCAATCGCATATGTTTTTAAATTTGAATAGTGAGTCGACGCTAAAACTGTACATCCTCTTTTATAAAAATGTTCAATGATAGCCATAGCTAAAGCTTCACCTTCTTTAGGATCAGTCCCTCCACCTATTTCATCAACAATTATTAATGATCTTGAATCACATTGATCAACAAAATCAACTAATTTAGTCATATGTGAAGAGAAAGTTGATAAGCTTTTTTCAATTGACTGTTCATCTCCTATATCAACAAAGAATGATTCAAATATACCTAGTTTTGAATCAAAATTAGTAGGAATTGCAAGTCCACATTGATTCATTAAAACAAGCAAACCAACAGTTTTTAAAGCAACTGTTTTACCACCAGTATTAGGACCAGTAATCAAATAAATTCTTGGATTATTGTCCCCTAGATAAAAGTCATTAGCTATAACTTTTTGAGGATCTAGTAATGGATGTCTTGCGCCATGTAAAGAGATAACTAAATCATGTGATAATTCAGCAACTTTACCATTAATTTCATAACCATATGCACCTTTTGAGAACATAAAGTCTATTTCTTCAAGCATTTTCATGTTAGTTAATAAAGAGTCATAATCTTGTTTAACCATTCCACTTAATTCACGAAGAATTCTTTCAACTTCTTCTTTTTCTTCTTGTTTTAAAGAAGCAACTTTTGCATTTAATAACACAACTGCAGATGGTTCAATAAAAACAGTTTGTTGCGAACTAGATTCATCATGAATAATACCATCAATATTGTATTTATAGCTAGCTTTAACTGGGATTACTAATCTATCATTACGCATAGTGATAATATTTTCAGAAAGATAATTAGATTCACTTTTTATATATGATTCCATTTTTCTTCTAATTTCATTTTCTTTGCTACGAATTTCTTTTCTTATGCGTTTTAATTCACTACTAGCTTCATCCATAACTTCAAATGATGAATTAATACATCTATCAATTCTATTTGATAAAGCTTTACATGGGTAAAGAGAATCAACAAAATATCTAAAGTGCTCAATATTTTGCATATCTAAAGCTCCTAAGAACCCTTTAATTTTCATTATTCCTTGTGTTTGAGATGAAATACGATATAACTCTTCACAAGTTAACACTCCACCTTTATAAGCTTTTTCGATAGATGCATAGTTATTATGTATAAAATCCATTGGGCAACGTCCAATATGAGTAATGATTCTTAAAGCTTCATCAGTAATTTGTAAGTCTTCTTCTATACGATAATAATCAGTAGAAACTTCTAATGATAAAATTCTTTGCTTAGCAAAACTAGTTAAGGCAAAACCACTTAACTTTTCTAAAATAATATTTAATTCAAGTTTCAAATAAGAATCATACATAATAATCACCAATAATATATTATCAAAAAGTTCAAATTTATTAAATATAATAATTTATTTTTAATAAATATTAATAAACTAAAAATCGAAATACCGCCTATAATATAGAACTTTTTTTAAAAGTCAAGGGTACATTTTAATTTTTTTTATGTTATAATTTAATTGTATGTGGGAAGGAAGTGAATTTATGGCATCGAACGTTATCTCGATTCAAATGACTGAAGAGCAAATTATAAAAGTAATGAACTTTTATCAACCATTTAAAATTGACTTAGAAAATGATCATATTAAATCTTTTTACAAGATTGATGATTGTGCCATAACAATTTACAATTCCCTTAAAGTAGTTTTCCAAGGAACTAATGCTGAAAAAGAAGCTAATATGTGGAGAGAAATTGAAAATATCCCATACGAAACAGAATGGCGTTATACTATTAGTCATGCTGGTAGTGACGAAGTCGGAACTGGTGACTTCTTTGGTCCAATTACTGTAGTAGCAACATATGTAAAAAAAGAAGATATACATTATATTAGTGAGCTCGGAATTAAGGATTCAAAGAAAATGAGTGATGAACAAATCTTAGCAATTGTTCCTAGAATTTTAAAATACGTTACATATTCTTTACTTACGTTAGATAATGTTTTATACAATAAACTTATTAAACGTGGATTCAATATGAATAAAATTAAAGCATATTTACACAATAAAGCATTATTAAATCTAGAAGTTAAATGTAATCGTCATATTCCATTATTTGTAGTAGATCAATTTACACCTGAAAAGAATTACTATGATTATCTAAAAGACGAAGCAAAAGTAATCAAAAGAATCGAATTTGTAACAAAAGGGGAAACTGCTTCTCCTGCAGTTGCTCTTTCCTCTATTTTAGCAAGATATGCATTCTTAAAGAAAATGAATCAACTTCGCGAAGCATGTGGCTATAATTTACCTTTAGGTGCAGGAAGTAAAGTAGATGAAATGGCAAAACGCATTCTAAATGAAAAAGGAAGAGAATTCCTTCTAAATATTACAAAATCAAACTTTAAAAATTATGAAAAACTAGTATAAAAGAGACCAAGTATTCGGTCTCTTTTTTATATATTCTTATAATCAATCTTTTTGTTTTTAAAATAATATTCTTTATCGTGGTCATTTATTTCTCTAATGATCTTACAAGGATTACCAAATGCAACTACATTAGCTGGAATATCTTTTGTTACTACACTTCCCGCTCCAATTACACTATTATCACCAATTGAAACACTAGGTAAAACAATAACTCCAGCTCCTAGCCAACAATTTTTACCAATATGAATTGGCATATTATATTGATATCCTTGTTCTCTTAAAGAAGGTTCAATTGGATGACCTGCAGTTGCTAAAACAACATTAGGTCCTAACATGGTATTATCACCAACATAAATATGTGTATCATCTACACAAGTGAGATTAAAATTAGCGTATACATTATTTCCAAAATGAACATGTCTACCACCATGATTTGAATGAAATGGTGGCTCGATATAGCAATTTTCACCAATACTAGCAAACATTTCTTTTAATAATTTAGTTCTTTTTTCTAATTCACTTGGTCTAGTTGAGTTAAAATCATATAATTTCTCTAAACATTTAAATTGCTCATTTAAAATTTCTTGATCAGTACAGACATATAATTCACCAGTATGTAATTTATCTTTCATAAAACTCATAATAATCACCTCTTAAATTATAATAAAAAACTAAAAAAAAGGCTAGTTGAACTAGCCATTTTTTATTTAATGCGTTTTGTAGTTTCAGGATCAAATAAATGAATTTTATTTAAATCAAAAGTAAAAGTAATATTTTGATTTTCTTCTATATCATTAATTGAAGATAATTTTACAATTAATGGTTGATTATCTAACATTGAATAAACAATCAATTCATGACCTAATAATTCTACCACATCAGTAGTAACATTAACTTTAGATGATTGATATTTATTAGCTATTACTCCATTAAAATGTATGTCTTCAGGTCTAATCCCTAATACTACCTTTCTATTGTTATAACTCTTATATATTTTTTTTAATTTTTCATTAAATCCTATTTTTTGGTTACTACCATCAATATAAAAATATCCATCTCTAAGTTCACCTTTTATGAAATTCATTGCAGGAGCACCGATAAAACCACCTACAAACATGTTTTCAGGATAATTATAAACTTCTTTTGGTGTACCAATTTGTTGAATATAGCCATCTTTCATAACAACAATTCTTGAAGCCATTGTCATAGCTTCAGTTTGGTCATGAGTTACATAAATTGTTGTTGCGCCGACTCTTTTATGAATTTTAGCAATTTCAGAACGCATTTGAACACGTAATTTAGCATCTAGATTACTTAAAGGTTCATCCATTAAAAAGACTTTTGGACTTCTTACTATTGCTCTTCCTAATGCAACACGTTGTCTTTGACCACCTGAAAGCGCAGCTGGTTTTCTATTTAGATAGTCTTCTAAACCTAGAATTTGAGCAGCTTCATTAACTCTTTTTTTAATTTCTTGTTTAGGTACCTTTTTTAGTTTCAAACTTAAAGCCATATTTTCATAGACGCTCATATGAGGATATAATGCATAGTTTTGGAATACCATAGCTATATCTCTATCCTTAGGTAATTCATCATTGATTAATCTATCATCAATATATATTTCACCAGAAGTAATATCTTCAAGACCTGCTAACATTCTTAATGTTGTTGATTTTCCACATCCAGAAGGTCCAACAAAAACAATAAACTCTTTATCCGAAACCTCTAAATTAAAATCAAATACAGCTTGAACATTATTACTATAAACTTTGTTTATATTCTCAAATTTAATAGTTGCCATAAGTATTACTCCTTTCTAAAGTGTTTCAACAATGTAACTTGAACCATACATTGATGAATCATTATATTTAATATCTGAACCTGTTATTTTATTTGAATTATTATCAAAAACTAAATTATTTGTCATGTATTTAAATAAATCTTTATAAGATTCATCTAATAAAGTATCTTTAATTAATACATTTGAAATTGTTACATTACTTACATAATGCTCAGTATTGTTATATCCTTTTCGAGTATCTATTGATCCTCTTATAGAAACTTTCAAATCATCTCTACCATCAATAACTAAAACGTTTGAAATTGTTACACCATCAATACTTCCTAATTCAGTTGTAGTGTGTTTTGTTGACCAAGTTGCAGAAAACTCAGTAGTGATCTCAATAAAAATATTATTTCCATCGCCTCTTCCAAGACTTGCATCTTCGACAGTGATATTTTTAAAAACAACATTTTTTAAGTCAGCATTATTTCCATTATGAATTGAAATAACTGGTTTATGGAAGTTATGTAAAACAGTAATATTTTCAAAAGTAATGTTTTCCATTGTTTTTCCGATTGTTTCAAAACCTACTTCCATAGATTGTGCTAAATCAGTCCATAAAATACAATCACCAAAATAGATGTCATTAGTAAGCCCCTGATTATTCTTGTTTGACCAATGAGGATAATTTTTTACAACTAAACTATCATCCCAACTTCTAATAAATGAATTAGTAACATCTACTCTTTGACAAGATTGAATAGAAACACCATCACCATTACTTCTCGATGAAATAATTTTAATATTATCTAAAATAACATCATTGCAGAAATACATATTGTAACACCATCCGGCTGGATCAGTAGTAATTATTCCTTTAATTTCAATATTATTACAATAATTAAAATCATATGGAATTAAAGTAGTATTTCTTTCAACACTTCTATCAAATATAGAGCCATCTATAATTCCACTACCAACAATTTTTATATTTGATGAATTATTAGCAGAGAAACCAGCATGAACGATTGCGCCTAAATCAACAAATACTGTTTGATTTGAACTCAAATTAATACGATTATATTGATTAATATACTTAGAATTGTCTTTATTATGAACACCAGGTCCAAAATAAATTACATTTTCATTATTTTTATATTCATCAAATTCTTTATAATCATTGACAAAAAGATGTAAAACACGATTACTTCTTAACTCAATAGTATATTGACCAGTTGATGAGATTTCAAAAGTAATAACACGTCTATTGTCATCTAAAATAGGACTGATATTTGCTTCCAATGGTCTTATAGTACATTCATCTAATAATGCAAAAGAACATTGTAGCTTCAAAGTAACTTTTCCTTGAAGTTCAAATACAGCAACTGAATTATTCATTCTACTAGGTGCTTCACCACTCCAAGTTTGAGACATATTTGTCTTACAATTAAATAATGGAATTTCTTTGTCACCAACAAATAATTTCATTTGCTTATATTTTAATTCTTCAGGTATATATTCAGCAAAACGAATCTTACTAGTTTGTAATCCATCGTCTTTTGAATAATTTTTAAAATAATCATCTTCTAAAATATAAAATCCATTTTCATCTTTAGTATAAGAAGTAACTACAGATGAATTAGTATTAGAAGAACTTATACTAGAAGAAGTTGTTGTTAAAGAAGTATAACTATTTACTTGAGAACTTGATGTAGATGGGTCTTTACAAGCTACTAACGAAATAAGAAAAATAAATAAAATAGGTAGAAATTTTAATTTTTTATAAAACATATTTTAATAAATCTTTAATTGATGAAATAGGATAAGTTGTTTTTGAATATTTGCTTGCATCACCAATACCGCATACCTTAATATTAGCTGCAATAGCTGCGTCTACACCAGATTCAGCGTCTTCAATTACTAAACATTCAGATGAATCTAAACCAAGTCTATTAGCTGCTTTTTCAAATACTTCAGGGTGAGGTTTTGAATTACTAATACAGTTTCCATCAACTATTTCATCAAAATAATCGATAATTCCTATTTTTTTAAGGATTAGACGAGTATTTTTACTACTAGATCCAATTGCTAATTTTATATTATTCTTCTTTAATTCTTTTAGTGTAACTAATACATCATCAGAAACATCTTTAGAAGATAATTGATTTAATGATTCTTTATATATTTCATTCTTTTCAAAAGCCATTAACTCTTTTTCTTTTTTACTATAACTTTTATTAGATTTTTCTAAGACAATTTCTAATGATTCCATTCTAGATACGCCACGTAAGCGGTTATTAATAATTTCATCAAAATAAATACCTTCTTTATCAGCAATAACTTTCCAAGCTAAATAATGATATTTATCAGTAAATACTAATACCCCATCTAAATCAAAAATTACTCCTTTAATCATAAAGTTCCTCCACTTTACTATTTGTTTTATTAATATTAATTAAATATTGTTTATTTTTATAAAATACTTTAAATTTAAGTCCTTTTATGTTCTTAGGAAGATTAGGATTAATTCTAATTTCATTATTAATAAATCTTAATCCAGCCATTCCTATAACTAAACTTAAATAACTTCCTCCGTTACTTGCAGGATGTGTTCCACCAATATAAATACCACCAGCCCATATTTTTTGATTAGTACCTAAATCGATAGTAGCGGATTTAATAAAATTATCGTATGCTAATTCATTTTCCCCAATTAAACTAGCAACAATTGAATACATTGATGCTGATAAACTTGATCCATGTTCAGTATAAGGATAATAAAATTCAAAATTTGCTTTTAATACATCTTTAGAAAATTGTTCATTTAATAATGATAATAAAGTTACAACATCTGCTTGCTTTATTACTCTTGTATTAAATGCAACTCCATTTTCAGTTCCCCAATACTCTTGTGGATGTGTAATTCTTTTTCTTACTTCATCAACATAAACATCTTCTTTTTTTAAATAACCCGAGAATTGTTCGATTATGTTATTTTCATTAATTCGTGGTAAATAAAGATTATCATTAAAATATTTAATCTTTTCCAATAATTCACCATTTATTGAATAATCATATATATCGATAAACTCAATAAATTTGTCCAAAACAAATTTAACTAAATAATTAGTAAAAGCATTATCGTCTACTCTTTCATGATATTCATCAGGTCCAATTACATCATATAAATGAAATTGTCCATTTTCGAATGTCGAATATGACATAAAGAATTTAATAATTTCTAACATCATATACAATCCATCATCAAATAAAATAGATGTATCACCACTTATATTTACATATTGAATCAATGCGTAAGCAATATCAGCGGAGATATGAATTTGCTTTTCACCAAAGTATGTTCTAACTGGTTCATTTGTAATTGGATCAGTAACATTGTATTTACTACATCTTTCTTCACCATTTTCTTGAGATTCCCAAGCATAAAATGCACCATCATATCCTTCTTCTTTTGCTTTTTCTTTCGCACCATTTAATGTATTAATACGATATTTAAGTAATTGTTTAGCAATTAAAGGATTTGTAAGTGTAAAGAATGGTAGTAAAAATATTTCACTATCCCAAAATATTGCACCTTTATATGTTTGACCAGATACTCCTCTTGCAGGAATTGATGTTTGATACTTTTCATTACCTAAAATCAACAAATGGTAAATACTATATCTTATTGCAAATTGAGCTTCTTTATTACCTTGAATAACTACATCAGAATTGTTCCATTTTTCATTAAATATTTTTTTATGTGTAGCTTTAATACTTGCATAATCTTTTATATCGTAATGAAATGAATTTATTTTAGTATTTTTACTTATTTTGCTAAAGCAATAAAATGTGTAAATCTTATTAGATATAGCATTAATTTCAATTGTATAAATACCATTATTAAATGTCTTAATATTAGCATTCTTTGGGATAATATATTGGGATTTTAAATAACCAATTTCATTTTCATTAGTAATTCCTTTAAACTCTACTATTAAATCGTTTTGTTTAACATTCATACTACTGAAATGAGGACCATTTATTTCATAAATATCTAAATCTGTTCCCAATGATATATGTAATGATTGATCAATAGAAGACATAATTTGATATTTAAAGCATATTAAATCTTCTGATTGTGAGACAAATCTTTCTGACTTAATAAATAAGTTATTAAAAGTAGTTTTTCTTTTAAAAACTGCATTTTTAATATCTAATTCTATTTCATGAGAGACATAATCATTATCTAAAATTGAATAATTTTCGATTTTTAGATAGAAAGGGTTAGGCATATTGACACTTTCTCTCCATTTATCTTTATATCTATCATAAAATCCTACAACATTTAGTCCTACCATTTCACTTTTTTGATATTCTTCTAAAGTTCCACGATATCCTAAATGTCCATTCCCTAATAGGAACATATTTCCGTAACTAATAATATTATCTTTACAAAAACCTGTTTTCTTTAGTTTAAACATTTTTAGTTTTTATTTCCAATTTATCTAATACATCATATTTTTTATCATAGATAATTAAAGAAATTGGTTTTCCTTTATTTTCAATATTAACTATATCTTTATAAACAGTTATCTTTAAAGATGAACCGTGATATTTAATTCTAAATGAATAATAATTCCAATCATCAACAATAATCGGATTTAATAACAACATTTCTCTTTCGCTTCTTAATCCACCAAAACCATAAACTATATTCATCCATGCTGCAGCAATAGATGTAGTATGAATTCCTTCTTTTGTATTGCAATTATAATCATCTAAGTCTAGTCTTGTAGCGAATTCAAAGAATTTTTTCGCTTCATCAATTTTACCTAATTCACAAGCAAAAATTGAATGAATTGAAGGTGATAAAGAAGATTCGTGAATACACTTTGGTTCATAGAATTCATAGTTAGCTCTTTTTTGTTCTAAAGTAAAATCTTGATTATATAAGAACATAAACATGAGAACATCTGGCTGTTTAATCATATCATTACGATAAATTCTGTCATAAGACCAATGTGAGTATAAAGGGAAATCAGTTTTAGGAATAGAATTTATATCAATATGTGGAAGATCAAAGAAACCATCATGTTGTTCAAATAATTTAGTATTTTCATCATATAAAATGACCATTTTATTTGAAGCATCATTTAATTTGTTTATAAAATTAATATCACAATTACATTTTGCTAATATTTTAGTTACATCATATTTGTTTGATTCAATTATTTTAATTAAATAATCAAACACTTTTTTAGCCATATAGTTAGTATAAGTGTTATGATTTACCATCATTTGAAATTCGTCTGGTCCCATAACATTATAAAAACTAAACTTTTCACCATTAGAATTATATTGACCACGTGATAATAAGAACTTTGATATTTCTACTATCATTTCTAGACCATAATTCTTCATAAATTCAATATCATTATATAAATTCATATAATGTTCAATAGCATAGAATACTGCAGTAGAAGGTTGGAATTGTAAAGATGCATGTTGCCATAAATTGCAAGCTTCTTTTCCATTTCGTGTTGCAATAGGGAAGCAAGCTCCATCACAATCTAATTCTTTTGCTCTTTCTAACGCAAAATTCATAGTGTTATATCTGAACATTATTAAATTTTTGGCTGCTTCTTGATTTGAAAATAAATAATATGGTAAGCAATAAGTTTCGCTATCCCAAAAAGCATGTCCTGAATAAGCTTCACCAGTTAATCCTTTTGCACCTATATTATTATCTTTAGCATAGCCATGATATGTTTGTTCTAATTGGAAAATACAATATCTTATACCTTGTTGATTTTTATCATCACCGGATATTTCAATATCAGAATTTTCCCATACTTTATTAAAATAAGAAGTATTATTAGAAAGTATTTTTTCATAATTCAAATTAACTAATTCTTTTTTTGCTATATTTAATAAAGTATCAATATTTTCAGAAGAATTTTTATCGACAATGTTAACAACAATTCTATCTATAATCTTCTTTTTATTACCAATTAACTTGATTTTATAATTAGCAATAACTTCCATTTCTTTTGTTACAACATTAATTAATTCTTCTTTTAAATTAGTTTTCATTAAGCTAACTAATGATTGATTAGTAGTAAGTGTTTTTGCGCTTAAACCATAATAATCATCTATATATTCATCGATTCTATTCCAATAACAATCGCTTCCCCAATGTAAAACATTATTATCCAATGACATAGACAAATCTAAATCTACATCTTTATCAGAAACAAAAGTTATTCTTTGAACACAATGATGACAATCAATCATATCCATTAGTCGAGAAAAAACAATTTTTATTTTTGCATTTTTAGTGTTCCAAATAAATGACCTAGTATATAAACCATTTTTCATATCTAATTCACGATAAAAATCACTAAAATCAGAAACATTTAGATCTAATACTTCATCATCAATTGAAATTTTACATTTTACCCAGTTTACAGAGTTAATTGTAAAATGAGTTCTTTTTACTATTCCTTTATAGGCATTAGGTGTATCTTCTAATGCATATTCATAAATACCATTGAAATAACTTCCTTGTAATCTTTCACCACTATAACCTTCATCAAAAAAACCTCTAATACCAGAATATTCATTTCCTAAAGAGAATATACTTTCTGATACTTGTGCTCTATCTTTATGAAATCCTTTTTCAATTATCTTAAAAGGATCTACTTCTAAATAAAAGTTTGATATTTTTGGCATAACTACTCCTTCATACCTGAACTTGCAGAGGTATTCATAATTTGTTTTTGGAAAATAATGAAGATTAATATTTGTGGAATTATAGATATTACTAATAACATTAATTCTTCGTCTAAAGTTAATGTATCAGTAGGAATAATATTATAGATAGCAACCATTACTGTTTGCATTTCTGTACTTGATAAAATATTGTAAGGAAGTAAGAAGTCAGAATAAGCAGCAGTCATAGTAAAAATAGCAACTACTCCAATAATTGACTTGCTTAATGGTATAACAATTCTAAAGAATATTTGTAAATCATTCATTCCATCTACCCTAGCAGCCTCTATAACAGCTGCAGGAATTTTTTCAAATGAATCTTTAAATAATAAGTAATAATAAGCATTTGCTCCAAACATTAACCATAAAGGAACATATGAGTTAATTAATCCAACTTTTGTTATAGAGATAACTAAAGGAAAAATCCCTAATGCAGCAGGAACCATATATCCTAATAAAATCAATGCATTAATTACTTTATATCCAACTGGTTTTAAAACACCAATAGAATATGCTAATAAGCCATTAAATACGACAGAACAAATAACTGCTCCTATTACAACTATTATTGTATTTAAATAATATTTAGTGAAATCTACTTTATTCCATACTGCTAAAATTTTACGTAAATCAAAGTTTTCTGGGAATAAATGATATACATTACTTGAAAGTTCTGTATTTGTTTTAAAAGAAGAAATAAATAACCAAAATATCGGTATTAAAGCAGTTAAAACAAATACTACTAATAAGAAAATAAATATTCCATAAATGACCTTGTATTTTGTACTTTTATAGTCCGAGAAATTTAATATTCCATCCATTTTATCTTTTAAATGCTTCATATTATTTTTCTCCTTTGTTTACATATTTGTTTACTATAAAGTATAAAACTGTGAAAACAAGAATGATAACTGTAAGAATTACACTTACAGCAGCACCATACGCAACTTCAAAATCCATGAATGCATATTGATATGAAAGGAGCATCAAAGACATAGAAGCATGGGCTAATGGGCCAATTCCTGTTTCTCCAAGTACTAATGGTTCATAAAACACTTGGAATACTGAAATAATTTGTAAAATAAACAAAGTCATTAATGTAGATTTCATTTGTGGCACTGTTACTTTTAAAAATCTTTGTAAAGGACTAGCACCATCAAGTCTAGCCGCTTCATAATATGATGTATCAATTTGTTGGAAATTAGATAAGTAAATTAATGATGTACTACCAGCGCCACGCCAAGTCATCGCTATTACAATTAAAGGAATGATAATTTTAGTATCACTTCTCCATAATCTTTCTTCCGCGCCAAATGCTTTTAAAATGACATTTAAAATATCATATGATCCATCACCATAAATATTTAAGAATAAGAATACTACTGCTATACCAGAAATCATACATGGTACATAAATACATATTCTAAATAATCCTTTCGCATGGAAACATTCACTTAATAAGAATCCTAATAAGAAAGGAACTAAAAAACCAATAACTAAAGACCAAAAAATGTATTCAAAAGTATTTCTTAAAGCACTTAAGAATAATTCATCTTCAAATACATATTTATAATTTTCAAATCCTACAAACTCTGAAAAAGAATAATCACTAAAAAATGATAATCCTAAATTAGTAAAAATAGGACTCCAAACAAAGAAAGCAAACAACAAAAGTGACGGAAGCATTATTGCATATGCAACCATATTCTTTTTTATTTTTTGCTTCCTTGCCATCTTAGCTTTTTTCTTCAATAACTCTTCACGATTAATATTATTTTGCATTATTTATTAACGTTTTTATCCAAATATTGTTGCATTTGAGCGTTAGCAGTTGTTAAGAGTGATTTAGGATTTGCAGTTTCAGGGTTTGACAAAACACTTTGAATTGCAGCATCAAGATATTCATACATTTCTTGTGCTCCATATTGTACTTCACTATGTTTGTTTTGATTAATATTATCAAAGAATTCTTGATAATTTTCCATTTTAACATCAACATATGCATCTTCTAAAGATTCAGCATATGTAACATATTCTTCGTTAATCCATGGTTTAATTGTTGGTAAAACTGGCTGATTTTTATTTTGAGCTACAGTAAAACCTTGAACCATAGCAGCTTTTGAAATATCTGAAACCTTAGGAGTTCTACCTACATATTCGAAAAACTTTAATACGCCTTCTACTTGTTCATCTGTTGCACTTTTTGCAAAAACGTATGGTGTACCACCATATAAAGAATATCTATGTATTCCATCACCAGTTGGCATAGGTACAAAAGCTAAGTTATCCATGTCTACACCGCCATTTGTTTGCGCTACATGTAAAACATCACTACCGACAATTGCCATAGCTACTCTTTCATTAATTGCATTGTACCAATCATCGTACACGATAGATATTGAATTAAGTAATGTATCGTTTAATTTCATATCTTGAATCCATGTTAAAGCTTTAACAGCTTCTTCACAGTTTAAATGACTAGTAACCTTGCCATTGTTATCAACAGATTGTAATGTTGCTCCATAGTTCCATGCCATATTTGAGAATTGCCATCCACCATTTTTATTAGCAGAACAAATTAAGATACCTTTAGTATCTGTACTTTCGCTAATAGTAAGTGAAAATTCCATAATTTCTTCAAATGTAGTAGGATATGCAGGACTACCATCTTCATTATAGATAGAATATGTTCCATCCTCATTTTCAGGTAATAATCCACATTCACCTAATGTTTTAATATTGATTAACAAACCTAATCCATAGCCATCTCTAGGAATACCATAAACTTTATTGTCAAATGTTAATGCTGCTTTCATATCAGGATCCATATCATCTAGCCAATCAGCAGCTTTTAATTGTTCATCAATTGAACGAATATATCCTTTATCAACTAATTTTAAAGGTTCTGTAAACCATGTTTGGAAAACAGTAGGCAAACTATCAGTTAAATGCTTTGTTGCGATAGTAGTTGTATCATAAGTATAATGATCACCTACTATATCATATTGAGGATATGCAGCTTCAAATTGTTTTTCCCATTCTTGATACATAGCTACATCTTTCTTTTCACTAGTTTCTGGCCAAAAACCAATTTTTAAAACAATTTTTTCTCCTTCAGGTGGTGTACAGCCTTGAATAGCTGTTAGTGCCAATACGGAAAACATAGTAGCAGTTAATAGTTTTAATTTTTTCATACTATAACCTCCATAAAATCCTAGGGTTTTTAAGCCCTAGGATAAATCTTTTTAATTATTCTGCAGGTTGTGGAGCTACGTATTCAACGTAATTATCCATAATTGCATCATAAGAAGGAACTTCAGAAACACCTTTAATACTTGAAATTGTTAATGTACCTGTTGTATTTCCAGGTAAATCACCAAAATGTAAGTGCATATGGCATGCATTACCTGTTGTGAATCCAGCTTCAGCTAATTTGATATATAATTTAATTTCTTCTGTTGGAAGAGGTTGTGACCAATCAAATACTGTACCATCTTCTTTATAAAGTTTTAATACACCGTCTTTTACCCAAACAGTTTCATATCCTTCTAATTGAAGTCTAAATGAATCTAATGCAACAGTTCCATCACCTTTAACTACTAATTCAATAGTATCGCAATTACCAGTTGAATAACCACCATATGCATATTTATAACCACCTTCGATAGCTACTTCTCCAGGATTGCCCCAAACTTCTTCATAATCAGCAGGAACAAATGCAGTAGTTTTATTTAATGTTAATGAACCAGCAGGAGTATCAACACCATCAAAGTGTAGATGAATATCAGCTGCAGTAGCTAAAATATCGTAACCAGATGCTGCTAAATCAACGATATATTGTGTTTCTGCTGAAGGAACAACGTCGTTAACGCCTACTTGAGCACCATCTTTAGTCATTACTAAAGCGCCATCTTTTAACCATAATGTTTTACCATTATATTCTAATCTGAATGAACTTAATGTAGCTGTTCCATCTCCTGTTAAATAAATAGCAATTTTTGATGGAGCTGTGAAGTTGCCACCATAAGCATATGTATAACCATTACCTGTTAATGTAATAGCTTGAGAATCTCCTCTTGCAACTGCTTCTGCTAAACCTTCATATTGATCTGCAAAGAAGATAGAATCAATTACAACTTTACCTGCACCTGTATAATAAATATCGAATAAATCTGTTACTTCAAATCCAGTTTCTTCTAAGTCGATAATATAATATACATAACCATCGCCATCAACATATGGATAGTTAGCTAAATCTGAAGGAATTGATTTTAAGCCTGAACCTGCTAACCAATCATTTGCATATTTTACGCCACTTGCAGATGAAGCAATTCTGAAATCATTTAATGTTGCTCCATCTAATAGTTTCATTGAGAATACCATGTATTTTTCTGTTGTTCTTGCTGTTTTTGAACCTTCAGTTACTTGTACATAACCTGGAGCTTCAACACCAACAATTGTTAATGCATCACCATCAACTGATGTATTTTGAGCATTAGAGTAAGCAATTGAGAAATTCAAACCTGAATCTGTAACTACTGTATTTGCTGCTGCAGAATCATAATTATCATCTAATTTAGCTTGTTGTCTTGTAAAGTGATCAAATACTGCAGCATTTGCTGTATCTAATAATGGATATTCAGAAACTGCTGCTTTTTCTTGTAAGTTTGTTAAGAAAATTCCTGTAACATTTACTTCTGTTGATGAAGAAATTTGTAATCCTACTAATCCTTCTTTAGAAATTCCTGAATTTTCTAAGTTTATAACATATGAACCATAAGCACCATTTACAGCATTTACTACTGGATTATTATTGTTATCTTTTAATGATGACCATGCAACTGGAGTTCCTACTCCTGCTGATGTTACTGGAGCGATTGCTGTACCTGATGTATCACCACTTAAAGAAATTGCAACGTTATTATAGTCACCTAATGTTAAGTCAGTTTTATATGTTGCACCATCGTTTAAATTAACACCGTCTTGTACAATAAAGCCTGTTGAATCTCTCCACCAAGCAGCTGCACCTTGAGTATTATTAACAGCTTCTCTATTAAATGCATCTAATACTGTTTTTTCACCAGCATTTGATAAATAAACTTCTTCAATTTCGATTAATTGTGAAACTTCAGCATCTGCTTCTGCCATTAAGTGGAAACCTAAAATCTTTTCTAATACTTTTGTACCACAATTTGTATCTGTTCCTCTTACTTTATATTCAACTGTGTCATCTTCAATTAATTTATGAGAAATTACTAATTCTTGCCATTCATTTGTTAATTCATTTAATGGTTCACCATCTGGATTAACAGCTTCAGCTAAATTAATTTTATAAACATCCCATGCATCATCTCCTCTTAAGCCTAATACTAAGTCTTCAAGATTTAATGTGCCTTGGCCAACTTTTCTAATTTTGAAACCGATACCTTCATATTGATGAATAGCATAGTCTCCTGTTGCCATCTTATAAATTGATGCATCTTCACTCTTTGGATAATCTCCATTAGCGCTATCAACTAATACTCTTAGTTTTCCATCACCATTATCATTACCGCCTACTAAAGTACCTTGTAATGTTTCACCACTGAAGTCATTAACCATTGAGTCGAAACTTTCATTATATTTTCTTACTGTAGCACCTTCAGCTAATTGTTTAACAATTGGAGCTTGATGTAAAACAGGTTCAATAACAGAGCTAGAAACACTAGAACTTGATGATGAAGTACTAGGAGCTACCGATGTTGATGGAGCTACTGATGTTGATGGAGCTACTGAACTAGATGGAGCTTGTGAGCTTGATGGAGCTTGTGAGCTCGATGGAGCTTGTGAGCTTGATGGAGCTTGTGAACTTGAAGGACCTTGTGAACTTGATGTACTAGGTCTAACACAACTTGACAAACCCATTGTTGCTGCCATTGTTAACAATGCAGCTAATAAATGTTTTCTTTTCATAATAATTATTCCTTTCTATTATATTATTTAATTACTTATTATATATTTACTCTCCATAGACACTAAATTCAGATAATTGAGCATTGTATCCGCCTTTAATATCGTTTGAAGTAATAACTATTTTTATATATCTAACTTTTACGCTATTTTCTAGTCTTACTATGTTTCTATTTCCTGTTGCTGGATCAAATAAGAAATCTTGTTCAGCAACAATAGTTTCAAATTGTGTATTTGAAGAATATTCATTTGTACTATCCGAACCATAAATAGCAATCTTTTGAGTTCTAGCATCCCATAGCAATGATGGAGGTAGACATAATACAAAAGTATTTACATCATATACATCACCTAAATCAATGACAATTGTTGCTGGAAGCTCAGCTGATTCATAATAAGAAGTACCTGTTGGATCACCATCAAGCATCTTATCTACAGGATAAACATCAAATTCTTCAGTTGATTCTACGACTGCTTTACCAAAAGATAATGAAGGAGCATAAAATTCAACTTCTGCAATTTGATAATTATCAATAGCAGTTACTAATTCATCATTTCTATAGAATCTAAATTGAATACCAGCATATTCTTGAGTTGTTATGTTAATATCAATGATATTTCCTGAACCCGGAGTCATTTGATAATCTTTTAATCCAATTATTCTTGTGTAATTAGGATTGATTTCTCCATTTGATTTTTTTCTTCTACCCCAAATTTGGAAAGAGTATGTATAGAAGAAATCATTTTCTGGATTGCCTATTAGTCTAACTACACCAATTTTGTGTAAGTTTTCTCCAAAATCGAATGTAAGAGCAGCAAATTCATTATCTTGATTCATCCATTCTTTATTTGTCCAAACAGTTGAAGTATCTCCATCTAAAGCAAAAGAAGCTGGAGTTGCTGAAGATGAGAAATCGCCACTTCCATCATCAAATGGTGTTGTAGTTTTATTTCCAGCACCATGAGTTGCCTTTACATTTGCTTCTATCTTAGAAGCAGCACCAATAAATGGTAAATCCCCTTTAGCAACTGCAAAATCTGGAACTAACATACCTACTTGTGTAATATTATCATGATTAACTTTTTCTACATCACTATCATTTAAAGAAAGTGTGTATGGTAAAGTTTTGATAGCCCCTAAAACTTGATTACCTTTTTCAACTTTAATATTACTTGTATATTGATTAGTTAAAAATCCCATTTCTTCATTAGAACTCATAACTTTTCCTTCTATTTCAACATCCTTAACTGTGACATTTTTAATATTTGAAGTAGGACCTTCACCACTAAAGCGGCTTACAATAGTGTCTAACATTTCATAAACTTTAACATTTTCAATTGTAACTCCGTCAATAGTTCCTCTTTCACCACCACTTTGTGTCCAGTCAATATTGTATGCAATTGTCATGTCAATCAAGAAATCATTTTCGCCATCATCTCTTACATCACCTAACATTTGTGCATCTTCTATTGTAATATTTTTATACTTAACATTAGTAATATCTGCGTCATCGCAATTATGAATAGACATTGCTGCTTTATGGAAATTATGCATTACAGTAATATTTTGGAAAGTAATATTATTCATTAGAGCACCATTAGTTTCATATCCTACTTCCATTGATTGTGCTAAATCTGTCCAAACATTAACACCATCAAATAAAATATTTTCTGTATTTCCTCTATCAGTATTTTTTACAACTAAGCTATCATCCCAAGTTCTGACAAAACCACCTTTCACAGTTACATCTTTACAGGATTGAACTGAAATTCCGTCACTGTTTTGTCTTGCACTGATAATCTTAATATTATCCAAAGTAATATCTTCAGAATGATATAGAGCTATAGTCCATCCTGCTGGATCTAAAAATGTAATGCCTTCAAGTGTTACATTTTTACTACGTCTAATTTCAATAGGAATTGTATATTCTGATTCACTACGTCTATTATAAATTTCACCAGAGATAATTCCTCTTCCGCAAATCTTTATATTTTCTAATCCTTCAGTACGAATTTGGCCATAAACAAATGCTCCACCAGCTAAATAAATTGTAGAATTACTAGTTACAGGAATTGCATCTGCCTTGTATACCCCCGGACCAATATAGACGATTGAATCATCTTTTTCAGCCATTTCTTTAGTAATTGGTTCATCTTCAATTGGATTAGCAAAAAGATGAATTGAAGTATTTGGATCACCATTATATTCGATTACATAATTATCTGAATATTCTAAATCAAAAGATATAACATTACCATTGATTTCAGGTTGAATTCCATAAATAAGAGGTGAAACTTGAGCTGATGTTACATCACCTTCTTTAACCTCAATTTCTACATGAACTTTTCCTTCGAAATCGAACATTGAAACAGGTGCATATTCATATAGTCCATCCCATGTGAACTTACGTCCATGATTAACACGTGTTTCATAGACAAACAAGTCTTCATTGTTAACTGAAATGTCAACTTTTGAACTTGAATGCAAATAACTAGGACCGTCATACGTTACTAATTTTGTTTTAGTAACTGTCTTTTGAGATTTAATAAAATTACTTTCATTATAATAGTTGTTCTTATTATTTGCCCCTACGCTACTTGAAGCGCTACTAGTTGAACTCAAGTTAACCGGTTCACTAGATGAAGAAGATGGGGGTTTACAACCACCAAATGTGAGTAATCCAATGCTCAAAAGAATAGCAAGGTATTTACTCTTTTTCATATAATTCTCCTTATGTGTGCTCTATTTAATTTTATAATAAAGTATTTTTTATAAAAAATAAAGGGGTTTAGATAAAAAACTTTAACCGATTAAAATTTTTTGGAAAAATTTGTAAAAAAAAGTATTGGAAGTTCTCCAATACTATATTTTTTTAACTGATTGTCTTTCTACTAAAGTTGGTTCCAAGTTAACAATAATATTCTTACTAATATTATTTTTTAAACTATTAATAATTAGTTCAGCTGTCTTTCTACCCTTCTCAGTAATATCTTGTTTTATTGTTGTTAATCCAGGGTGAATATAGTTAGCTACTTGAATATCATCAAATCCAATAATTGACAATTCTTCAGGTATTTTCTTATTTAATTCACTATATCTTTTGATAATTGAAACAGCAATAATGTCTGCAGCACAAACTATTGCAGTTATATCTTTATTTTCTAATAATTTATCAGCAAATTTATATCCATCTTCAAAAGTAGCTAAACATGGATAAATATATGAATAATTAATATCAATATTGTTATCAATTAATGCTTTTTTATATCCATTATATCGAGTCATATCAACAAGCGAATATGTATTATATCCAATAAATCCAATATTCTTATGGCCATTTTTAATCAAATATTCTGTAGCCATGTACATACCCTTTTCATCATTTATTCTGACATTATAAAATTCACTTGAATATTCTTCATAAATATCAGTCAAAACAACAGGAATATTTAATTTTTTGATATCATCATAAACATTTTTAGGATATTTACCAAGCATAACTATTCCGTCTAATCTTCTACTAATTGCCCAATCTTTAAAGTTGGCAGAGTTTCTTTGACTTCCAATAACAATATCATAGTCTTGATTAGCAATTCCTAACTCTAATCCACCTAAAAATTCAACATAAAATGGATTTTGTAAGAATGCAATTGATGCATCATCTAGAGGTAAAAATAGTCCAATAAGATGAGATTTTCCTGTTGATAAAGATCTTGCATTATGATCAGGAACATAACCTAATTCATCAATCGCATCAAGAATTCTTTGTTTTGTTTTTTCGGATACTTTATTAACTCCGTTAATAACATAAGAAACTGTAGCAGGAGATACTTGTAAATATTCAGCTATATCATAAATGCTAACGTTCTTTTTCATATAGCATGAACCTCCAAAATTTAATCTAAATTTACATTAACCTTTTCCATTTTACGATAAGTAACTCCAGCAGCATCTAACATTCTTTTTGAAGCAATATCAGATTCTGTTCCATTATACTTATCATCTTCATAAATAATTTCTCTAATTCCACTTTGAATAATAGCTTTAGCACATTCATGACAAGGGAATAAAGAAACATAAAGTCTACATCCTTTTAGTTCTTTTGTACTATTTAATATTGCATTTAATTCAGCATGAACAACAAATGCATATTTTGTTTCTAAAAAGCCTCCAACTCTGCCCCATGGAGCAACTTCATCTTCAGTACCATAAGGCATTCCATTGTAGCCAACACCAACAATTCTGTTGTCTGGACTTACAATACAAGCGCCAACTTTTGTTGATGGGTCTTTACTACGTAAAGCGCTTAATTTAGAAACACCCATAAAATATTGATCCCAACTAATATGTGCCATAATTATCCTTCAATCTCCCCGTTTTTACGTAAATTACTTAATACTTTTTTAAAATAAGATGGAAGTGGTGCCTCTACTGTTACTCTTTCATTTGTTTTTGGATGAATAAATGACAAAGTAGCAGCATGTAATAATTGACCATTCAATCCATGAGTATTCTTACTTCCATATGTAGGATCTCCTACAATTGGATATTTAATAAATTTCATATGAACTCTAATTTGATGAGTTCTACCTGTTTCTAAAATACATTCAATTAATGTATATCCATGAAGTCTTTCAATAACTTTAAAATGAGTTACTGCAGGTTTACCTTCACTAATAACAGCCATTTCTTTTCGATTTGCATTGCTTCTTCCAATTGGAGCACGAATTTCACCTTCATTATGAGGAATTTCGCCCTTTACTAAAGCAATATATCTTCTATAAGCTGTTTTATCTTTTAACTGAGCACTTAAGAATTCATGTGCTTCATCATTTTTGGCAACCATAAGAAGTCCAGAAGTATCTTTATCAATTCTATGAACGATACCTGGTCTTACATTATTACTACCAGTTGATAAATTTTCAAAATGATATAACAATGCATTTACTAAAGTACCAGTATAGTGTCCATTAGCTGGGTGAACAACCATACCTTGTTCCTTATTAATTACTACAACATCATCATCTTCATATTTAATATCAAGAGGTATGTTTTCTGGTTTTATACTTAAATCTACTTCTTCAATATTTATATTAACTTCATCTTCTAAATCTAATTTATAACTTGATTTAACAACTGTATCATTGACTAATATTCTTTTGTTTTCAATTAAAGATTGAATTTTACTTCTTGTAAATTGAGGAAGAATGACAGGAAGAGCCTTATCAATTCTTTGACCTACATATTCCTCACTAATTAGAATTTGAATCATTTTCTATTTCCTTTTTTTTGAAAGAAAAGACTTTGTCGAAATCTTTATCAAAGAAGCATAAAATAATCAATCCAATCATTGCTGCAACTACAAACATATCTGCAACATTAAAAATTGGGAAATATCCGTCAAATAATATAAAGAAGTTAAAATAAATAAAATCTGTTACTTTACCAGCAAATGCTCTATCAATTAAATTACCAATTGCACCTGTGATAATAAATACAGTAACTATTTTGTGTAAAGGTTTCATTTCATTTGCTTTCTTGTAATAAAAGAAGCTAACAGCAGCTGTCATTATTATTGAGAAAATTGTTAATAACCAAGTAGCTTCACTTAAAAACGACCAAGCAGCACCATAGTTATAACTTAATTTCCATCCAAACAAATCCTTAATAATCCAAATAGTTCCTTTACCAGTTAAGTTTTCTCTAGCAATAAACTTTGTAACTTGGTCTAAAATTACACCAACTGGTACGATCAAAACGTACCAGTGATGTTTTAATAATTCTTTAATTTTCATTTTATAAGTTTTCATAACGTTTAAATGCAGCAGCACATCTTGGACATAAACCGTTTTCATCAACTGTTTCGAATCTATTCCAGCAACGTTGACATTTGTGTCCTTCGTTTAAGCGAACAGCAACTTTTGCTACTTCGTATTCTTTAGCATCTTCACTGTCACCATCTACTACACTTGAAACAATAAATAATCTTGATTTTTCTAAGCTAGAGAGTAAGTTATATGTATTTGCAACATATTCATCTTTTACAGATAAACAAATTGTAGCTTCTTGAGCACTACCAATATGACCTTGAGCTCTGTTTTCTTCTAATGCTTTCAAGACATCACTTCTTAGAGCTTTAATTGCATCATATTGCTTTAATGTTTCTTCATTTGCTTTAACAACTTTAGGCATATCTAATAATTGAGCACATTCTACTTCTCTATCTGCCATCAAGCCATAAATTTCATCAGTTGTAAAAGGTAATACAGGAGCCAATAATCTTACTAAATTATTTAAACAGTAATTTAAGACAGTTTGTACTTGTCTACGTCTTACACTATCAAATTCATCGCAATAAAGAATGTCTTTTGTTAAATCTAAATAGAATGAACTTAAATCTACAGACATAAAGTTTGTGATTTCATTAATAACTGAGTTGAAATCATAATGATCATATGCATAAATGCAGTTTTCAGTTACTTTATTCATTTTTTCTTTGATGAATGTATCGATTAATTCTAATTTTTCTTGAGTATCTTTTTTAGGATCGAATGCACCATATTGGCCATCAGATAAATTACCATGTAAGAATCTTAATGTGTTACGAATTTTACGATAACTTTCTGCAACTTGTTTTAATAATGCATCAGAGATTCTAAAGTCTGATTGATAATCAACACTAGCAACCCAAAGTCTTAAAATATCAGCACCATATTGGTTACATACTTTAATTGGATCAACAGTATTTCCTAATGATTTAGACATTTTATTGCCTTGACCATCTAAACTAAAACCATGTGATACAACTGTTTTATATGGAGAACATCCATGAGCTGCAACACCAATGATTAATGATGAGTTAAACCAACCTCTATATTGGTCACTACCTTCTAAATATAAATCAACAGGATAATCTAAACCAGCATTTTTAATTACTGCAGTATGACTTGAACCTGAGTCAAACCAAACATCCATGATATCTGTTTCTTTTCTAAAGATTCCATTTGGTGAATGTGGATTTGTATATCCTTCAGGTAATAAATCTTTTGCTTCTCTAGCAAACCAAACATTTGAACCAAATTCCTTGAATAATTTTACAAAGTGATCAAATAATTCTTTTTCAATAATTGGTGTTTCATCTTCAGCATAAATGATAGGGATAGGTACTCCCCAAATACGTTGTCTTGAAATACACCAGTCATATCTATCTTTAATCATATTAGAAAGTCTTACTTCACCCCATGTTGGATACCAAGTAACTTTCTTAATTTCATCTAAGATTTTAGCTTTAATTGGATCAATTGAAGCAAACCATTGAGCTGTAACTCTAAAGATAATTGGCTTTTTAGTTCTCCAGTCATGTGGATATGAGTGAGTAATTGGAGTTTCTAATAACAATGCATTACATTCTTTTAAATCATCAATTACTGCACTGTTTGCTTTTTCATAGAATAATCCTTCATATTTACCAGAATCAGCATTCATATAACCTTTTGAATCAACTACACATAGTGTATCTAATCCATATTTTTTACCTACATTAAAGTCATCTTCACCATGACCTGGAGCTGTATGAACACAACCTGTACCAGCATCATCAGTAACATGATCACCTAAAATTAACACAGAATATCTATCAAATAATGGGTGTTTTGTTTTAATTCCTTCAAAATCTTGACCCTTAATTACTTTTCTTACATTTAATGTTTCAAAACCCAATTCTTTCTTTAAGTCTTCTTTATTTTTATCTAATAAAATAAATACACCTTTTTCTGTTTCACAAACAGCATAATCAAATTCAGGATTAACGCTGATAGCTAAGTTTGCAGGAATAGTCCAAGGAGTTGTTGTCCAAATAACAAATGATTCATCACCATCTAAAACATTGTTATTATCTTCAACAACTTTGAATGCAACATAAATTGAACTACTTGTTACATCATAATATTCAATTTCAGCTTCAGCTAATGCTGATTCACTTGATGGAGACCAATATACAGGTTTTGCACCTTTATAAATTAATCCATCTAATGCCATTTTAGCAAAAATTTCGATTTGTGTTGCTTCATAGTCTTTTACTAAAGTGATATATGGGTGTTTATAATCCCCTAAACTACCGATACGAGTAAAACCAGCTTTTTGACGTTCTACTTGTTCTCTAGCATATTTAGCACATAAATCACGATATTCAGGAATTGGCATTTCTTTACGATTAACACCTTTTTTAGCTAAAACAGATTCAATAGGTAAACCGTGAGTATCCCAACCTGGAATAAATGGAGCATAAAATCCATTCATATTTTTATATCTAATTACAAAGTCTTTTAAAATTTTATTTAAAGCATGGCCTAAGTGAATATCACCATTAGCATATGGAGGACCATCGTGTAAAATGAAATGAGGCTTATTTGCATTTTTTTCCATCATTACATTGTAAAGATTCATTTCCTTCCATTTCTTTAAAAAGTTTGGCTCTTTAACATTTAAATTACCACGCATTTCAAATGGTGTCTTTGGCATGGTTAAACTATTTTTGATTTCCATAAAAAATCTCCTTTCAATAAAAAAAGTCATTCCAAAATAGGAACGACTGTTATCGCGGTACCATCCTAATTCATAGAGAATAACTCTATGCTCTTAATTCGTGTTAACGCCACGTTACGTAGATCTTACTAATTTCAGATTCTCTCTTCGAAGTGATAAGTAATTAGTTCCGTTTCAGTCTTTCACCAATATGACTTTATCTCTAGCACTTTCCTAATAACCCTTGTCTTCATCAACGATTTATACATTTAAGATTTTCACATATTATTGATGTTTTGTCAACGGAAAATAATAATATTATTTTATAAAAAAAAGATTTTGCATTAACAAAATCTTATTTAAACAAGAAAGTGGTTGCATTAATCTTTTCTACTTCAATTTGAAGTGCAAAAGCAACACCACATAAATAATCTATAATTCTTGTAGATTCTCTTCTTCTCATATCATCTTTAAGAATTGATTCTAAATTTACAATTACTGTATTCTTCTTTGTTAATTCAACAGCAATTTCTCTAGCACCTTCATAACTTGTAGGATTAAACACTAAAGTTGTACCGTGACTAGAAGCTACTTCTCTTATAGGTTCATTAGTTTTAGCTGGAACTTCAAATTCAGAATAATCATTTTGAACAATTTGACCAAACATATCACGTTTAACACTAGTACTTGGTTGTTGTTCAACAACAGGTGCCTTAGTAAAAACAGGATTATGATTTACTTCAGGTACATATTCTTCTTCAGTTGGGAATAAAAATCTTTTAAATTTGTTATTTGCCATAACTAACCACCTCTAAGAAGTGATTATATCACAAAGTTTGAGTTTTTTCCATAGTTTACAAGAATAACATCTTCACCAATTGTTACAATACTTGAAAATGGAACGACTAATTCATGTTCTCCCTTAGAAAAACTAAATATTTTCTTTTTTCCAATTTGTTCTATAACAAATGATGATATTGCTCCATTTGTACCATCTATTTCATAATCAATCACTTCACCTAAAGCCATCCCATCTACTACATTAATTACTTTTTTCATCATTAAATCTGATGCACGCATAAAATCACCCAATTAATTTTATGCTACAAATAGTTTTTTAAGACTTTAATCGCGTTTTTTTCAATCCTCGATATCTGGGCTTGAGAAATTCCAAATTCACTTGCAAGTTCAAGTTGAGTTTTATCCAAATAATATCTATCATTGATAATCTTTTTTTGAATAGCAGTCAAATTATTAATCCCCTTTTTCAAAGATATTAAATATGGTACTAGATTCATTTTGTCATCTTCAATTTTTATTTGATCTATCAATAATAATGTATCCCCATCTTCTTCATATACTGTTTCATAAATACTTGAAATCTGTTGTATTGATTCCATAGATTCATTTATTAATCTAATATCTAAATTCAATAATTTAGCTATTTCATCATTAGATGGCTCCATCTGATTTTTCATCATGTATTCATCTTTCAGTTTTAAAGCTTGATATGCAATATCTTTTAATTGTCTTGATATTCTAATTGCGTTATTATCACGTAAATATCTTTTGATTTCACCACTTATCATAGGTACAGCATATGTAGAAAATTTCAAATTTAAACTGACATCAAATTTTCTAATTGCTTTCATTAATCCAATGCAACCAATTTGAAATAAATCATCTAAGTTATCAAATCTATCTTTATATTTTTTTATAACACTTAAAACTAGTCTTAAGTTCCCATGCACTAATTCATCAAACACCTCTTGATTATTAATATCTTTTTTTAGTAGTTCATAGATTTCATCATTTTTTAATACTTTTATTTTGTTAGTATCTAATCCAGTAATTTCTACTTTATGTTTAGCCAAATAACCACTCCTACATAAAGTAGTTTTTCATTTTATTTATTTTTTATTCAAACGAGTTCTTAATTTTTTTATGATTCTTTTTTCTAATCTAGAAATATACGATTGAGAAATACCTAAATAATCTGCAACATCTTTTTGAGTCATTTCCTCACCATTTTCTAATCCGAATCTTAATACCAAGATTTGTCTTTCTCTTTCTCTTAGTTCGTTAATTGCTTCGAAAACTTCGATCTTTTTTTCATCATTTTCTATTTCATCAACAATATAATTATCCTCAGAAGCAATAATATCCGATAAGAGTAGTTCATTACCATCATAATCAACATTCAATGGTTCATCAAATGAAATCTCAGCTTTCATTTTTGATTTTTTACGTAGATACATCAATATCTCGTTCTCAATACATCGAGATGCATATGTTGCCAACTTAATATTTTTATCTTGTTTGAAAGTTGAAATAGACTTGATCAATCCTATTGTACCAATACTAATTAAGTCTTCTAAATTAACAATATTTGTTTCATATTTCTTCGCGACATAAACAACTAGTCTTAAGTTATGTTCAATAAGTTTATCTCTTGCTTCAATAGATCCATTTAAATATTCTTCAAAAAGTTTATCCTCTTCTTCTTTTTCTAATGGTGGAGGCAAAGTTTCTGAACCATTTATGTAATAAACTTCACCATCGGAAAAGATAATTTTGATCCATCTAATTAATTTATCTAAAATCTTTATCATGTTTATCCTCCTTAAAAAATGCAAGTATTTAGTAAACAATCACAACCAAAAAAATCCTCTTCATTACTAACTTCTGATATCAAAATATCTTTGACTAAAACTTTTTTATTTTCCTTTATTCTTATCCTAGCTTTTTTAAAATTCTTCTTATAAAAAGAATCAAAAGATGATACCCCTCCTAACAAAATGTTTTTGTCACTTTTTAGAAAAATAACAGGATACTTATATACTTGAAAGTTATTTCCTGTATCATAATAACCTTTAACAAGAAGTGATTTTCCATCAATTTCAAGTTCGACATTATAAACATATTTTTTTAGTTTAAATCGATTAATAAATTTAGATAAAATCATCATCAATAATTTAATAAAAACAAACTGAATTATGATAAACAAAAGCGATTCTTTTTTCACTAATAAAATTAAGTATTTATAGTAAATAAAATAATTTGAAAATATTAAAACTATTAATGAATTTAATAAATATATAATTAAAAAAAGTACTGAAAATAATGTTCTTTTTCTATTTACTAAAATTAAATTTAAAATTAAAAAAGAAATTAAAATAGCGTATTTTAACTCAGTAAAATAAAAAAAGAAATTAATGGACAAAATTAGTGATTTAATAAAGATTTTTCTTTTTTCAATTCCTAATAAATTATGCACTTCTAAATTAATAAAAAATATTAATAAAACATAGTACAAAAAGCTTAAATCTATATATACATTCATTCAATCACCATTGACATTATAAAGCATTAAATAAATATTTTTTGTCGAAAAAAAAACACTCTATAAAAGAGTGTTTAAATAATACTTAATATTACCACCAAAGTTAAGATAACTACGATCATTGCACCAGCAAAAATTAGAAATCCTTTTGTAGATATTTTTTTATCTGCATTATCTACTTTTACTAATTTTTCGACATAATTCTTAAGACACATTGTTATCTATTTCTCTTTCTTAAGAATGCTGGTAGTAAGTCATCATTATCAAGATTTGCATCTTCGCTTTCTGCAATTCTTGATTCCATATGTTTAATTTGAGGTTCAACTTTAGCAGAGACAATAAAATCTTTTGCGTCGATTTTCTTTAATGCATCAATTGAATCAATAGAGCCATCTTGTCTATCTACTCTATGAATGTCATTTTCAATAAAATCTGTAGCAATAACTGTTACTTCAACTGAATCACCTAATGCAGGATCAACATCTAAACCGAAGATAACGTTCATTTCACTTCCACCTGCAGCTTCTCTTACAATTTCAACTATTTCATTAGTATCTAAAATTGTAATAGTATCGCCACCTCTAATTGATACGATAGCATTTTTTGCTCCTCTAATAGAAGATTCTAATAATGGGCATGTTACAGCAGAATATGCAGCTTCTTTAACTTTGTTAATACCATTTCCAACGCCCATACCAATTAATGCAGTTCCTTTATTTGACATAATATTTCTTACGTCAGCAAAGTCTAAGTTAATTCTAGCAGGTCTAACAATTAAGTCAGTTATAGTTTTTACGCTATGAGCTAAAACATTATCAGCTTCTTTAAAAGCATCATTTACAGGAACATTTCCGCTCATTTGTAATAATTGGTCATTCGAAACAACAATTAAAGAATCAACATGAGGTCTTAAAGCTTGTAATCCTTCAACAGCGTTACCATTTCTTACTTTGCCTTCAAATGTGAAAGGACGAGTAACAATACCAATTGTTAAGCAACCCATTTCTTTACAAACTCTAGCAACTACAGGTGCAGCACCAGTTCCAGTTCCACCACCCATACCAGCAGCAATAAATACCATATCAGCACCAGCAAGTTCTAATCTAATTTGATCAATACTTGCTTCTGCAGCTTGTCTTCCTATTTCAGGCATAGCTCCAGCGCCTAATCCTTTAGTAATTTGTTCGCCTAATGTGAATCTTTTTGGAACTCTTGAAGTTAATAATGCTTGAGCATCTGTATTTGTAACAATGAATTCAACAGCTTCGATTTCTTCATCCATCATACGATTAACAGCATTATTACCAGCTCCACCAATGCCAATAACTTTAATTTTGGCAATATATTCATTTACATTGTTTTCATCAAACATAATTTTCGACCCCTCTTCCTAAATTTGAACAAGGTTTAAATCAATTAATGCATTTCTTGCAAGATAATTAATTAATCCACCGATTGCAGTATTAAACATTGCGTTTCTACCACCAACGCGATTAAATGTTCTTACAAAGCATTTTTGATTTATAGATTTTTCAATCTTTTCAGCAATACCTTCTAAATTAGCAGTTCCACCTGAAATAATGACAGGCAAATCTGTTCCTTTTACATTGATATACTCAATGTATTTTAAAATTTCTTTAATTTCCTTATCTAAACTACTTTCTATACTATTAACAAGTTCTTTTTCTAAAATACTCTTGTTATTATCTGGATGAGTAAAGATAGGAACACTGCTTGACATACTTACTAAAGCAGAACCATAAGTTAACTTAATGTATTCACTTGTACGTTTGTCTAAGTCAAATTGTTTAGAGATTTCTGTAGTAATGAAATCTCCACCTAATTGACCACTTTTATTAGCACAGAACAAACCATCATAGAATAATGAAACATTTGTTCTTTTACCACCAATATCAATAATTACTGCACCTGTTTTGAATTCTTGGTTACGAAGTAACAATGACGCATTTGCCAAAGGAGCAATAACAGCATCAACTACTTCAATCCCCATATCTTGAAGTGCATCAACATATCCTCTTGCTATGCCTGTAGGAAGAGTCACAACAAAAGCATCTAAAGAAACTGTATAACCTTTCATACCAATTGGTTCTTCTTTATTAGTTGAATTATCGTCTAATAAATATTTGATTGGATGAACAGCTACTACCATCTCATTGTCAGGAATTTTATATCTAGTACATGCTCGTTTTAATAATTCAATGTCTTTACTTGAAACAACATTATTTGGGCTTTGTACTTGATAAGAGGCTTTTTTACGGTAAACATTTAAATTAGAATTTGGAAGTATTAAAACTAATTCACTAATTTCAAATCCTTCTTTTGCAGCTTTTGAAAGTAAAGAAGAAACTGTAGCTTGTAAATCACTTTTTGAAGAAATATCGCCACCTTCAATACCTTTTGTTGGCTCACTAAAAGCACCGCAAACATTTAACTTTTCACTAAAAATAGTTCCAAGCACTAATTTTGCATTAGTTTCACCTATATCTAACACTGCATAAACATTCTCTTTATCCATGTTTTCACCTCTTTATGATTCTATCATATATTCCTAAAAAAGTACACTTAATACTCTAATAAATTTCGACATAATTACTAACTAATTTTGTATGGTAAAAATCCATAAGCGTTATCTCCACCACTAATCGGACCATAAATAACACTGTATTTGCCATCATTGTAGCAATCATTGTTATCTTTAACCCAAGCAGTTAACAATGGGAAGTTTTCATTTGTTAATACTGAAACAAAATAATTTAAATCAATAACGACTTCTAAATCACATGAAAGACCTATATCATCAGCTTTAAAAGTAAGCTTGTATTGTTCAACTTCATCAATATTTAAAGAATTTTCTTTTTGAATTGAATATAATTTATCGATTAGTTCAAATTTAGCTAATTCTTCAACCAAATCATTTTTTGAGTTAGAATTAATAATTTCATAATCGATAAGTGGGATATATTTGGTTAAATTCAGATGCTTTTTATCATAATAATGTTGAGAAGTATCCAATGTAGAATCGTTGACGAAAGTAGATCCATCACGTAAAACATAAACATAATTATTACTAGAATTCATAAATTTACCAACAATTTTATTTTCTTCAATATGAACTTTAATACCATTGATAGAGTAAGAAATATCTGCATCCAAAATATACTTACCATCACCATAATCTAGTAATTTTTTCTCAACATCTTTCAAATTGATATTCCACCAGAAAGTATTTTCTTCAAATTCACCGATTGAATAAATATCTTCTTCTTCAATAACACAATAGTTTCCTTCATATGAAATAATCTGAGCTTTAGAAAAAGGAGAAATTAAGTAAGCAATAATAATTGTCCATAAAAGAGCAACAACAAAAATTCTGCCGCTAAGCAGAGCTTTTTGTTTCTTTCGTTGAGTTTGACACCAAGCATTAAAATCAAAATTCTTTGGTTTTTCAATTCTTTTATTTGACACTACTATGACTCCTTACAAGTGTAATCTCTAATATGAGATTAACCTTATATTTATCATATACTTTTTTAATTGCTTTTTCAATGATAAATAACACATCTTTACCAGTTGCATTATTAAAATTAATAATGAAGTTTGAGTGTTTGCTAGAAATCATCGCACCATTCTTTCTATACTCTTTTAAACCAACACCATTAATATATTCAAATGCCTTCAATTGTCCATTTTTAAATATTGACCCACAATTAGGATATTCAATAGGTTGAGTTAAAGCCTTTTTTTCTTTCATAGAATTCATTTTTTCAATTATTTCTTTTTTGCTTAGATTATCTAGTTTAAAAATAGCTCTAGTAATGATGTATTTTTCTTTATATAAAGATGAATTACGATAACTAAATCTAATGTCTTCTTTACAAATCCATTTAATATTTCCTAGCGAATCTATTGCTTCAACATACATTAGTCTATCTGAAAAAGATTGATTATCATATGAAGCATTAAGTACTATTCCAGCACCTATTGTACCTGGTATTACACTTGCAAATTCAAAACCCGAATATTCATTATTTTTTAAAATATTAGCAAATTTTATATTACTAATATTGGCATTCACAAGAACAAAACCATTATTAAAAACAACTTTATCATCAAAATCTAATTTTATCACTGGCATATGAATAATCTTATCTACAAACAATGTATTTGATCCATTTCCTAGCAAATAAAAATTAATCTTATTTTTATTGAGAAAAGATAATAAAACCTGCAAATTTTCGATACTTTTTAATTTAATAAATATTTTTGATATAGCCTTAATTTTCAAAGAATTATAAGAAACTAAGTTTACATTCGTCTGATGTTCAATCTTATTTTTTTTAAGAAATCTAATTAATCTTTTATATTTCATTTTCTATAACCTCAATAAACTTATTTAAGAAATTTTCTTTTTCAATACTTTTCCTTTTATTGATGCATTTTATTTCATTTAAATTATCATTAATAGTTTTATTGATTATTAATGAGTCTATTTCTTTTTCATTTAATATTTGACACCCATATTTTTCTTTGAACTTAATTGCATTTTTTTCTTGATGATTATTAACTACGTAGGGACTAGGAATCACTACCACTTTACAATCAAACATTGAAAGTTCCGCAAGAGTTGTTGCACCAGCTCGACAAATAACTAACCTAGATTTACAATAATAATCTTTTAAATTATTTACAAAATCTTTTCTTACTATTTTTTTATTTTTATATATAAAGTTTGAATTATTACAAACAAATAGAATTCTATATTTACCATCATAATGTTTTAAATATTCATCAAAAATCTTATTTAAAGAAGATGATCCTTGACTTCCAAACACTATTATTACATCAAAATATTCTTTGTTTTTATTACTATTTTGGTCAACTATTGGATTCCCAACAAATAAAGCATTCTTATCAAACTTTTCATAACTAGATAACAATAAGACATTATTTTTTAGTAGTTTGTTAGCTCTTCCTAAAATTGAGTTTTGTTCATGAATAATTACCTTTATTTTTAAAATTAATCCCGCAACAGCACAGGAAAAAGAAAGACCTCCCCCAAAACCTATAATTAAATCTATTTTGTTATTAATAATGTATCGTTTAACAGATTTTATATTATTAATTTGATTTTTTATAAATCTGAAATAATTATTTTTCAACCCCAAGTATTCTAGTTCTATGAAAGGAAATACCATGCTTTTTATAATTTTACTATCTAACCTATTCTTTGCTACTACATAATGAATATTATTACCTTTATCTTTCAACTTTTCTGCTACCCTAAGCGATGGAAAGAAATGACCTCCACTGCCATTTCCTATGATTAAAATATTACGCTTCTTTAAATCCATAAATTATTCCTACCATTGATAATATTACTACTAAACTAGATCCACCATATGAAATAAAAGGTAAAGTGATACCTGTAACAGGTAATAAACCCACTACAACGCCTAGATTCATTAATGTCTGAACTCCTATTAAAGATATGAAGCCAAATGAAACTAAACATTGATAATCATCAACTGAATTTAATACAATTTTGAATCCAGCGTAAAAGAATGCAATGAAAAGTAAAATTAGCAAAACTGATCCAACAAAACCGAATTCTTCACAAACTATGGCAAATATAAAATCTGTTTGTGGTTCAGGTAAATAAAAATGTTTTTGAATGCTTCCATTTATTCCTATTCCAAGTAATCCACCTGGTCCTATCGCATATAATGATTGAATAGTTTGAAACCCACTTCCTAAAGGATCACTAAAAGGGTCTATAAATGCCATAATTCGAGAAAGTCTATAAGGCGCACTAATAATTAATGCACCTAATCCCATAATTCCTACAATCCCTAATTTAACATAGTTTGATATTTTATTACGAGAAACTAAAGTCATTAGAATTATACTTAGAACAATTACAACTCCACTACCAAAATCTGGTTGTATCATAATAAGTAAAAAACCTAAAAGACCAGGAATAAGTATAGGAATAATTCCTTTTTTAAAATCTTTTGTTTTAATGTAATTTAAGTCTAATTTATCTGCAACGTAAAGTATTATTGCTATTTTAAATAATTCTGCTGGTTGAATAGCAAAACTTCCAATTCCAAACCAACTTCTGGAACCATTTCTTTCAACACCAATGCCAGGAATTATTACTAAAATCAATAAGATAAAAATTGCAATTAATATTTTTTTTGTGTGTTTTCTTAATTTCAATGTATCTATTTTTGAAAAAACAAACATCATGATAAAACCAACTACCATAAAAAGAAGCTGCCGTTTAGTAAAATAAAACTTATCTCCATATTTAAATTCAGCCCAGATTAAAGAAGCACTGTTAACCATATAAAAACCAAATAACGTTAATGCTATAGCGCAAAAAACAAATACTTTATAATAATCAATTTTATATTTCATCTCATCATTCCTAATTAAAAATATGAATTAAGATAGATAAAAATGATAAAAAAAAGATTATCACGATGGATAACCTTAAATGTGTTCAATTGTTAGATTTAATTTTAAGCCTTTTGTAGGAACAAAAATTCTGTTACAGATTTCTTCATTCCAAATTCCTTTTTCTACAGCTTTCCAATCCTTATAAGAGATAAACTTAAATTCAACTGCTTCGTTTTCTTCAAATAATTTATTTATAACAAATGCGTTTAATTCGTTATTGTATTTCATTTTAGATGCTTTATTTGTGTCCCAAGCGCCGATGTTTTTAGTTGAACCAATCAAGTATAATTCTTCACAAGGTCTATTTGGTCTAACATTAAATGTAACTCTTACTTTTGCCATTGATACCGCCTCCTTAAAACCATTAGAGTTTATCATTTTTGTATATAAAATACAAGATGTTTTTCAATTATTTATAAATTTGTTATATAATATATTTGGTGATAAACTTATGAAATATATTTTAAACGAAATTGAACTACATCCTTCTCTTAATGAGCAAGATTTAGTCAAACTTATATATCAAAGAACATATGGTCCAAAACACATATTGTTTGATATAGATAAAAGCAAAAAATATTTAATAGAAGAAGTAAAAAACCTTCCTTTTGAAAAATATGGAACCTTCGAAATAAGCAATGATTTATTGCGTGTAGATTTACATGAAGTAAATGACATCGAAGACTTTTTTGATTGTTTATTAACTACTGGAAAATCCATTATCGGAACCAAAGAAGAATATGAACAAGAAATCGAATTATTAATCGATTGTATAAAAACAAATAATCTTAATTTTGATATTGATTTAATAAAACAACTCGCAAGCCATAATGCTCCTGTGCATCATTCTTACGAGTATAATAAAAACTATTTACCACATTATCGAATTATTAGAAAAGATTTATATATGCATCTATCTAGAAAGGATTAAATCTTCAAAAGCTTTAGATCTTTCTATATAATCTTTAAATTGATCAAAACTAGTACATCCAGGAGAAAATATGATTATTTCTCCTTTTTTTGCATTTATTTTGTTATACGCCTCTTTAAAATCATTAAAGATTTGTGCATTTAAGCTTTTTTGTATTTCATATTTTGCTTCTCCATATGCATAAAATTGCACATTTTTATATTTTGAAAGAATGTTAAAATCTAATCCTTTGTTTCTACCGCCTAAAATCATATGAATGTTTCGCTTGTTGAAAGATTTAATTGCTGCTTCACAACTAAATGGTGTTGTTGATTTCCCATCATTATAGATTAAGACTCCATCTATAGTTTTTATATATTCTAATCGATATTTTACACCTACAATATGGTTAATTTCTTTAACTACCTCTTCAATTGACAAGTTCAATAACTCACAAATATATATTACAAATAACAAGTTAGTTTTATTATGAGTTCCAACTAAATAGTTGTTATTTATTGTACCTATGAATGAATCATCAAAATAAATATCATTATTTTTAAAATAATACCCTTTATTCTTCTTTGAAGAAACATATGAAACATTATTACCCTTGATCTTTTTCAATATTTTATCATCTTTATTTAAAAGGATATTTTCTGAATTATTTAAAATATTTAATTTAGATTTTATATATTCATCATAATTCGCTACCTTATCTAAATGGTTCTCACTTATATTTGTAATAATTGATATAAAAGGTTTTAATGAATACGTATTTTCAAGTTGAAAATTTGATAATTCTAAAAGAATAATAGTATCCTCTTTAATTTTATCTATACAAGACGAAAATGGTACACCATTATTCCCAACAAATAATACATCATTATAATACTTTTTTAATATTTGATATGCGTAACTTAATGTTGATGTTTTTCCATTTGATCCTGTTAGACAGATTAATTTTCCTTTTTTTAAAATTCTATATGTAAATTCAATTTCAGATATTACTTCAATATTTTTATCTTTGGCAATCATTAGCAAAGGATGTGCTGCACTTATACCAGGACTTCTTATTATTAAATTAATATTATCTAAAATAACTTCATTTATCTCATCCTTAAATCCATCAAATATTTTATAAGAAATATTATTTTTTAATAAATATTTTTCAACACTTTTATTACTAATACCATATCCTAATAAAAGAATCATTAAATCACCTCTATAATTACACAAATAATTGAACAAACAAGGCCATATATCCAACACATCATGACAATCTTCCATTCAGGTTGTCCTTTTTTTTCTAAATGATGATGAAAAGGAGCCATTAAAAATATTCTTTTTTTAGTTTTTTTATAATAAAGAACCTGAATAATAACACTCAATGCCTCAAAAATAAAAAACGAACAAGAAATTAATAAAATTAAATACTCTTTCAAAATAATGCCACAAAAAGAAATTAACGCTCCTAAAGCTAATGAACCACAATCACCCATAAATATTTTCGCAGGATGCATATTAAAGATTAAAAATGCTACAAGTGATCCTAATGTTGATATCAAAATTATAGCTATTCCTAATTGTTGTTTATTTATTGAAACAACAATAAAAGGCAATATAGCACTCATCATCATTCCACTTGCTAATCCGTCTAATCCATCGCTAAGATTAACTGAATTTGATATCCCAACTACTAAAAGAATAATAAGGACTAGTAATCCAAAGCCAATCGGCAATATGAATTTAAATAGATTAATTTCTATATATGTATATTTATTTATATATATGCTAATTAAAGGAATAACCATAAATACTGCTATTGCTTCGAATAATAAGCGATATTTACCTTTTAATCCTTCATAATTGTTAAATTTTATTTTTAAATAATCATCGATAAAACCTATTATAAAATAAACTAGATAAACAAATAACAGGGCTATAAAATGCGAATCTTTCAAATTATTAATATTGAATAAAAAGGAAATAATTACTGAAGATAAAACAATTGCGATTCCTCCCATTGTGGGTGTACCATCTTTTTTTAAATGAGATTTTAAAGCAAAGTCTCTTTCTACTTGTCCTCTTGTTTTTCTTTTTAATAGAAGTTTAATGAAAATAATACATAAAAATAGACTTACAAAAAACGCACCAATTAAATAAAAGAATCTTCTGAGTTCAATAGGCATCTATTAATCACCTCATTATCACTATATGGAATTTTAATATCATTTATTATTTGATATTGCTCATTTCCTTTACCTAAAAGTAAGATAGTGTCAAATTCATTTGAATATTTAAATGCATCTTTTATCGCATCTTCCCTAGATAAGAAAACATTTATTTTATATGACATTTTATTTTTGACGATATCATCAATTATTTTTTTAGGTTCTTCATATCTAGGATTATCGCTTGTTACATAAATCTTGTCACAATACTTTGAACAAACATCCAGCATTTTAGGCCTTTTAGTCTTATCTCTATCTCCACCTGCGCCAAATATAACAATCATTTTTCTTTTATTTAAAGGTTTAACAAACGATAATACTTTTTCAATTGAATCAGGCGAATGTGCAAAATCAATATATATAAATCTATTATTAATTTCGATTTTCTGCATTCTTCCATCTATACTTTTAACTTTTAAAAAGCAATCTTTTATTTGAGAATACTTTAACCCTATTTTTAATAAGCATAAATATGCCAAAGCTAAATTATATACATTAAATTGGCATGTTAAAGATGATTCAAAATAGTTTTTCTGAATGAAAAAATAACTTTTGTTATTGGTTAACCTTATATTTTCTATTCTTTGTGTTCCTTTATTAATACCAAATCCTATTGAGTTGAAACCTGCAAAACTAAACTTTTCTCCAAACCATTCATCATCCGCGTTATAGATTATTGTTCCATCTTTTTTTAAATAATCTACTAATTTATATTTTGATTTTGCATAATTTTCTATTGTTTTATGAAAATCTAAATGATCATGACTTATATTTGTAAAACCAATTATATCGAATTTAATATTTTTTATTCTTTCTTGTGCGATTGCATGACTTGAAACTTCCATGATGATAGTATCAATATTTCTTTGCTTAGATTCATAAAAAATTTCATAAATTTCTAATAGATTAGGAGTTGTATTGTTAGTTTCATGATGTTCATTATTATAAAAAACACCGTTTGTACCTATTAATGATGCATTAATATTTTTATTTAGTAATGATTTATGAATTAAAGATGTAGTTGTTGTTTTCCCATTAGTTCCTGTTATTCCTATTACTTTAAACTTATCAAAATCTAATTCGTAAATAAACTTTCCAAGTTCTGAAATTTTTTCTTTAAGATTTTCTACTTTATAAATATTTTCTCCTTCTATTTCCTCGTTAAATACTGCTATCGCGCCATTTTCAAATGCATTTTTTATATATTTGCTTCCCTTATTATGTAATCCATTTAAAGCAACAAATATAAATCCGTTTCTTACTTTTCTTGAATCACTACTTATTCCTGATACTTCATTTTCATTATTACTATCAATATTTAATAATTTTAAAACTTCTTTTAACGTTTTCATTATTTTCCCTCAATTATTTTAAAATTAATACTATAGTGTTTCCTTGATTCATAATCGTATCTTTTTTTGGTATTTGATCAATAATCTCATTACCATCACCAATAAATTCAAATTTAAAATAATGAGATTTAGCTTCTTTTTTACTTAATCCTATATAATTATCAACTTTATATGATTTTGTATCTAGCCATGTATATTCTCTTTCTATACCATCATTATTTGGTAAGATATTTAAAATCTTTAATGAATCATATAATACATTTCTTACTATTGGAGCCGCGACCGTACCACCATATTGAATAGTCGATTTTGGTTTTTCGATGGCAATATAGACAACTATTTGAGGATCATTCATTGGAGCAGCTCCTATAAAAGATAGAATATATTCACTAGGTAAATATACGCCATTTTCTGCTATCTGAGCAGATCCAGTTTTTCCTCCTACTCGATACCCATCAATATAAGCATTTCTTCCAGATCCTTTTGAAACCACACTTTCTAAAGCAATTCGCATTAAATCTGAAGTTTTCTTACTTATTACTTGTCTTTTTACACTCGGAGCTCTAGATAGTATTACATCATCAGTAGAACTATGAATAACTTCCTTTACAATATATGGTTGATATAAGTAACCTCCATTAATAATGCTAGAAAAAGCTGTTACCATTTGAATTGGAGTAACAGAAATTCCTTGTCCAAAGCTAGATGTTGCATTTTCTAATTCATGATAATTATCTTTCGAAAAGAAAATACCTTTAGCTTCTCCTTCAATATCAACATTAGTCTTTGAATTAAATCCAAAATCTAAAATATAATCATATAATGTATCTGCACCCAATCTTCTTGAAATTTCTACAAATCCAGGGTTTGAAGAGTTTTCTAAAACTTCTAAAAATGTTTGTAAACCATGTCCTCCTTTTTTCCATGACTTAATAGTTCTTCCGCCAACTATTTCATACCCTCGATCATAATAAGTGTCTTTATACATATCAAACTTATTCTCTTCAAGTCCTGCTGCGAAACTAAAAACCTTAAATGTAGATCCAGGTTCATAACATTTCCAAACAGCAAGATTTCGATTATATATTTCTTGATCATATTCTTTATAGTTATTCGGATTATATGTTGGTCTATTAGAAATAGCCAATATCTCTCCACTATTTGGATCCATTGCTATTCCTAATATTGATTCAGGATTATATTTTAAATACGCATTTTCTAATTCTCTTTCTAAAGAATTTTGAATATCCATATTTATAGTTAAGCCAATTGACATTCCACTTACAGGTGCATTAATTGTACTTTGATAATTACTAAATAATCCACCTTTCGCATCCATTTTATAGTTCAAACTACCATTTTTCCCTTTTAAAATCGTGTCATAATATGCTTCAATTCCTGCTAATCCTTGATTATCTATACCACAAAAACCCAAAGATTGAGAAAGAGATGTCTCATAAGGATAATATCTTTTTGAATCTTGAATTAAATATACGCCTTTATAATTTAATGATTTTATCTTATTTGCTTGTTCATCATTAATTTGTCTTCCCTCCGGCTGAAGCCTTACGATTGACGCTTTTTTTGATATTTTATTTAAAACATTTGTATATGAAGTATTTAAAATATTGCTTAGATTTTTAGCAACTTCTTCTTTATTTTTTATTTGATATGGTATTACTGCGACACTAGTAACTGGAACATTAATTGCTATTTTGTTTCCATTTCTATCATAAATTAAACCTCTGGATGCTTCGATAGGGAAACTTCTTTCCCATAGATTAGTTGCTAGAGATTTTAAGTATTCATGTGACATAATCATTGAATATGAAAGTTTAATAATAATAGATAAAAAAAGAGCAAAACAAATACCACGGATAATTTTGATTTTTTTTATAAGTTCAAAGTGTATCATGTAATCACCATTAAAAGATATGAAAAAGAATATAAAAAAATACAAAAAAAAAGAACACTTTCGTGTCCTTAGTCTTCATTTTTCATTACTGTTGTTGGGTTATCGATTTCTTCTAAATCTCTTACCAAGACAGTTTTATTGTTTTCTAATGTTTGAACTTCTTGTGTTAATTCTTCACATCTAGTATCTAAACTTGATTTTAATGGAAGAACAAAAGCGATTGTTAAAACTAAACCAAGTACAGTAAATAAGAAAATTTTCTTGGCAATAAAATCAAATTTAGTCATATGTTTCTTAGTTAGTTTCATACCTTGTCCTCCTTAGAGTTTTTCAATAACTCTTAATTTAGCACTATGTGCTCGATTGTTGACTTCTAATTCTTCTTGTGATGGAAGAATTGGTTTTTTATTTACTAATTTAAATTCAATTTCTTCATCATTAAGCATAACTGGCATATTTCTATTCCAACTTTTTGGTGATGAAACTTCATTAAATAAGCTTTTTACAATTCTATCTTCTAAAGAATGGAATGTAATTACACACATTCTACCTTTAGGTTTCAATAGTTTTAATGCATTTGCTAAGCTTTCTTTTAGAATTGATAATTCTCCATTTACTTCAATTCTAATTGCTTGGAATACTCTTTTTGCTGGATGTCCCTTTTCTCTTAAAGCAGCTACTGGTAAAGATTTTCTAATAATATCTACTAACTCAAATGTAGTACATATTTCTTTGTTTTTTCTTTCTTTAACAATATTTGCTGCAATTCTTTTTGAAAATTTTTCTTCTCCATATTCAAAGAATATTTTTGTTAATTCTGCTTCTGAATAACGATTTACAACATCTTTTGCAGTTAAAGATGATGATTGATCCATACGCATATCTAATAAGGCATCATAGTTATAAGAAAAACCACGTTCACCTTCATCAAGTTGATATGAAGAGACACCTAAGTCAAATAAAATACCGTCTACTGAATCAACACCTAATTTTTCTAATTCTTGTTTCATGAATCTGAAATTAGAGTGGATTAATTTGTAATTTGAGAGAGAGAGAGAGGATAGACGTTTGCTAGATGCCTCGATAGCTTCTATATCTTGATCAAAACAATATAGTGAGCCAAATCCATTTAAATTCTTTAATATATGATAACTATGTCCTGCACCACCTAAAGTACCATCAACATAGATACCGCCTTTTTTAATATTTAAATTCTCAATACATTCATTAAGAAGAACTGAAATATGTTTAAATTCACCCATACTCATTTCTCCTTATAATTTAGCAGATATTTCATCAAAAGCTGCACTTGCTGCTTCATAATAACTATCCCATGATTCTTTAGACCAGATTTCAATATGGTCAATATTACCAACTAGTACTAATTCTTTTTTAATATTTGCTCTTGATTTTAAATTAGTAGGAAGAATTACTCTACCTTGTTTATCAAAATTACATTCACTAGCACTACCAGCAATAACACGAATATGTTCTCTAGCTTCTTTTTGATTAGTATTAAGTGAGATTAACTTAATTTGTAATTTTTCCCACTCTTCTTCAGTATAGATTGCTAAACAACCTTCATGGCCTAGGGTAATAACAGCATTTTCACCAAGTTTAGTTCTAAACTTAGCAGGTATAATGATTCGATTTTTTTCATCTATGTTATGACTATATTGACCAATAAACATATTAAATCCTCCACTTTCTACCACTTTTCTACCCTTTGCATCCACATTATACTACTTTACATCATATTTGTAAATACTTTTATTTAAAAATAAACAAAAAAAAGACAAGGTATTTCCTTGTCTTTTTTATCTAATCTTTACTTATTTGATTATGCTACTTTGCGGCCATCATAGTAACCACATTTAGGGCAAACACGGTGTGATTTAATCATTTCACCACAATTTGAGCAAGCTACTAATCCAGGTGTAGCTAATTTAAAGTGAGTTCTACGTAAAGCTTTTCTTGTTTTTGAAGTTTTTCTTGCTGGTACTGCCATGTTGAACACCTCCTGTTATACACTTATTTGAATAATTCTTTCAACTTTTCGAACCTTGGATCTATTCCAACTTCATTTTCGCCTTTTACTTCCCAACCCTTGCCAGATTTATTTAATTCAGCGCCTTCTTTAATAACTCTAATTGGCACTTCCAATCTAATTATTTCTTTAATTAAATCTGTTGTATCAATTACGTTATTTTTAACAATAATGCATTCTTCATTTTGTGATTCACTGAATGAATACTCAGCATCATTTACGCTTTCAAAATGATAATCGACAGGTTCTAAACTTCGGGCACATGGTACAACCATGATTCCTTTTATCTTAAATTCTAAACGAAGTGTGTCTAGTTCATCGAGATAATGCCCTTTTCCTTCTATTACTATATCCTTCAGATCTAGTAAATTAGGAATGCTTTCTATGAAGTTAGAATCAAGGACTATAGATTCATGAAAGGTGAAATTTGGAATGTCTAATCTTGCTAATTGAGATTTACTCCATTTCAAAAAGACCACCTCCACATAAAGCGACGTGAATATTATATATTTAAATCGATATAAAGTCAATGATTTATTAGAAGTTTTTGATAAATCAAAGATTTTTTTCGCTTGTAGAAATATATTTGGCAATTTATAATTTAATTATACATAGGGAGTGATTTGATGAAACGCTTTTTTAAAGTTTTATTGGTTATATTTTTAGGATTATTCATAAGTTCTTGTGAATTATTAGAACAGTTTTTACCATCTAGCAGTTCTTCTAGTCTTATTTCTTCTATTAGTAGTTCTAGTAGCAATTCCACTTATGAATATACGATTTCATTTGAAAAAGATTCTTTAGAAATAGATGTAAATGAATCTATTTACTTAAATGTGATTTTTTCTAAAGAAGTTGAAAACAAAACTATTACATTTGAAAGTTCTGATAATAAAATAGCATCAGTTGATCAAAATGGTTTAGTTAAAGGAATATCTGCAGGAGTATGTCGAATAATCGCAACAAGCAGTAATAATTCAAAAGCTTCATGTTTAATTACAGTCTATAACGTTATAGAAAAAGTTTCGATTAATGAAATTGATAAACGAATTTATGTTGGAGACATTGTAGAATTATCAGCAACAATTACACCTAGTGATGTTAAAGACTCTACTCTTAATTGGTCAATTGATGAAACTGATTGTGCTACACTTAAAAACAATATTTTAACAACTACTAAACCTGGAATTATTAATATATCTGTTACAACAGTAAACAATATAAAAGATACTTACGAAATTCAAATTTACACTCATGTAGAAATAAGTTTCGATTATAATGAAACTCTTACTTTAAACACTAACGAAAGCAAGCAAATAAATGTAAGTATTTCACCAGAAAATATCAATTATGGTTCAATCAATTGGTATAGTGAAAACGATGAAATTGCAACTGTTGAAAACGGAGTAATTACTGGTGTAAATAAAGGAAAAACAAACGTTTATGCATCTATATATTACGAAGATGTCGAAATTAAAAAATCTATAGAAATTATCGTCGTTTTACCAGATATTTTAAATGTTAATTTTGCAGATTATTCCGACTCAGATTTCACATCTAACGGAGTTAGTTTTGATGCATCAAATGGCTATTATAAATTTACATCAGTTGGAAATAAATTAACTTCTCCAAAAATCAATACTAATCTAAAAACTATCACAATAGAAATTACTTATAAAGCAACAAAATCAGGCGAAAATAATGAAGATTTCAACTTCAAAATTAGTGCCAACAAAGATACAACTTCTCTATCAGAAATCAATTTAAATTCATCAAATACTTCCTTCAGTAGCGGATCAAACCTAAACACATTTAAAGATGAATTCCCTATTTGGAATAGTGATGAATTTGCTAACAATATTACATTCGAGTTAACTCAAAAGAAAACAGGATCTAACTTCTGGTTATATGGAATTAGACTATATTATACAGATAGCGAAGTCGAAGTATTGACACACGACAACATAAGTTTCCATTTCTTAGAATTAGGAAATAAGTACACTGGTGACTCAATTTATATTAAAGCAGGAGAAATAGATATTTTAATTGACGCAGGTTCTACTAAGGGTTCTGCTTCAACTATTACTGAGTATTTAAATAATTATGTAAAAGATGGAAAACTTGAATATGTAATTGCTACTCATGCTCATGAAGATCATATTGCAGGATTTGTTGGTTCATCCTCTGCTCCTGGAATATTTAAAGCTTTTGAAGTCGGAACAATTATAGATTATGCACTAAAAAACACAACAAGTAATATCTCTAAAGAATACGAATCATTAAGAGATGAATTAGTAAGTAACGGTACAATACACTATACTGCTGCAGATTGCATTAATAAAACAAATGGCGGAACTGATTATTATGAAATAGCAGATGGAATATCTTTCACTATTTTGAATCAAATCCATTATTTCGAAAAATCAAGTGACGAAAACGATTATTCTGTTTGCACTTTATTCACTGTTGGAGAAAGTAACTTCTTATTTACAGGTGACTTAGAAGCAGGAGGCGAAGCATCTTTAGTCGAATTAAATAATTTACCACATTGCGTTTTATATAAGGCAGGACATCATGGTTCAAAAACATCTTCAAACAATGAATTATTAAAAGCAATTACTCCAGAGATAGTTACAGTATGTTGTTGTGCTGGTTCTAGTGAATACACAAAAGATACTGACAACATGTTCCCTACTCAAGACTTTATTACTAGAATCGCTCCATATACAACTAAGGTTTATGTAACTACACAGGCAACATATACAATCGAAACATCTGATGGTAAAGAATATTTAAAATATAATGGTTTTGAATCTATGAATGGTAATATTATTATTTCATACACAAACAATGAAATAAGTATTCAATGTTCAAATAACAATACAAAATTAAAGGACTCGGAATGGTTCAATCGTAGAATCACACTCAATGGTACAACTCGTTCAATGAGAATATGGCCTAACGTTGAATCGATGTATAATTAAGGACACGAAAAAGTGTCCTTTTCTTTTTACACTAAATAGTGTAAAATAACTATGGTATAAATAGTAGGTGATTAATAAATGAAACCAGTAGGATTAATAGTTGAATATAACCCACTTCACAATGGTCATATTTTGCATTTAAATAATGCAAAAAAATTAAGTGGCGCAGACATAAGTATTGCTGTTATGTCAGGTCAATTTGTTCAACGCGGAGAGCCAAGCATTATAAGTAAAGAAGAAAAAGTCAAGGCTGCTCTTAATGCAGGTGTTGACTTAATTGTTGAACTTCCTTTTATCTATGCAGTTGAAAGCGCTGATATTTTTGCTGAACGCGCAATTGAAATACTTACTAAGCTTAATGTAAAAGATTTTTGCTTCGGAAGTGAAAGTGGAAATACTGAAGAATTCATTCAAAAATATAACGAAAAAGAATTCTTAGCTCCTAGACTTGATGAAGTTTTAAGAGTTTATTTAAAACAAGGTTATAGTTATCCTGCCGCAAAAAGTAAAGCATTATATGATATTCATGAATTTTATTTAGAAACACCTAACGACATATTAGGTTATGCGTACCTTAAAGCAATCGAAAAACACGGTTACGATATAAAACCACACATCTATAAAAGAGAAAATAATGAAGGAAGCAATGAATTAGACACTACTTATCCTTCTGCAAAAGCAATTAGAAATGCTTTAAAAGAAAACAAAGACGTTTCAAACTCTACACCAATTGATTTTTCTAAAATTGATATAGTTGAATTCAACGACTATTTCGATTTATTGAAGTATAAATTATGTTCTTCAACTGCAGAAGAGTTAAACACTATTCACCTAGTAGATGAAGGAATAGAATACTTAATGAAAAAGAAAATTAAAGAAGCTAAATCTATGAATGAGTTCATCGATCTATGCACTTCAAAGCGTTATAGTGGTGCAAGAATCAAAAGAACAATAATTCACATATTAAATAACACTAAAAAAGAAGAAGCAAAAATGCTTTTAGAAGAACCAATTAAGTTTATTAGAGTTTTAGGGTTTAACAAAAAAGGAGCAGAATATTTATCTTCGATAAGAAAAGATATCGAAACTCCTATCCTTAATAGATTTGCTGGAAAAGATTATCCACAACTTAGAATAGACTTAAAAGCAAGTGATATTTATTATTCTATTTTAAAAGAACCAAAAAGAAACCAAGAACAACAAAAAGAATTATATTTATTCCCAATAAAATAAGGATTTTCTTTATTATATAACACTTATGTGTTATAATTATAATAAAGAACGAGAGGAGGAATTCAAATTGGAACTATTTGAAATTATACCATCGAATTTATTTACGATATTAACTTCAAAGAATAGAGAAACTTATGTCTCTGCACTTCTTGTATTAAGAAAATCATTCAAACAAAATATGATGCTTGATAAAGATGTACTAGTTGGACAATTAAGTAATAATTTGCAATCTAATATCTTTGATTTAGACGCTTCAGCAGATGAAGAAAATATAAAAGAAACTTTAAGCGGTGCATCAAGTTATGCACGTTTTATCGTTAGAAAATTCCAAGAAACAGGTTGGATTCAAACTGAATACGCATCTAATTCTAGATTGAAAGAATATGTAACATTACCTCCATATTCTTTAAAAATGATTAATTTAATTTATGATTTAGTTAATGAAGAATCAAAAGTATATGATTCATATTTATACTCAGTCTACTCTTCATTAAAAAGCGCTGACGAAGAATATGTTGATTTTAGATATACAGCATTATTATCAGTAGTCGAAAAATTAAATGAATTTGAAGATGTATTAAAAAATCTTTTTCATAACTTAAAAAGAAAGCACACAAATTTAAGTGGTTTAAAAACAATCAACCAAGTTTTATATGATCACTTTGATCAATATCAAAAATCAATCATTGCTCAAATTTATTTGCCATTTAAGACTAGAGATTCAATCAGTAGATTTAAAGGACCTATCTTAACAATCTTATCTAAATGGATGAAAGATGAAGAAAATATTGAAAAAATGATTGGAAATGCGGTTGTTCAAAATAAATATAAAACTAAAGATGATGCTCACTGGGGTATCTTATCAATGTTTAATCAAATTATTGATAAACTATCAGAACTAGAAGAATTGGTTGAATTAATTGATGATAGAAACCAAGCTTATGTTCAAGCATCAACTGAAAAAATGAGATATCTTTTAAAGAAAGATAAATCTATAAAAGGTAAACTAACAAAAATTATTGAAAAGCTTGCAACTGAAAGAGAAAATAACATTAATGATTCTATTAATCATGTTAGAAGTGTTTTAACTGTTACAAGTCAAGGTTATATTTCAGAGAACTCATTATTCAATCGTAGCAATGCTAAAAAGGATTTATACGATAATGAACCTCAAGAACTCGTTATCATGGATGATAACAGAGCCGCTGAATTATTATTAGACTTTGAAAAATCTAATTCTTCAGCTGAAAAGTTCTCTACAAAAAGTATTATTGAATTCATGCATGCTCAAATGGATGAAATTAATAGTTTAAGCTCTAAAGATATTGTCATTAATGATATGGATACATTAATTATGGTTATGTTCTCATTTATTCGAGGATATGACGCTAGAATGTTCTATAGATTAAAGCTAAATGAAGGCGAAAATATAGTCAATGGCGATTACTTAATCCCTGACTTTGAATTTATTAGAAAGAAGGTAAAGTAATATGTGGTATAACGATTATGTAAACTTAAACAACTCTGAAAAAGAACGTTTCCGTAAAGTTGTTAATTACTTATTAAATAAATCATATATGTTAAGAGAAATATATGAACAACGTGATAGAGTTGGTAAAATTAATGCTGACTATAGATTCGTTGAAAGAAACTATGAATTAATTGAATCTTATTTAGAATTAGCTGGATATAAAGTAGAAAAAGATGATGCAAACGGCATTATCAGCATCTACAGTGTATACGAATTTAATCAAACAAGATTAGATAAATTCACTACTCTAATGCTTATTACTCTAAGAGGTATTTACGATGATGCAAAAGAACAAAATAGTGCTAAATCATCAATTTTCGTTAGAGTTCCAGATGTAGTTGTTAAAATGCTTGATGATAAGCTAATCTTAAAGAAACCAACAATCAAAGAAACATCTGATGCATTAAGAATCTTATCAAGACATAACGTAATAGCAAGATTTGAAGGAAATCTAGATGATCCAAACAATTGTACTATTACAATATATCCAACCATCTTAAAGGTAGTATCAAATGAAAAATTAACTTCTATTTACAATACTCTATTCAAAGAGTTTGACGATGAAGAAAGTGTCGAATTTACAAATTAGTTATAAGGAGGTAGTAACATGAAAACATTAAAAAGAATGCAATTAATTAACTGGCATTATTTTGCTTATGAAACATTAAACTTCTCCGATATTAACTTCTTAACTGGTAAAAACGCTTCTGGTAAAACAACACTTATCGATGCTTTACAATTAGTAGTTTTAGGAGATACAACTGGTCACTTCTTTAACAAATCAGCAACTGATAAATCAAGCCGTAACCTAAAAGGCTATTTAAGATGTGAAATTGGTGATAAAGAAGATGGTACATCAATTTATTTAAGAAACGGAAGATTTTCATCATATATCGCATTAGAATTTGTTGATGACGAAACTAATGAACCATTCGTTATGGGTATTGTTTTCGATTCATATGAAGATGCAAGTTATGATCATAAATACTTCTCATATGATGGTTCTTTCCCTGAAAATAGATTCATTCAATTGAAAGTACCAATGGATATTAAAACATTAAAAGGTTATTTATTAACTAATTACGAAAATGTCAATTTCTTTGAAACAAACCAAGGATATAGAGACTTCGTTAAATTAAAATTCGGAAATTTAGGAAATAACTTCTTCTCTTTATTTAAAAAAGCTATTCCTTTTGCTCCAATTACAAATATCGAACAATTTATTACTGAATATATCTGTGATGTCAAAAACTCAATAGATATTGGTAAAATGCAAGAAAATATTCGTAGTTATAAAAAATTAGAAATCGAATCAGCTGCATTAGCTAAACGAGTTGATTACTTAAGAAATATCTGTGAAAAATACAACACATATAAAGAACAACGTGAATCAGTTTTAACAAAGCAATACTTAATGCAAAGAAGTGAATTATACATTTCTAGTAGAAAAGTTGAAAGTTTAAAAACTCAAATTACTGATTTACAAAATGAAATTGAAGATAAAAACACTTTATTAGAACAATGCGAAATTTTAATTAAACAAACTAATAAAGATCGTGATAACTTAATCGAAGAAAAATTTGCATCTGATATTTTCAAACGTAAAGCTCAATACGTTGAAGAAGAAAATAGACTTAAAAAAGAAATTGCTAGCTTAGAAGAAAAAGTTACAGTTGTAATTGAAAATTTACAAGATAGTCTTTCTGAATGGGTACACGCAATCAGATCATTAGATAAAGTATTTGCAAACACTGAAGTAGGAAAAGTTGCTGAAGATATCTTAAATAAGATTTCTGCAATCGATTTAGATAACAACTGGCAAAACATTACAGTTCATGTTTTAGAAGATTTGCAAAAAGATATGATAACATTTAAAACTAACTTAGATAAGTTATCATATAAATTAGGTCAAAAAGAAGATGAACTTGATGAAAAATTAGCTTCATTAAGACAAGAAATCATCAGCTTATCAAAAGGTCATAAAAACTATGACCCTAACCTATTAACATTTAAAACTGTTATCTCTAATATTCTAGAAGAAAAACACGGAAAGAAAATCCAAGTAGACTTCTTATGTGATTTATTAGATGTAAAAGATCGTTCATGGCAACCTGTTACTGAAACATATTTAAATACTCAACGTTTCTATTTAATTGTTGATCCTAAATATGTTGGTGATGCAATTAAAGCATATAACGATGTAAAGGCAACTTACAGATTCTATGATTATGGTATTATTGATACTGAAAAAGTTGTAAATAACAACTATAAAGCAAATCCTTCATCATTAGCTGAAGAAATTACATGTAAAAACGAAGCTGCACAAGCTTATATCAACATGTTATTAGGTAATTTAATTAAATGTGAAGACATTTCAAAATTAAGAAACAATAACCGTAGTATTACAAAAGATGGTATGTTATACCAAAACTATGTTGCTAGAACACTTAACTTATCTAGAACAGTTCCATTCATCGGAAGTGGTTCTACAGAAGAACAATTAAAACACAAACAAGATGAATATGATGCATTACAAAGTGAATTAAAAGATATTAATGTATTATTAAATAGTACTGATAAATTAGGTAGTTTTGAAGTTATTTCAACTAATGAAATTAAACTTACATGTGATACATTCTCACAAAATGCAAACTTACCAAATTTAGAAATTGAATTAAATAAAGTTCAAGAAACAATTCGTTTAATGAGTGATAATTATTTAGATAATATTGAAAGACAAATTAAACATGTCGAAGAAAAATTAAATAATTATAATAACGAAAAAACAGCTCTTGCGAAGGATATCATCACTGCACAAAACACATTAGAAAGAGTTCAAAAAGATGAACTTCCTTTATACGAAACAAAAGCTAGTGCTCAAAAAGATGAAATCAATAAAGGATTCGCAAAACAATTTATTATGCAAGTTGGTGAACCTGCATTTATTGAATTATTAAAAGAATCTAGAAATTTAGATGATTTACACCGTCATTTAAAACAAAACATTGAGTCTACATTATCTAATGTAAATACATTATGGAAACAAATTATCGAAGCTCGTATCAGATATAATACACTATATCAAACAAACAACGATCCTAATGTTTCTGATAATGAATTCTATGCGAGTGAATATGAAGAATTAGGTGAAGTAAGATTAAAAGAATATCAAGAAAAGATTAAAATTGCTAAAGATAACGCAATGAAAGAATTCAGAAATGATTTCTTAGCAAAATTAAAATCTAACTTTGATAGTGTTATCTCTCAAATCGATTCTTTAAACTCTGCACTAGAACATGCAACATTCGGTGGAGATTCATATCACTTCACTGTTCAACCTCGTGCTGAATATAAACACTATTATCAAATGATTAATGACCCATTATTATTACAAGGTGAAGATATTTCAAATACTTTATTTGTTGATAATTATGGTGATACAATTGAAGATTTATTTAGACAAATCACATTCATTGATGAAGATTTAGGAAAAGATTTAAGAAGTGAATTAGAAAGAAATATCGCTAAATACACTGATTATAGATCTTATTTAAAATTCGACTTAATTGTAACTAATAGTTTTGGACAAAAGACTCACTTATCTAGAACATTATTAAAACGTTCTGGTGGTGAAACTCAAACACCTTTCTACATTTCAATCTTAGCATCATTTGCTCAATTATATAGAATGGGCATCACAAGCAAAAATAGTTCAATTAGATTAATTATTTTTGATGAAGCATTCTCTAAGATGGACTCAGAAAGAATTCAAGAATCTATTAGATTATTAAGAAGCTTCAACTTACAAGCAATCGTAAGTGCTCCACCAGAAAAATTGGCTGATATCTCTCCACTTGTTGATAAAACATTATGTGTTGTTAGAGATAATACAATTTCTAGTGTTAAAGATTTCTCTAAAAAATAGAAAACAAAAAAACGGATTCAAATCGAATCCGTTTTATTTTTCATCAAGATTTTTGATACCTGTTATTTTACCTTTTTCTACACTTAATTCAAATTTTTTAGGGAGTTCATTTAAAACTAATTCATCTTCTTTTTTTTCTCCTATATAATTTGAATTTATTAAATTTAAAAGTTTTTGCTTTTCATCATTATCTAATTTATATAAATTGAAGTAATAACCTTGAAGCTTATCAGGATTATTTTTATATTCATCATACAATGCGTCTAGATAGGTATTTTCTTCATCTCCTCCAACAGTTGACATGTGTAGAGTAAATGATTCAGCTTGAGTGAATTTATCCTCTATATTGCTTAAATAATGCAAATTAAAGAAATTCATAGAATACATATTTCTTAGATTTTTTGCTGCCATGAAGCCACAGAAAGCGTTAGAAATCTTGCCATTTACAACTTGGAATGTTAATGGAACATAAACTGATCCTTGTTCCCATTCATTTACTTTATAATAATCTCTACCCAAGACATTATAAGCTAAGTTTTTAACCTCTTCGAGTTCCATAACTTCTAAATACTCAAAGACTATACAATAAATTTTCTTATTTGTATCTTCTTTTAATACTTTAACAATTTCATCTTGATAGTAAGAACATTGAGTACAAGTAAAAGTTTTGATAAAGAAGATAAATGATTCATTATCATCACACATTTCTTTCATATCTTGAAAGCTTATTTCAATAAATCTACCTTCTTCTTTTAGTTGTGCTATTTCTTTTGGGTCTTCATAAGAATTTTGTTGAAATAAATCACAAGAAGTAAATCCAAATAATATAAAGAAAACTGCTAGTAATTTAATTATTTTTTTCATAGATAATTTCCTTATTTTCTTAATTGTGCATTATAATCCTTTTCTAATGCATTTAAAACAGTTGTATGAACATTATTAATTTCTTGTTCAACCATTGTTTTTGTTACATCTTGGTAAGTAATTGAAATTGCAACTGATTTATATCCTTTTTCAACATGTTCACCTTGATAGATATCAAAGATTTCACAGTTATTTACTAGAGCTTTTCCAGCTTTTTTGATACATTTTAATAAATCCGCACCTGGAACACTATCTTTAACAACTAAAGCGATATCACGTTTAATTGAAGGGTAAATTGGAAGTTGAGAGAATTTAGCTTTACTTGTTTTAAATCCTAAAATTTCTCCTAAATCTAACTCTGCAATATAAACTGTTTTTACATCATATTTCTTTTCCATCTTTGGATGAATTTGACCTAAAACACCAATTTTCTTTTTACCAACCATGATGTATGCACTTCTTCCTGGATGATAATATTTATTATTTTCTTCTACTCTTGTTAAAGAATATCTAGTAGGTTCAACTCCTAATAAATTGAATAAACTAATAACTAAACCTTTTAAAGTATAGAAATCTGTAACTGTGTTATGCATCCATTTAACATTTTTTAATTTCCCACTTAAAACTAAGCCTAAATGTTCTTTACATTCACCTTTTGGATAAACATTAGTGATTTCAAAGAAATGAACGTCTTCCATCTTACGTGCATTGTTATAAGCAACAGATTGTAATAATGATGGAACTACACTTTTTCTTAATACAGCTTTTTCTTCAGTCATAGGCATTAATAAATCAGTAGTAGGTTTACCTTCGTTATGTGCGAAAACATTAAAATCTTCAGCATATTTTCTATCAACTAATGAATATGTTAATGCTTCATTAATACCATTTTCTAATAAATGATTTCTAATTTTACGACGTTTGACTTGATCATCACTTAATTTACCTGTTGTTGCAGTTAATGGATAAGTCATAGGAAGTCTATCAAATCCTAAAATACGAATTACTTCTTCAACTAAATCTTCTTCGATAGTAACATCTTTTCTATATGAAGTTGGTGTTACTAATAATTCTTCTTCGTTTTCTTCAACTTCAAATGATAATCTTTCAAATGATGAAACTACTTCTTCTTTTGAAAATTTAGTTCCTAATAATGAATTAATTCTATTTACAGTAGTAGAAATAGGTTTTGCTTTGTTTGAAATATCACCATATGTAACAATTTCTTCTACTTCTTTAGCATCAGCTAATGAAACAAGTAATGATGCAGCTAAATCTAAAGCTAATTTACTTCTTGATTCATCAATGCCTCTAACAAATCTTGTAGAAGAATCACTTGTTAACATTACTCTTCTGCTAGTTTTTCTTATTTGAACACCATCAAATAAAGCAGATTCAACAGCTAAGTTTACAGTTGTATCTTCAACCATAGTTGATTGACCACCCATAACTCCGCCTAAGCAAGAAACTTCATTATTGTTTGTTACAACTAAATCGCCTTTTGTTAATGTATATTCTTGATCATCTAAAGCTACAAATGCACCTTCATAATTATCTTTTACTACAAAGTTATTTGAAGCTAATTTATCTGCATCATACATGTGTAATGGTAAGCCAGTTAATAACATAACATAGTTACCGATATCAACAACATTGTTAATTGAACGGATTCCTGAGCCGTGAAGCGCATCTTTTAACCATTTTGGAGATTCACCAACTTTAATACCTTTTACTCCTCTAATTGAGAAATTTGGGCATTTTGGAGTATCACTAGCTACAGTATATGAACTCTTTGTTAATGCTGGTAAAGTGACATCATAATTAAATGTTACTTTTCTATTTAAGACAGCACCCAATTCATAAGCATAAGAAAGAAGTGATAATACATCCCCTCTATTAGGTGTAGGTTTTAATTCAAAAATAACATCATCTAAACCTAAATATTTTAAAACATTAGTTTCACCTACAGGTGCATCAGATGGTAATTCTTCTATGCCATCGATTTGTTCTTGTTTTAAATATTTTTCATCTACGCCTAATTCTACTAAAGAACAGCACATACCATTAGATTCTTGACCTCTAATAACACCTTTTTTTATATCAATTCCTTTAGCAGGAAGATTGCAACCTGGTAAAGCAACTATTACTTTCAATCCTTTTCTAGCATTTGGAGCCCCACATACAATTTGTGTTACTTCATCGCCAATATTTACTTTTAAAATATGTAAGTGATCACTTTCTGGATGATCAAAGCATTCAATTATTTCACCAATTACTAATTTTGAAGCTTTTGCTAAATATTCGATATTTTCTACTTCAACACCTGCAATAGTACCAACACTAGCAAGTTCTTCAGGTGTATAACCAGAAATATCTAAATATTGTTTTAACCAATTTAAACTAATATTCATACTATTACCTCCTATTTTTCTTTATTGAATTGTTTTAAGAAACGTAAATCATTTGTATATAAATGACGAATATCATCGATTCCGTATCTTAACATTGCAATTCTTTCAACACCAATACCAAATGCAAATCCTTGATATACTTTTGGATCAATGCCTGACATTCTTAATACATTAGGATGAACCATACCTGCACCTAGAATTTCAATCCAACCAGTTCCTTTACAGATATTACATCCTTTTCCATCACAGTTATAACAAGAAACATCTACTTCTACTGATGGCTCTGTAAATGGGAAATAACTTGATCTTAATCTAATAGTACGTTTTTCACCGAACATTTTCTTAGCTAACATATCTAAAGTTCCCTTTAAGTCAGCCATAGTTATATTCTTATCAACTACTAAACCTTCAATTTGCATAAATTGATGTGAGTGAGTTGCATCGTCATCATCTCTTCTATAAACCTTTCCTGGACAAATGATTTTAATAGGTCCTTGACCATTACATTTTTCCATTACTCGAGCTTGTACAGGTGATGTATGTGTTCTAAGTAATGTAGTTTCATCAATATAGAAAGTATCTTGCATATCTCTTGCTGGGTGATCAGCTGGTAAGTTTAATAATTCAAAATTATAATGATCACTTTCAACTTCTGGACCTTCAGCTACTTGATAACCTAATCCAACACAAATATCAATAATTTCATCTACGACAATTTGGTTTACTGATTTACTTGCACCAGCAAAATCTTGACCTTCTAATGAAATATCAATTGTTTCATTTGCAAGTCTTGCGTTTAAGATTGCTTCTTCAATAGCTAATCTTCTTGCATCGATTGCATCACTAATTTCTTTTTTCAAAGCATTGATTTTTTGACCAAATGCTGCTCTTTCTTCTGGAGCAAGTTTACCCATTTGACCCATTGCTTTTGATAATTCACTCTTTTTACCTAAGTGTAATGCTTTAAGTTCATTTAATTGATTTAAATCATTAACTTCATTAATTTGAGCAATAATTCCTTGTACATTAATGTCCATATCTAATTCTCCTTTACAAAATAAAAAGTCATTCCAAATAGGAACGACTTGAAATCGCGGTACCATCCTAGTTCATAGATAATAAATATCTATACACTTAATTATCCTTAACGCGGATTAAACGGCATGGATTAGATGCACTCCAAAGTGAATTCATTAAGCAGTATTTTAGAAAACTTTCACCATTTGTTTCCCTCTCTATAAAAATCTTTTCTTAATTACTAGTCTTTATCAACGTATTAACATTTAAATTATAGATTATTTATAATCTAAAATCAATAAATAATGAGCTTAAAAATCGATTTTTTTAAAAGAAAAACCTATTCTTTTTTGATATTTAATATATGCATCTAATATTTGCTCATTAGTACTTGATGTATTGTGTAAAAGTATAATTGCACCATCATGAGTTCTTGATTTTAATAAGTCTAATGCTTTTTGATATGAGTATTGGTTCTTAGTATCATAATCCATATATGCTACACTCCAAAAGATTGTTTTATATCCTAATTCACTCATTTTATTTAATTGAGCATAATTATATATTCCCTGTGGTGGTCTAAAGTATTTAATTAATTGATGATTTGTTAATTCATAATATGTATTTTCAAGTTTGGATATTTCATTTTCAAGTTTCTCTAATGACAATCCATCCATATTAGGATGATTATATGTATGATTACATACATTATGACCTTCATTAATCATTCTCTTTACTAAATTCAAATTATTATTCAAATAATAACCGACAATGAAAAAAGTTGCTTTAACATTATTGTTTTTTAATGTATTTAATATACTTTCTGTATAACCAAGCTCATAACCACAATCAAATGTAAGATATAAATAATTATTACCTTTTTCCCCTTGATAATAGGCATTGTATTTATTTAAAGTATTTTTATCAATAGAGATTTCGGGTTCAGAATTTCCTTTAAAAGATAAGCCCCATGAATTTACAAAAGCATCTGTAACTTCCTTACTTTTAAAAAAACACATACTGCTTATTATAAACAAAAAAACCATACAATAAGTCATTGCTATTTTATATATTTTCATTTTATCACCTATATAAAAATATGCATAAAAAAGCATAACTATTCAAAGTTATGCTTTCTTAATTAATCTATTAGGTAAACGTTTAATAATAAGAGTAGATAGATAAGCTACTAATGCACCTGTAATTGCCCCTGTAATTGATAAAATTAATACATATGAAATAATATATCCTGTTTGGTACAATAATGCAACAACTAAAACTTGTCCTAATCCGTGCATAATAGCACTAGCAATTGAAACTCCATAAATTGAAACTTTAGAAAACTTTGTAAGAATAATAGTTGTTATAGTAACTAATACACAGCCACCTAAAGAAATCCAAAATGATGTTCCTAAAAATGTTCCAAAAAGAAGTGATGCAAGTAAGACTCTTAATAGTCCAAAAGACGAATAAGCTTTATACCCTAAATAATACAAACATAAAAAGCCAATAGCATTAGCTAAACCTAGCCTTACACCTGGAATTGATGCAATTGGAATAAGATGTTCAACCCAGTTTAAAATAACAGCAATAGCGAGTAAAATGCTGTATCTAGTAATTTGCTTTACATTCATTTTACTCACCTCCCATACATGGACCCCAGTCGCATTCTGGAGGTGCAGAATCTTCATTTACAATTGTAATAACAACTCCATTAGGAGCACAAATAATGGCAGTTCCAGGTCTATCATTTTCTCCCATCAATTCACAATAATTATGATTAGATGTTTGCTCAACAACTGCAACTTTACCATTTTTAACTTCAACAGTTAAATCCCCAAGTAACAAGTCATAGTCCTCTTGTTTCATTGTAAATCTTTCATCTTGATCAAGACGCATAGTATGAACAACTTGATTATTATATTTAATTACAACTATACTATTTCCAGTTACTCTATTTGAAAACATTAAAATTATTGAAGTAATAATTAGTAACAAAGTAATCGCAAGAACAAAAATATCATGTTTATTTGGTTTTAAAGAAATATTCATGTTCTCACCTCTTTCGCTTAAGTATTATACCATAGATATAATTATTTTAAAATAAAAAGGGATAATTTTATCCCTTAATTTGAACTATATAATGAATTTAATGAATCTTCATCATATTTACCTTCTTCGAATGTTTTAAGTAATCCTTTATCATATTCTAAATAGAAATAGTTAGGAAGTTTATCTAACTTGCTCTCTTCATCATAGATATAATTAATACGATTAAGTAATCTATCCAAGTCTGATTCATCAAATTTGCTACAATCCATATAATAACCTACATAGTTTTTATTGTTTTGATAATAATTTCTTAAAAAAGTATCGTATTCTTGATCACCTTTTAAACTAAAGAACATTTTAAATGAATCTTTATTAGCTGTTTTTCTTGTATAGTTATAATAATAATCAAATGAAATATAGTTTACTTGATATAAATAAGATAGTTCTTCCACGGATTGATTACCTATAAAAGCATCAACCAATTCTCCTTGAATTACTTTACCAACACTTGGAGTATATAATTCATTTACAACAAACTCTCTTTCTAAATAATAGTCTTTTCCTAAGCAACTAGAAAAATGAGATGCCATAGTTAATCTGTCTTGTGCATACATTTCATCATAGTCAATATAGAAAATACCGAAATCTGGATATGTTTCAAAAAATGTTTTAACTGTACCATAAAATTTCTTACATGATGAACAATTTCCTTTTTTTACAAAGAAAATAAAACTTTCATAATTATTCTTTTTGGCAATATATTGATCAAAAGTAATCTCAATATATCTTCCCTCTTCCTTATAAGAGTTTAATACTTCATCGCCTGAACTGCAGCTTACTAAACCAAACACTAATAAAGCAGATAATAATATTTTTTTAATTTTCATCTTTTTCATCACTCTTTCCAACAATTTTTTCTTCATTTATTTTAACTTTGCTTGTATTAAAGCTCATAATTTTACTTTTATATCCTTCAGTATAATAAATATCTAAGGTTTTTGAAACTTCATCATACTCACGTTCAATAATAAAATCAATTTCAATACCAAAATGTTTTCCTACATTAGTTGATATTTCAAACATTTTATCTAAATCTTCAATATTAAATAAAGCAGTTGATAATCCATCAAGAACATCACTTCTGGAACTTGAAACTATGGAAATCACTCTTTGATAATTTTCAGGATATCCTGTAAATGGGTTTAAAATGTGATGTCTATATATCTTTCTATCGTTTTCATCTTTTATATAGAAGCAGTTTTCATAATCTCCAGATGTAGACAAAGCATAAGTTCCTTCTAATTTAACGTTTGCAAATGAAATTGGAAACATTCCATTTTTATAAGGAGAAGATAAACCCATAACCCAATAATCTCTATCAGGTGAAGGATTTTTGCCAACTGTATATACAGAACTACTTCCACCATCAATCATTAATGAAGTATTGAAACTATCTAACATATCTTTTGTTTTTTCTATTGCATATCCTTTAGCAATAGCACCTAAACTTAAAGTTACTTTTTCAACATCTTTATATTTTTTAAATTCAATTGTATTTTCCTCTTGATTAATAATTAAATAATTTTCTAAATCTTCAAAAGGAATAATTGCTTCTAATCCTTTATTAACTTCATCCAATGTAATATCTACGCCTTCAGAAGCAAAAGGAGAAAAGCGATTATGAATTTTACCATCAACTTCATATGTATTCCATTCATCGATTAATACTCCCATCGTAGGATTAAAATATCCTTCAGTTAATTTTGATAATTCAATAGATAAAGTAAGTAGTTTTTCTAAATCATCATCAATCTTTAATACTTCCCCTTTACCATAGCTATCGTTTATAGATTTTAAATTAATTAGAAGATTATCATTCGAATCTTTATATGAATTATATCGATCAAACAAAGAATGAAGACGTTGTATTTCCTTTTCATATACTGGGAAAACTTTATTATTATCAGCTTCAGAAAAAACTCTTAATCCCATAGAGGTATTAAAAGGTGTAACTACTTTTTTATCCGCTGTTAAAATATTAGATACATATGAATCAACCACTTCATATTCTGTACTATCTACATATGAAGAAGATGAAGATGTTGAAATATGAATTTCACATCCAGCTAATAAAACTGATATTAATGCTAAACTAATTAAATTAAATTTTCTCATCATAACCATCCTTTGTCGATAAATAATTATACTATAAATTAACAATAAAAAAAAGGTTTAATTGATAAACCTTTTTTAATTCATTAAATATTGTTTGCAGCGTGATATTCAATTAAAGAGTTAACAATTCTAATGATGTTGTTTGTTGAAACGCTAGCACCAACAAATGTATCATAAGTAATTTGAGTTGGTTCTTCTTGATCTAATGGTACACCATTTTCATCAACGCCATCTTTAGTATATTGTTTTAATGTAACTTTTAATTCATTTTCAAGTGCCCAAGCATTGAATTCATCTTTATTGATATCATCATATTGATTATATTGGCTTAATTCAGCTTTAGTTTTACCAACTAAAAATGGAATAAATCCTTCTTTAATTGCTTCATAAGTAACACCTTTACTACCATCGATATAATAACCGTTAGTACCTGAATCTCCCCAGAAACCTGCATTGTAGTGTCCTGAACCATCTTTTTCAAATGATAATGTTTGTAATACTACGTCATCTGCAACACCACTTGTTGGAACTGTTAATTCAACATAAGCTGTTTGCCAGTAGTTTACTTCAGGTGCTCTACATGTACATGATAAGTAAGTTACTTGGTATTTGTAATAATCAATTGCATTATATTCATAATTTACAATACCAAAGAATGCCCATTCGTCTTTTGGACCATTGATATGTGTAAATGGAATTAATGTGATTTTATTACCCTTTAAGTTTAAGAATTTCCATTGAGGATCGTTTTCAAAATATTCGTTAACTGAATCTAAATCTAAGCTTCCACCGCCACATGCACCGCTTTCATTACATGTACCGTTAACTCCACATGAAGCTAAACCAACTAATAATGAAAATGCAGTTAAAAATTTAAATACTTTTTTCATAATTTTTCCTCCATTAATACATACTATATAATATCATATTGATATTATTATTGCAATAAATAATCATTATTCTACAGGTGTTAATTTTTCAGTAAAGTTATAATCAATTGAAAAACTAATATCTAGAGAATTACCTGGAACTAAATTCTTTGGATCATCTAAATTTCGATATGCTAAGATAAAACCAGAATTATTAGCAAATCCACCAACGTTATATAAATTCTTCGGATCATATCCATATTGTTTTAAAAGATTAAATAAATATGAACATTCGGATCCTTCTTCAGAAATTGCTAATATTATTTTATCTTTAGGAAATAAATGATTTAAATATTGTTCAGATTCAATAAAATTAGGAATAAATGAACCAGTTTGTCCGCTGCTAGTCATTTCAAATAATGTCTTGTCATTAATTCTACTCGCAATTAAATCATAATAAGGAACAAATTGGAAACCAGCAACATAGCCATATTTAATAATACTTGAATATGGTCTTACATCAACATACATAACATCATCAATAAATAAATACTCATCTAAGTTATGTGGTTGAACTGAGGAATCTCTTACTGAAAAGCCTTCCGGATTAACTTTTTCAGGAATTTTCTTTTCTACATTACTACAACCTACGATAAATAATAAAAATAATGTCAAAATAATTTTTCTTTTCATATACAAACCTCTAAAAAAAGGAGAGTAGAACTCCCCTTTTAGTATTCAACTTTTAATTACTATTTCTTTGTGAATTTTGTGTAATCGTAAGTGATTGATGGAACTGTTGTATCAGTTGAAACTGTTAAACCTAAACCATCTTGAACATCGTTTTGACCACCGATATTGTAGCATCTTGTCATATCATAGCCTAAGAAAGCTAATAATTTCATGAAGTTAGCAACACGGCCACCAACTTGACACATAGCAAAGATTGCTTTGTCTTTTGGGAATACTTTTTCAAATTCAGTTACTGATTCATTGTATCTTGCTTTGAATGTAACGTTGTTGTCTTCTGTATAGAATAATTGATCATCGTTACCACAAATAACTTTGAACCATGAGAATGAAATGAATCCTTCGATGTGTCCAGCTGCATAACCTTCTGCTTCGTTTCTTAAGTCAACATAAACAACGTCTTTTCTGCCCATGTAGTCTGCTAAAGCTTCTGCACCTTCATATAATGTAGGGTTAATTGTTAATTTACATTCTGCTGATTTATAAGTTGTTGAACCTTCTTCTCCCCATGCTTTTGGTAATGGTTTAGAACAACCAGCTAATGTAACAACTGCCATAACTAAAGCTGCTAATAATCCAAATCTTTTTTTCATTTTATAATTCCTCCTAAAAAATTTGTTTTGCATTTTTTTGCATCCTAATTATACTATAATTAAATAAGACATTCAACTAATATAATATAATTTTTCTATAAATTATTGTCAATTAATTCACAAAGTGTATATTTTTTCACAATCTTAAAAAAAGGCTTAAAATTTAAGCCTTTTTTAGAATACTATAATGTTACTTTAGCGTATGAACCATCAGCACCTGGAGTATTATCCAAGTAATCTTTGATTTCTTGTTTTTTATCAGGTTTAATTACTTTACATCCTGAAACTGATTTTGCTTCACCATTTACTAAAGCCTCGCCGAATGCAGCACATCCAGCCATACCACATGCACCGCAGTTATAACCAGGTAACATTGCAACAACTTGATCTATTCTTTCATCTTGTTCTACTTTTAAGAATTTAGATGCAACTGCTAATAATAATCCTAATACTGCTGATACAGCTAATAAGATAGCAACTGCAATTAAGATATTTTTTAAATCCATAATCTTATTTCTCCTTTTTTGAAGTATTTTTTAAACATGTTGTAATTGGACAGTTTTCACATTCTGCCTCAAGATCTTCACAACCTTCAGGTTTAGGTGTTTTTCTATTTGCAATAAAGCAAACTAAGAACAAACCTATCATGATTACTAAAACGACAACTGTTCCAATTATTTGTTCTTGTCCCATATCCTATGCGATACCAGCAAAGCCTGAGAATGCCATTGCCATGATACCAGCAATAATTAATGCGATTGCAGCACCTTTAAAAGCTTTTGGAATTGGAGCATATTCGATTTTTTCACGAACTCCAGCAAAGATATACATAACAAGAATATAACCAAGACCGATTGCAACTGCGTAAACTAATGTTTGAAGCAAGTTATAAGATTGTGTTACGTTAACATAGTTAGCAACACCCATGATTGCACAGTTAGTTGTGATAAGTGGTAAATAAATACCTAATACTTTATATAAAGCAGGCATATATTTTTTAATAACCATTTCACAGAATTGTACTAATGTAGCTATAACTAAAATAAATACAATTGTTGATAAGAATTCAATTCCCAATGGAATTAATACTAAGTTATATAATAACCAAGTAACTAAGCTTGAAAGTACTAAAACGAATAATACTGCTAAGCCCATACCTAATGAACTAGATTTTTTCTTAGAAACACCAATAAATGAACAAATTCCTAAGAATTGAGAAAGTAATACGTTATTAACTAAGATTGCACCGATTGCTAGTGAAATAATTTCTGCGAATGACATTATTTAGCATCTCCTTTCTTAGCTTTTCTATCTTTTAATGCAGCGATAACTGCTAAAATAACACCCATAGTTACAAATGCACCAGCTGCAGATGTAAAGAATGAAATTCTAAATTGAGGTAAAAATTCTTCTTTTAAGAAATTAAATGTAACAGATTGAGTTGAATCAAAAGGATTTGATAATGTAATTGATAAAGTACCAACAACTTCTCTAATTGCTGAGATAATTAATAATGCTAAACCATAACCTAATGATTGACCTAAAGCATCTATAATTGAAGGAACAACTTTATTTTTACTTGCAAATGCTTCTGCTCTACCTAAAATAATACAGTTAACAACAATTAAGTTTACAAATGTTGATAATGAATTATATAATGCTGGCATAAATGCTTGCATTAATAATGAAACACAAGTAACAAATGATGCTACAACAATAATATAAACAGGAATTCTGATTTCATCTGGTACAATTTTTCTAATTAAAGAAATTGTAATGTTAGATAAAACTAATACGAATGTGAAAGCCATTGTCATACCAACAGCATTCATAATAGAAGTAGTAATAGCTAATGCTGGACATAGACCTAATAATTGGATAAATAATGGGTTTCCGGAAAAGATACCTTCTTTAAAGATTGAACCTAAAGAAACTTTATTTTCATTTTTACTCATCTTGTCCACCTCCTATTTACTACCAAATGCTCTTGTATGAGCATTAACTACAGCTTTAATGTTATTTTTAATTGCAGTAGAAGTAAATGTTGCACCAATAATTTTATCTTCTGCACCACCAACAGCTGCTGATAATTCACTGATTGATAAACCATTAAATTGATTCATCCATTCATTATCTCCTAATGCTGGTTGAGGATTAGGCATATCTTTCATTGAGTCTGATGATGATAAAACAACAATTTTACTATTTTTCCAATCTTTATCAAACATATAAGCTAATTTGAATTTTTGGTCTGCTCTTTGGTGATCTGCAACTTCACAGTTATAAACACCTTCTACAAGATAAATATAACCTACTGTTGCTTCACTTGCGTCTTTAATTTCAATAAATTGAATAAAGCCCATTGTTTGCATAATGCTTTCATATTTACCAGTATTTGTTTTTAATTTTTCAACAAATGTTTCTGTACCATCAGCTAAAGTTTGTCCTTCAGCTAGTGCTAATTTTGTAATTTCACCATCTGTTAATTCAATACCAGTAGACTCTTCACCTAAGATATTTTCTCTATGGAACTTAACTGCTTTTTGAACTCCATCAACAACACCTGATAATGAAACTGTAGCACCAACTTTTAAGTCAGCAACTGCAGAAATATCATCAAATGAAGCATCTTTGAAATTATCTAAAACGTTATTTGTTACAAGTTTATTCCAATAATCTCCAGTTTCTGATTGAGATAAAACTTTTAAATTTAATACTTTTTGTTCTTTAGCAGAAATGACAACAATCATAACGATATCACCATTTCTACCGCTTCCAGCTACTTGATAAGCGTAAGCAAATACTTCATTATCAACTGTAACTTCTTTTACAGAAGAAAGTTTGTGTTGTCCTAAAACTTCTGCATCTAAATCAGGTGTTAAATCTTTTGTTGTATCTGTAGCAGGATCCATTTCAGGAATTAATTCAGAAATTGCAGCGTTTGCTTCTAAGTTAATTCTTTCTTGAATGATAGGATTTGTTACTTCATAAACAACACCTAATGCACCAGCACAAATTGCGCCAACGATTCCTAATACTAAAGGAAATTTTACAAAGCTATTAATTTTCATAATCTTTCCTCCTATAATAATGCGAAACCAACATTTACAAGAACTGCAATTACTACTGCAACTGCAACTGTAACCCATGATTTCCATACTTTATCAGTTGTTCTACCTTTAATAGCACCATCAATTAATGGAACCATAAAGTTCATAATTACGATTGAGAATACTACACCTTCAGGTAAGCTTCCACAAACTCTAATTAACATTGTTAACATTGCTGCACCAATAGCGTAAATAATTTTACCTAATGATGAAGTTGGAGATGTAACAGGGTCTGTTATCATAAACACACCACCAAACATTAATCCACCTACGAATAAATGAGTTAATGCATATGTTAATACAAAGTCAACGCCGAATACTAAGCCTAAAACAAATGCGATAATAAAGCTTGTACCCACATAAGCAGCAAAGACACGATAGTTAATAATGCCTCTCCAAATTAAAATAGCTGCTGCGATTAATAATACTAATACTGATGTCTCACCAATAGCACCTATATATTGACCTAAGAATAAGTCTCCTAATGAATAACCACCAGGGATAAAGCCTGTTGTCCAGTCAATACTACCAGTAACAGTAGCACCTAATTGGAAATCAGGATCTGCATTAGGTAATAATGTAACACCTAATGAGAATGATAAAGCTACAAAAATTCTACCAATACCTGCTGGGTTAACAATATTATGACCAAATCCACCGAAAACTAATTTACCTAATAAAGTACCAAATAATGATCCACATACTACTACAAATAAAGATGTATTAGCAGGTAAACATAAAGCAAAGATAATACCAGTAACATAACTGTAAGATTTTAAGATATGCATTGGTAATTCTTTTAATGGCTTCTTTTGACATAAACCAACAATAAAGTCACATAAGCATGAAACGATAACTGAAACTAATCCAATTAAAATTACGCTCAATCCGTTTTGCCATGAAACATTTACAAAGTTAAAAACGATTGCATAAACCCAGACTGCACATAAGACTAAGAATAATTCAACCATAATTTGTGTTGTTGTACGTCTTTGTCTTTGGAACGGAGCTGGAGTCATTCTAAATTGCATTTTAATTGCCTCCTTTACATTTGCACACAAAAAAATGATATGCATGCAATACACAAATATATTTTAATATATTTATACAATTCAATCAAGTAAAAAAAGCAAAGTTTATTATTATAAACCTTGCTAAATTTAGATATTCCTAAATAATCTTTACTATTTTTTATTAATGTAAATTTTTGCCATTATTATACTCGCAGCAACACCAACATTTAAAGATTCCATTTTATCATTCATCGGAATATGAATAGAAGCATCAGATAACTCAAAAATTTCCTTACTTATACCTTGTCCTTCATTTCCAACAACTAAACATAATTTATCTTCATAATTATATTCATCATAAGAAGTAGAATTTACAACACTTGTTGTAATAACTTTATATCCCTCTGTTTTTCTTTTAATTAGTTCTTCTTTCAAATTAATTCTTTTAATATTAATGTTGAAAATGCTACCTTTACTAGCTCTTAGAAATTTATCATTATAGATATCAAACGAATCATTAGAAAGAATCATTTCATCAAAGCCAAATGCGATTGCACTTCTTAAAATAGTTCCTCCATTTCCAGGATCTTGTACTCCATCTAATACGATTGCTTTATTTCCTTTCTCCTCACTTTTTTCTAAAAAATTACAAACTGCGATAAACTTTCCAGGAGTAACTTGAGAAGAAAGTTTTTTTATAATTTCTTCAGTTACTTCAATAAACTCAATCGAATTATCTTCAAATGGTTTTTTACCTACATAAAGAAGGGATCTTATCATTTTTGCAGCATGTGCTTCTTTTAATAAATCTTCTCCTTCTAAAAGAAAAAGTCTATTAATTTCTCGATTCTTTTTTAATTTAAGACCAGCATAAAACTTTACTAATTGATTTTGCAATGAAGTTATTTTCATTTTACTCTTCCCTCCTTTTTTAATCGTTTTTCTAAATACTTGTAATTAGGTAAAAACATCTTTAAAAAGTCATAAAATTCTTTTTGATGATTTAAATATTTAATATGTGATAATTCATGGACTATTACATAATCTACTAATTCTTTATCTAAAAAAGCAAGTGAAATATTAAAAATTATTTCATGATCAGTCTTTGAATATTTTCCATAATATCCTTTAACAAATTTATATGACAATTTAGGACAATCTCCCTTTGAATACATTGAGTCAAAATATTCTTTTGTACGCTTTGAGATATAATTATCAAAATCAATTAATGCTAAATTTAATACATCATTATTGATATTGTTTTCTCTTACATAAAAACAATAATCGTCTTTAGTTCTTTTTTTAGCTAAAATAATCAAATACTCTTTACCAAGCACCTTTATTTTTTGATTTGCTTCAAATGACAATGGTTCTTTTTTATTACTCTCTACCTTTATTAATAATTTAAATAATCTCTCTTCATTTATCTTAATTACATTAACTACATCTTTGTCGGACATATTTAAAGGCGCACGAATATCTAAGATATTATTAATAAATCGAAAAGAAATATTTTTCTTTTTTAATCGAGTAATTTTATATTCAATTTGTCTCTCTTTTATAGATATAAAATTCACCATAATCACCTAGGATAATTATATAACAAACAATATAAAAAATCGAGAGTAATTAACTCTCGATATTTTTTACTTTTTTTTCATGAAAAGATACAACTTCATCTAATGACAATCTATTTTTCTTTCTAAGAACATCATTTTCACTTGCGTGACCTAAGGCAACCATTAAACGAATTGAATCTTTATCCAAATCTAATAATTCTCCTAGTTTAGAAGCATTAATATAACCAATAATTATTGAATCTAAACCTTGGTCTTTAGCTGCTAATGTTAATGCATATGCATATGCTCCAATATCAGACATCCCAAAATCTATATGAGGTCGTTTATTTACTTCCATCGATTGCTCAGATTCATAAATGACTAATAATGCACTTGCATTATTTAAAAATAGATTCCTACCATTTTCTTGAAAACATTCACAAATTTCATCAAATTGATAATCCATTACAACCTTAACTCTCCATGGCTGAACATTTTTAGCAGAAGGAGTTAAAGAAGCAACTTCAATTACCTTCAAAACTTCATCTTTTGTGATAACTTCTTTTTTATAATTACGACAACTTTGACGAATTGAATTTAAATTTTTGAATTCCATCTTATTTAGTTACGATTTTCTTTAATCCCCAAATATCACGAACATATTCTTCAATTGTTCTATCAGAACTAAAGTATCCTGATTTAGCAACGTTGATTAAACACATTTCGTTCCATTTAGCTCTATCGTTATATAATGCTTGAATTTTTAATTGAGCTTCTCTATATGCATCGAAGTCATAAAGAATAAAGAATTCGTCATTTTTTGTCATAATTTCATTAAAGATACTTTGGAAATAGCTTCCTTCTTTCCATGTACCATCAATTAATGAATTTAATACTCTATTTAAACGTGGATTTTTCTTATATAAATCCATAGCTTTATAAGTTCCTTCTCTTTGAACTTTTACTAATTCTTCATCTCTTGCACCAAAGATAACACAGTTATCCATACCTACTAATTGAGAAATTTCGACGTTAGCACCATCGTATGTACCCAAAGTAATAGCACCATTCATCATAAACTTCATATTTCCTGTACCACTTGCTTCTTTACCTGCCATTGAGATTTGTTCTGAAACATCACATGAAGGCATAATAATTTCAGCTTTGCTTACATCATAATTTTCAATAAAAATTACTTTGAACCATTTATTTACTTCTGGATCGTTGTTGACTTTATTAGCAATTGCGTGAATTAACTCAATAACTTCTTTAGCAAACTTATATGAAGGAGCTGCTTTAGCACCAAAAATAAATGTTCTTGGTGTCATACTAAAGTTAGGATTTGATTTAGCTTCTAAATATAAATCGATAATATGGAAAATATTTAAAGTTTGACGTTTATAAGCATGTAATCTTTTTACTTGAATGTCAAAGATTGAGTTAACATCAATTTCAACACCTTGAACTTTCTTAATATAGTCTGCGACAATTTGTTTTCTTTGTCTTTTTACATTTGAAAATTCTTCGATTACTTCAGGAGTAATTTTATCTTTTAATAATTCTAGTTTATTTGGTTCTTCAATCCAATCTTCACCAATAGCTTTATTAATTAAATTAACTAGTTCTTTGTTAGAATAAGCTAAGAATCTACGGTGTGAAACACCATTTGTTTTTGAATTGAATTTTTCAGGATAAATATCATAGAAATCTTTCATAACATTGTATTTTAAGATTTCAGTATGTAACCAAGCAACACCATTTACTTTGAATGATGCGATTACACCTAAATTAGCCATATGTACTAAACCATCTTTAATACATCCTAATCTATAAATCTTTGCTTCATCATGTCCTTGAGATCTTAAGAAAGCAACAAATCTATTATTGATTTCTTCGATAATTAAATATAAACGAGGAAGTAGAGCTTTAATCATATAAATAGGCCATTTTTCTAAAGCTTCAGCCATAACTGTATGGTTAGTATAAGCAAATGTGTTTTTAACAACATGCCATGCTTCATCCCATTCAAAATAATATTCATCCATTAAGATTCTCATAAGTTCTGGAATAGCTAAAATTGGATGTGTATCATTCAATTGAATTACATATTTTTCATGGAAATTATTTAGAGTAGGATTATTTCTTAAATGTTGTCTAATTGCACTTTGTAAACCAGCAGAAACAAAGAAATATTGTTGCTTTAATCTTAAATATTTACCATTTTCAGTAGAATCATCTGGATATAAACCATGACATAATTTTTTAATGTTATGTAAATATTCATAGAAATCCATATCTTCTTTAATATGGTTAACACTTGGTTCTGCACTCCATAATCTTAAAGTATTTACAACACCATTTTTATATCCAACCATTGGCATATCATATGGTACTGCTCTTACTACTTCACTATTAACAGTTTTAAACATTAATCTTCCATCTTTTATGAATGTTTCAACATGACCCCAGAAATGAACATCTACTGCATGTTTAGGTTTTCTAATTTCCCAAACATTTCCTAATGTTAACCATTGATCAGGGATTTCATATTGTTTTCCGTTTTTAATAACTTGTTTAAAGAATCCATATTCATAACGAATTGTATGACCATGGCCTGGATATGCATCACTTGCTAATGAATCCATAAAACATGCTGCAAGTCTACCTAAACCACCATTACCTAAACCAGCATCACTTTCTAATTCTTTTAATTCATCTAAAGAAATACCTAATTCATCTAGGCCTTCTTTTACCATTTCAGCAATACCTAAGTTTTCAAGATTACTTGTCATCATTCTACCTAGTAAGAATTCCATTGAGAAATAGATAAGTTGTCTTCCACCATATGTTTTATCTTTAGTTTCTTTCCAATATACAGATGCATAGTCACGAATCATTGTTCCTAAAACATCATAATATTCATACTTATGAGCTTTTTCAATTGAGCGTCCGTATTTTTCAATAAGACGCATTCTAAACTCATTTTTAAATTCTTCTTTATTAATAAACATAATTAACCTACTTTCTTTCAAACTTCAAAACAATCGCACCAAATGAAGGAAGAGTTAAATCAATAAAATTTTGCTCTGCCCCATAGTTAAATGTTGCGTATTTAATATATTTATCGCGATTTGTATAACCACCGAATTTTTCTAAATCGCTATTAACGATTTCTTTATATTTTCCTTCATAAGGAACTGGTACATGATATGACTTATAATAAACTGGTGTCATATTAAGAACTGTTACTATAATATTCTTACCAACTTCGCGATAATATGCAAAAATGCTTTCATTTTTATTATCAACGATTAACCATTTGTATTTACTTTCATCATAATCATATTTATATAAGGCTGGATTTTTAATGTATGCCTTATTTAATTCAACAATAAAGTTTAAAAACTTTTTATGAGCTGGATAATCTAATAAGAACCAGTCCATAGATGTATGTTCATGCCATTCTCTAAAATGAGCAATCTCATTACCCATAAAGTTTAATTTCTTTCCAGGATGAGTGTACATATATACATATAAGTTTCTTACTTGTTGGAATTTTTGTTCATAAGAACCCCACATCTTATCAATAATAGATTTCTTTCCATGTACTACTTCATCATGAGATAGTGGAAGTAAGAAATTCTCATTATAGAAATAGAACATTGAGAATGTAATCTTATGGTGTTCATATTTACGATAAATAGGATCTGTTTCATAATACTTTAATGTATCATTCATCCAACCTAAATCCCATTTATAGTGGAAGCCCAATCCACCATTTTTAGTTGACCATGTAACGCCTTGATAATCACTTGAATCTTCAGCAATTCTCATAACTTTTGGTTGATAGAAGTCTAACATTCCATTTAAATGCTTGATAAATGCTATGCCTTCACTTCTCTCACCAGCATTTTTATTTCCTTCAGGATAAATAATATTACTTACTGCATCAAATCTAATTCCATCAACATGGAAATAGTCACAATAATAATTAGCAGCACTAGTTAAGAAACTCTTAACAGGTCCTTTAGAATAATCAAAATTAATAGAACCCCATGAGTTATAACGTTTATTTTCATCTTCAGATTCAAAAATTGGTTCTCCATCAAAGTTAACCAAGCCGAAATCATCCTTAACAAAATGAACAGGAACAAAGTCAAAAATAACTCCAATTCCATTTTGATGTAAAACATCAATTAAATACATTAATTGTTTTGGATTTCCATATCTACTTGTTGCAGAAAAATAACCACTACATTGATAACCCCAAGACATGTCTAATGGGTGCTCTGAAATTGGTAATAATTCAACATGAGTATATCCTTTATCTTGAAGATAATTAACTAGCTTTTCAGCAAGTTCTGCATAACTAAAGAAACGATCAGTTGCTTTAACCCAAGAACCTAAATGCAATTCATAAATGTTCATAGGTTTATTAAAATTCAATGAACGACGTTTAATAAATTCTGCATCATGCCATTCAAATCCTTCAATATCATATGTTCTTGAAGCATTCTTTGGTCTTAATTCAGAAAAGAATGAGAATGGGTCAATCTTATCAACCCACATATTTTGTGCTGTAAGAATATGATATTTATAGTTTTGGTAATCTTTAGCATTAGGAACAAAAGTTTCCCAAACACCATTAATATCAATTTTAATTAATTTATTTTTATATCCTTGCCAAGAGTTAAAATCTCCAACTAATTCAACAGCTTTAGCATGAGGAGCATACAATCTAAAAACATATCCTTCTACACCATCAACAACAGTTTTATGTGCTCCAAATACTTTATATGAATCATGTGCATTTCCTAATACAAAGTTTTGATAATCTTGAACATGCATATAAAACACCTCTCTTACATATGCCATAAGATATTTTAATATAATTTGACAATTTCAACAAGTCTTTAATATTAAAATATTAAATAGTTTTTAATAAATATCAAAAAAATGATGATTTATGTATATAAATTTGATAGAATAAATAAGACTGAGGTGAAAATATGGTAAAAGCGAATAATTTACTTAAATTAAAAGAATATCTTGAGTCATATGATTTTACAAGCGTAAAACCTATTCGCTTACCAAATCTATGGATAAACTCCAACTCAAAAAGAAATGGTTTTTCTAAAGTTATTGAAGGAAAAAATCTTTTAGATTCTATCAATATAATTCTAAAAAACTCAAATGAAGAATTAGATTATCTCGAATCTTTAAATAATATTGAAAAAGATAAAAAATGGATTAATAAAGCACATATCTACTCTTTATTTATTAGACCAACTTTTTCCACTATAGAAAAAGGAAAAATAAAGAATGGTACATTTTTACGTGCAATTAATTATTTACCAACTTTAAAAGAAATGGGTATTAACTTAATCTATTTATTACCAATATTCAAGCATTCTTCTTATCACAAAAAAGGGGATTTCGGTTCACCTTATAGTGCTTTAAACTTTTATAGTTTAGACGATAACTTGTATGATAAAACTTGTAATAATCCTCTTACTTTAAACGAACAATTTAAAGCTTTTGTAGAGGCATGTCATATTTTAGGCATGAGAGTTTCGATAGATTTTGTGCCTAGAACAAATGCAAGAGATTCTAGTTTAATAAATAATCATCCTGATTGGTTTTATTGGATTAAAACTAACGAGTTAGAAAACTACAGAACACCTCATGTCGAAGGATTAGCAAATTTCACTACTCCAACAAAAGACTGTGCAGAGCAATTATACTCTTCAAAATATGTTCAAGAGTTTATCTCAAAATTTTCTATAGACCCAAAAAACATAGATCCTAATAAATGGGATAAAGTATGTAAAATGAAAGGCAATCTATTAGAAAATATCGAAACTTATTTTGGGTTAACTACTGCTCCAGCATTCAGCGATACAATAAATGATCCTCAACCTTCATGGGATGATGTTACTTATTTTAGAATGTATTTAGATAACCCTATTTCAAGCAAACCATATGTTGATAAAAATATTAATCCTTATCTTTTATTTGATGTAGCTAAATCATCACTAAATCCAGGGAATAAACCAAACAAGAAACTTTGGGAATATATCGCTAATGTTATACCACATTACCAAAAAGAATTCGGCATTGACTGTGCTAGAATTGATATGGGTCATGCATTACCTATTAAACTTAATAAAATGATGATACAAGAAGCAAGAAAAAATGACCCTTATTTTGGATTTATCGCAGAAGAAATGTTTATTCATAACTCAGCCCATCATAAAGAAATGAAATACGATGCAATAGTAGGAAATTCATTCTTAATGATTCATGAATTATATAACTATAAAATTCAAGAATTTGCTTATTCGAGTAAATACTCTTCTCTTCCAGTATTCGCAGCAAGTGAAACTCACGATACTCCAAGAGTTGCAAGTAGACTAAATGGTCCTGAATTGAATAAATTCTTAACTAGTGCATGCATGTTTATTCCAAAGGGAATTCCATTTTTAAACTGTGGTCAAGAAATACATGAAATTACACCAATCAATACAGGATTAGGTGTATCTACTGTTTTTGATAAGCATTTAGATGAATTTCATCCTTTATTCGGAAAACTTCCATTATTTGATAAATTCTATTTCAACTATCGAAATGAATTTAATGTAAGTTTTATAGAAAACTATATACGAGCAAATAAAGTACGTGAAAAATTCTATAGATTTATCAAAGATAACGACAGTTTTATTCAATTAAGTAATCAATATGATACATTCTTGCACTATGGCTTCTTTAAGAAAAATGAAGCATTAATTGTCATTGGTAATACTAATCCTAATAGATGGTATAATTACTTATATGATACTAATTATTTAATTTCTTTATATGGTGAAAACTTTAAAATTAAGCAAGTGTTTAGTACTAGATATAACGAAGAATTACCAGTTGATATTTATCTAAAAGATTTAACTTTCTCACCATTAGAACTTAAAATCATTCACATAAAAAAACGCTAGAATTCTAGCGTTTTTTAATCTTCAATTAAAGCAAAATCATCAATATTTAATACACTATTAGATTTATAAATAACATTACCATCAACTCTTAATCCATCTTTCCAAGAAACAATTAAGCGAAGATGTTTTTTAGCATTTATATCAATTAATAACCCGTATTCTGTTTTAAATAATCTAATATTTGTGTTTTTATCGTAATATTTAGCTTTTACATCTAATAAAGTTGAAAGCATTTCTTTAACATATAAATTTTGTTTTTGTTTTTCAAAATCAATACCATTTATCTGAATCCCCTTATTATAAGAGTTTTCTTCGCCATTCTTAGAACATAATAATTCTTGTCCAGCGTGAATAAACGATACACCTTTTGATAATGCAACTAACGCAAGACCTAATGCAGCTTTTTTAGAATCCTGTTTTACATAGTCATATGCTGCATATCCATCATGGCATTCAATGTAATTTAAACTTTGCATATGATTTATAAAATCATTACCATGATTTCCATTTAGAACATCTTGAGCAAATCCTAATTTATATTCATTATGGAAAAGTAATCCGACATTTTTTAAATCGAATGGAGAACCTAATATATTATCTCTGAAATAATCATTAAATCCACCTATATTTTCGTTTCTTTTTAAGTTTTTAAAGTCTGCGACTAAATTATGATTTGTCATAATCCAAGCTTCACCATAAATCATTGGGTCTTGATGGACCTTTTTAACATTTTCATAGATTTTTCCAATACATTCAAAGTTAAGTAACCCCATCAAATCAAATCTAATTCCATCAACATGATATTCATTAAATAAATGCATACATGAATCATACATAAGTCTAGTAAACATTTTTCGTTCAAAGTCTGTATCATTTCTACATCCTGAACATGATGTTTCTTTTAAACCATCAAATCTAAAATAATAATAAGGAACTAATAGGTTTAAATCATGTTTTTTTGTATCATAAACATGGTTAAATACAGTATCAATATTTACACCTAATCCTCTTTTATGAGCTTCATTAATTAATGTCTTTAACTCTTTTACTCTTAAATAAGGATCAGAAGGGTTTTTAGAATAACTTCCTTCTAATGCAAAATATGAAATAGGATCATATCCCCAGTTATATGTAGATAAATCTTCATCACTTACTGAGCCAAAATCATTAACCGGTAAAAGTTGAATGTGACTTACATTTAAACTTTTAATATAATCTAAAATTGTTTCATATCCATATACAGGTTCAAGAGGCCCTAGATATAAACTATTATTTTTATTACAATAAGCACTTATATCTTTAATGCTCATTTCATAGATTGATTTAGATTCTTTTATTTTATAATCACACCAATCTATTTTAATCTTTTCATCATTGCAGACTACTGATTTATGAGACTGTAAAGAAGTAAGTTTTGCATATGGATCAAGTGCTTCAACATAATATCCATTTACTTTAACTAAATATGAATATTCTCTTCCATCTAAGTTTTTATGAATTGTTTTTTCATATACACCTTTTTCTTTTCTTGTCATTGAATATAAATTATTATCAATTTTTACATATGCTTCTGTTGCAAATGGAGACCAAACTCTAAAGATAGTATACTTTTCAAAGTAAAAACTTCCTAATGGTTCTTCAGTATAAAATTCTTCATCGAATCTATCTGTTTTAGTAATTAAACGATACTTAACATCTTCTCTATAACCATTCTTCTCTAATAATTTATAATCTTCTCCTACTGTAATTTTAAAATCTAATACAGCTTTATAATAAATCCATTCTTCATCTTCACCAACTACAATTGCATTAATAGGCATCAAGATTCCTTTATGAATTAATTTAAAATCTGATACTTTGCCGTTGTAATAAGATTTATGATATGAAAAATGTATTAAGTTATAGTCATCAAAATATGCTTTACATGTCTTCATAATAAATCACCGAATATATTATATCTTATTTTATATAATGTTTACTAGATAAAAAGTAAAAAAAACACACCATAAGGTGTGTTTAATTTTTAAAACTATTTTACTAAAGCGTTTTTAGCTGTTTCAACTAAGCTAGCAAATGCTGGTGCATCATGGATAGCTAATTCTGATAACATTTTTCTGTTAATGTTGATATTAGCTAATTTTAATCCGTGCATTAATTTGCTGTATGAAATACCATTTAATTTAGCAGCTGCTGAGATTCTTGTGATCCATAATTTTCTGAAATCACGTTTTTTGTTTCTTCTATCTCTATAAGCATATGCCCATGAACGCATAACTTGTTCATTAGCTGTTTTGTATAAACGGTGTTTTGAACCAAAATAACCTTTAGCTAATTTTAAGATTTTATTACGATATCTACGTGTTGCAAATCCGCGTGTTACTCTTGCCATCTTACATTACCTCCCAAATTAAAGTTGTCCTGGGAAACAGTTCTTTAATCTAGTTTGATCTGTTTCGTGTACGCTTGTATTTTTTCTTAAGTGTCTTCTTTGTTTCTTTGTTTTACCCCAAGCATCGTGTTGTCTATATGCTTGCTTTCTCATCATTTTACCGCTAGCTGTAATTTTGAAACGTTTTGCTGCAGCTTTTTTTGTTTTCATCTTTGGCATGAATGTTTCCTCCTATGTTTTTACTATTTTTCTTTCTTTGGAACTAGAATTGTAAATAAGTTACGTCCTTCTAGAACAGCTTTCTTTTCAGTAGTTCCTTTTTCGCACATTTCAATGAATTTATTTAATGTTTCCTCACCTAAATCAACGTGAGCCATTTGTCTACCTCTGAAGCGAACTGTTACTTTAACTTTGTTACCTTCCTCTAACCATTTATTTGCAGCTTTAGCTTTTGTTTCTAAGTCGTGCAAATCAATTTGAGGAGTAAGTCTTGCTTCCTTCACTTCAACAACTTTTTGATTTTTCTTAATTTCTTTTGCTTTCTTTTGTTTTTCAAAGCGATATTTTCCATAGTTTAAAATTTTACAAACTGGTGGCTTAGCCATTGGTGCAACACATAATAAGTCTAAATTAGCTTCTTCTGCAGCACGTAATGCGTCATATCTTTTCATGACACCTAATTGGTTACCATTTTGGTCAATTACTAAAACTTCTGGAAATCTAATCAAATTGTTTACTAGATCTTCATTTTCCTTCACTGGTTTTTGGTTGTAAGGATTACCATAATTTGCTGTTACTATAAGAACACACCTCCAAATTTAGTTCATTATACAAAAACGAGTGCGTATACGCACCCAAGGAATAACATACTTATCTTCTAAGCGTTATGACCTTGATACCCAAAGCTATTCGCAATCGGGTGAGAAGCGGGTGCCTCTTCTTTTCACAACTTCGTTTTGCTTATATAATATAACAAAACTAACAAGTTATGTCAATAAAAAACATATATTTTTCTAAACTTTTTTTAGTTTTAATAAGCATCCTCTCTAATTAACATTATATAAAATATAAAATTATAAAATTCATTATTTTTAAATACTAAAATTATAGTAAAACATTGTCAAAATATGTTAAAATAAAAAAGGTGATTAAAATGAGTAAGAAAAATAGTAATATTACATTTATTGCAATGGCATTTGTAATGATTGTCTTTATGTCAGTTGCAGCAAGATTAATGAAAATTCCTGATATAATTACACAAGTCGCGACAATACTTGGTACATTCATCGGTACATTCTTAGTCTTCTCTTTAACTTATGATTTAGGTAAATATATCTTTGCAAAAGCTGCAGGATTTAGATTTATTAGTTATAGAGTTTTAACTAGTATAAGAGCTAAAGATGCTGAAGGAAAAGTAAAAGGTTTTTATCATAAGTCTTTATTTAAAACTATCGAATTATTTATGTACAAAGATACAAATAAGGATAGAAAAAGCGCAGTAATTTATTGTATAGGTGGATCAATTTTTAATACAATAATTGCACTTGCACTTATTATTGTTGGATTAGTAATGCAAGATGGAGATAACATTCGTTCTATTTTATTTATCTCCGGTATTACAGGATTCTTCTGCATCGCAATGAATTTAGTTCCAATGAATTCAAGTACTTCAAATGATGGAAGTTATTTACAAGCAATTAAATCAAGTGATGAATCTTTAGAATTATTCTACACTAACCTTGAATATCTAAATCATATCTGCAAATATAAACCTACTGAATTTGATTTTTCAAGATTCAATATTAAAGAAGAATTTAATCCTGTAAATCCTACACATGCAAATGCATTTATCAATAAAGTTAAATATCAAATCTTTGTTCACGACTTTGCTGAAGCACAAAGACTTATTAATTCTCAAGACGCTAATATTTCTTTATTTGTTGAAGATATTATGTATGATTTAAAATTAAAAGCAATCTTCTTAAAAACAATGTTAAATAACGATGAAGAAGCATTAATTGATAGAGACAACTTAAGTGGTGATTCAAAAGATGCTTCTAAAGCAAAAAGTATTGATAGATCAATCGAAAACTATGCATTCTATAAATTCTCTAGCATGGATGAATATGCATCTGAAGAAGCATACGATCAAGCAATTAGATTAATGGAAAAATCTCCATATCAAGGACTAGTAAAAGAACAAAGAGAATTATTAGACTTCTTAAAAATGTATAGATTTACAAAACCTATGAATTAAAAATAGATAAGCAAATTGCTTATCTATTTTTTTAATGCATTTATTAATCTTTCTTGTAACGAGGTTTTACGATACTTTTGTTCTATCGTAGCAATTCCTCTTCTAAACATATTCACACTACCTAACAAAGTTAGGTTTTCTTTTGCTCTACTTATGCCTGTATAAATAAGTTTTCTTCTTAACATAACAGAATACTCTTGAAGAATAGGCATAATTACATATTTGTATTCACTACCTTGCGACTTATGAACAGAAATACAATATGCATGAGTGATATTTGCAAAATATTCAGGAGTATAAGTAACAAAATTTCCATCAAAATCGATAATAAGTTTTAATTTATTATCTTCATCATTAATTTCAACTAAAGTTCCTATATCTCCATTATACACATCATCGTCAGGTTGATTCTTTAATTGAAGAATCTTATCTCCTTCACGATATGTAGTTCTTCCAATTGCAACTTCCTTTTTAAATATATCTGCAGGATTGAAAAATTCTCTTAAATGATCATTAAGATTTGTAATACCCGCTACTCCATCATACATCGGAGCTAAAACTTGAATATCTTGTTGAGATAAACCTTGATCAATAGCATACTCCACTAATTTTAAAACTAAATCTTTCACTTCTACATTACGACATTCTAAGAATTCAACATCGTCTTTATGTATATTCTCTGGATTAAAATTACCATTTCTAACATCATAACACAAAGGAATAATTCCTGAATTAGCACTTTGACGATGTATTTTTTCTAGCATTACTGTTGGAATCAAACCAAGTTCTAATAGATCTCTTAAAACATCTCCTGGAGACACTGGAGGCAATTGCTTATCATCACCAATTAATAATATTTTATTAAATGGTCCAATTGCTCTTAATAAACTATAAAATAACTGACAATCAACCATTGAAAATTCATCAATAATAATGAAATCACCTAATACAGGATCATCTTCATTTTTAGAGAATTTGTTTGTATCTAAATCCCATTTAAGTAAGCGATGAATTGTTGTAGCTTCTTTTCCTGTTATGTAATTCATTCTTTTACTTGCTCTTCCTGTAGGAGCACACAATTTAATTTGATTGCTTGGAAATAATCTTTCATAAACTTTAATAATTGCATGAACCACGGTTGTCTTACCAGTACCAGGACCTCCAGTTATTATAGAGACCCCATTATTAATACACATAATAATAGCTTCTACTTGCTCATCTGAATAATTAATACCTAATTCTTCCTCAACAATTCTAATTTCTCTTAGAATCAAATCCTCAGGAATTTTCGATACTTTTTCAATTAAGTAAGATCTTAAATGCTTTGCAATCCCATTCTCAGCATCATATAAACTTGCAGGAAAAATATTACCTGATTCATCAATTAGATCTCTATCTCTAATAGCATTAGCAAAGTTCTCCTCGAAAGATTGAACACTCATGTCAGGAAGATATTTTTTAGCTAAACGAAATATTTCTTCCTTTGATGTATAAGTATCTTGTGTTCTATAGCATAGTTCTTTACAAACATAAGCAATAAGTGAAGCAATTCGTCTAGAGTCCATTTCATCAAATCCTAAACTTAATGCAACTCTATCTGCAGTTTTAAATCCAATTCCATCTATATCTCTTACTAAAATATATGGATTATTCATTACCAATGGGATTAATTTATCACCATAAACAGCATCCATCTTAATCAAATATTTTGCAGGAATACCATGTCCAACAAATAGTTTAATAGCTTCTTCTAAATGATTAGATTTATTTATTCCATTGATGATAGATTTCTTTAAGTTATCTTTAATATTAATATCATCTAATAAAGAAGGATCATCTTTAATTAAGGATAAACAATTTTCTCCTAGTTCATCAACTATTTTTTCTGCAGTTTTACTTCCTACTCCAGCAAATAAGGAACTAGACAAAAATCTAATAATTGCTTCTTTTGATGTAGGTAAAAGCTTTTCAAAATATTCAACTTTAAATTGTCTTCCATATCTAGGATGATCTACATATTCACCAAAAAAACGACAAAGCTCTTGTTTGCCTGGTGGGTCAAAATACCCTGTTATAACAATTTTTTCATCTTTTTTTTGATCTAATTTAAGTCTTGCAATAGTATATTTAGTTGTTTCTTTAAAAAACACAACACTTTGAACATATCCTGTTACTTGTTCCATATACTATCGCCACCTTTCTATAATACTTCTTCGATTGTTCCTCCGCCTAAGCAAATATCATTATCATAAAATACAGCCATTTGTCCTGGAGTAATTGCTCTTACTTTATCAAAGCATTTCACTTCAATAACATCTTCATCTATAAATCTAATTAATACATCGACATCTGGTTGTCTATATCTAAATTTCGCACCTAAACGAGTCCAGTTAGTAGGCTTTTCTTTTCCTAGCCAGTTAACTTCTTTAACAATTACTCGATCATGGTATAACCATTCACTTTCATCACCTTGAACAACATATAATTCTTTCTTTTCAATATCTTTTCCTACAACAAACCAACTTCCAGTAGCATGGTTTTGAATACCACCGATACCCAAGCCTTTTCTTTGTCCTAAAGTATAATACATTACACCTATATGTTCACCAACTACGTCACCATTGTTTTTATCAATAATTTTGCCAGGTTGAGCTGGAATATAATTTTGTAGGAATTTTCTAAAATCTCTTTCACCAATAAAGCAGATTCCTGTTGAATCTTTTTTAGTAGCAACTTCTAAATCTAATTCTTTAGCAATTTTTCTAACTTCAGATTTTTCTAAATCTCCTATTGGAAACATAGTTTTATCTAATTGTTTTTGATTTAATAAACATAGGAAATAAGTTTGATCCTTATTGTTATCTAAGCCTTTTTTCATTAAACCATTTTCCATTCTTGCATAATGTCCTGTAGCAATATATTCTGCGCCATGAGACATAGCAAACTTCATAAATGCATCAAATTTAATATACTTATTACATAAAACATCAGGATTTGGTGTTCTGCCCTTCTTATATTCATCAATAAAGTATGTAAAAACATAATCCCAATATTCTTTAATAAAATCTACTCTTAATAAAGGAATTCCTAGTTTATCAGCTACTTTTTTTGCATCTAAGTAATCAACTTCTTGAGGACAGATATCTCCATCCCATTTATTTCCTAAAATATCATTATTTGCTAATGAATCCCAGTTACGCATAAAAGCACCAATTACTTCATGACCTTGTTTTTTTAATAAATATGCAGCAACAGCACTATCTACACCACCACTTAAACCTACAATTACCTTTGCCATAATAAACACTTCCTTTAACTTATATATTATAACATATCTAAATGATATTTACACAAAAAAAGAGAAACGATTTCTCGTTTCTCTAATTATCAGTTATAAACTATTTATTAAGAAATTAACCTTCTACTTTAACTCCACCTAAACTTACATTGCATTGAGCAGTACCATTATGTGGGTAAGCTGTCATAATAACTTTAACAGAAACAATAGCAGTACCTTCTAATGAAACAGTATTATCACCAACAACAAGTGTATCCAATGTTGCAGTTGCGACTACTTCACCAGCTGCATTTAATCCTGATACTGTAAATGCATCAGTTGTTACATCTGTTACATTTTTTGCATTTAAAGCTAAAACATTAATAGTTACTGTAACTGAGTCTTTAGCTGCAAATGTTGAAGTAGAAACTCCTTGATTTATATAAGTCATTTTTAAACCACCATTGCTATAGAAAGCAGGATCAGGATATGATTCATTATTAGTAATATATGTTAATCCTTCTGAGATAACTTTATTAGCGATTGTACCTTCAAATAAAACTTCTGCAGGAGTAATAACTGGTGTATCTGTTTCTTCTTTTTCTTCACAAGTAATTTCAAATACTCTTAAATGATCACTAGCGCCAGCAGCAATGTAGTAGTTACCAGCTTCTGGAATATTTAAAACAGTAGTTACTTTATCTTCATTTGTAATTGTTTCACCTTCAGCTACTTTAGTACCATCTGCTGCAAATAATGCAACTTTTGTATTCTTGCTACTTCCTGTAGCAGAAGCCACTACTGTAATTGTAGAAGCGCCTTTAACACTAAATGATAAAGTAGCTTTACCATCTCCACCTAATTGAATACTTGGAACGCTCTTATTTGAATATTTAGATTGAGAACTATCTTTAATAACATTATATGTAAAATCACCAAATTTTGTTCCATCAGGAATTTTAACATCTTTTAAATTTGACCAATTTGCAGCTAATTCAGTTTCAGCTACCCATTCAATTTTTGTATCTCCACCTTCGATAACTTCTGCTTCCCATGTAGCAGCTGTTAAGTTGATATCACCATTTGCATCTTCAACTGTAAATGCTCCGTCTTCAATAGTAACTTCTTTAGCTGTACCACCAACTGTTAAAGTAACTGTTTTTAAAATTTGACCAGGATTATTAGCTGTAAACTTAATATCTGAACCATTTTTAAATTCTGTAGCGTTTTCTGCAACTACAAATAATGCTTTTAAGTCATCTGCAACTGTAATATTGTACCAGTTCCAAACTTCGATTTCACATGCACCTTTAATAGCTTCGAATCCAACATATGAAGCTGTTAATTCTAATGCATTTTCACCAGTTTTTTCAACTGTTGTATCAATTGTACCTAATTTATATTCATTAGCATCTAATAAATGTGTGTATTTTCCGTCTTCTGATACACCATATACAGTATATTTAGAAGCATCAAATTCTCCACCAACTCTATATTCATCAGGACCAACAACTTTTAATGAAGCAATTTCAACAGTTTGTGCTTTTGCTTCTGGATCTAATAATTCAAATCCATAGAAATTAATTGAATTACTTAAGTGTAATACATATGTTCCACTTTCTGGTAAATCAACTGTGTATTTACCTAATTTGTCTCCAGGAACATCAATTGCAAGTAATTTATTTTCTTCTGGTACAGCTTCAGCTACTGAATTCCAGTCTTTAGCAACTGTTACAACTCTAGTTTCGCTACTTGAACCTGAAATAGCATAGAATACTAATTTAGCTGCTCCAGCTGTTTCAATTTGAATATAACCACCTTTTGCAGTAGTTTTTCCGTTAGGTTTTAAACGTTTAGTGAATACTCTACCATCATCAGCAGTTTTACTGTTTGCTTCAACTGTCCAAGCTTTGTCTGATCTTGGAACTACTGTCATATATTCTCCACCAAAAACTTTATTAGCTGAGATACTTCCATCTTCCCAGTTTGAAATATCTTCATATTCTAAATATGCTGGAACTTCAAATGTAGGAACTTGAGGTGCTGGATTTTCTACTTTATAAATATTTGGGCTAACTTTATCTGTGCTATTATAAGCGATTTCATATGTGTCTTTATAAATTTTTGACATACCACTAGCAGTAATTGTAGCGCCAACAACTGGAGCTTCAACGCCTTCAGCTAATTTACCTGAGTAAACTTCGAATCCACCTTCTAATACGATATTGTAGCTTCCGTAGTCTTCTTGATACTTAACTGATGCTACAACACCTGTAACGTGTAAGATTTGTCCTTCTTTCCAGTTTGTTCCTTGCATATGAGCAATAGCTTCTGTAACACTCATAACTGTAGTAATTTCATTAGGAATAGAAACTGTACTTGTAGATGGTGCTGGTGCACTTGATGTAGATGGTGCTGGTGCACTACTAGATGTTGATGGAGCAGGTGCACTTGATGAAGTTGATGGTTTTGTACAACTTGCAACTGTAGCTGCTGCTGATAACACTAATAATGCTAACAACATTTTAGATTTTTTCATTATATAATTCCTCCTTGGGTATAAATAACCCTAATATAATCCCATTATAGCACGACAAAATAACGGATGCAACTATTTGTATACAAGTTAAATTTATTATCTATAATAAAAAATGGCCCAAAAAGGGCCGAGGGAGTAAAAAAAAAGAACCGGCAACGTGCTACTTTTGCTTACGCTATCATCGCCGCTGTGGTGCTTAACTTCTGTGTTCGGGATGGGTACAGGTGTGTCCACCACGCCATCGCCAC
>JAFTIF010000012.1 GCA_017457045.1 Bacilli bacterium
TAAAGTTGAAGGACAAAATATTGTATTCTATGAAAGTCCATATGGAACTCCAAGAGAAGCATTATTAACTGTAATTGGTGAAGTGTGCGACAGTAAAGAAGTAGAAGGAGTTGCGGATATCCGCGATGAAAGTAATAAAAAAGGTTTAAGAATTGTTATCTGTTGTCAAAAAGGATACGATCCAGATAATGTTGCAAAGAAACTATTCTTAAAAACTAACTTACAAACTTCTATATCATATAACCAAGTTGCATTAATCAATAAAACTCCAACTGAACTAAACTTAAAACAAAGTATAGAAATATATGTAAAACATAATATAGAATGTTTAGTAAAAGAAATTAATTTTGATTTAGATAAAATGAAAGCCCGCCTACACATAGTAGAAGGATTATTAATTGCTCTTGAAGATATTGATAATGTTATTGCATTAATCAAAGCTTCTGCAAGTAGTGATGCAGCTAAAACAAAATTAATAGATAAATATAAAATAGATGAAATCCAAGCAAAATCAATTTTAGCAATGAGATTATCTAGTTTAGCAAAATTAGAAAAGGTTGAATTAGAAGCTGAAAGAGATGGACTTGTAAAAGATATTGCAGACTTAAATGACTTGTTAGCTAGTGATGAAAGACAATTAAAAGTTATTAAAGAAAGACTAGAAACAATAGTTAAGAAGTATGGAGATGCAAGAAGAACTGAATTAACTCATATAGAAATTAAACCTGAAGAAAAAGAAATAGAAGCTGTAACGCCAGAAGATGTTGTAGTTATATTATCTCAAACAGGTGAAATTAAGAGAATTGCAAAAACTTCATTTAGAACACAAAGAAAAGGCGGAAAAGGAGTTAAATCTGAAGATGACGCTGTATTAGATACAATAGCAACGAATACAATAGACACATTATTAGTGTTCACAGACGCAGGAAAAATGTATAGATTATTAGTAGATAATGTTCCAGCAGGAACTAACGCATCAAAAGGAGTAAGAATTGGAACTCTAATTAACCTTGAACCAAATGAAAAAGTTGTTTCTATAACATCTCTTGAAAGAAAAAACAATAAAAAATATGTTGTATTTATTACTAAAAAAGGATTATTTAAAAAGACTTTACTTGAAGAATATACAAAAACTAAAAGAACAACAGGAATTGCGGCAATCAACATTAAAGATGGAGATAGCATCGCTAATATAGAACTAATGGATGAAGAAGATATGATTATCATTACTAAAAAGGGTATGTCTATCCACTTTGAAACAAAAGGAATTGCGGCTATTGGTCGTGTAACAGCGGGAGTAAAAGGAATTAATTTAGCAGATGATGATGAAGTATTAGTAGGTCTTCCAATTAGAAATGAAAAAGATACAGTAGCAGTATTTACAGCTCTTGGATGTGCAAAGAAAACTGAATTATCAGAATTCCCACTTCAAGGCAGAGGCGGAAAAGGTGTTGTAATCTATAAATCTAACCCAGGTACTGGTGAAGTTATAGGTGCGGCAATGGTAAATGAAGAAGATAATGTATTATTAGTAGGTAAAACTTCTATATGCATTGCTTCAACAGATATTCCATTATTAGGACGCCCTGCAACTGGAAATATAATGATTAAAAATGGTAATTTAACATCTGTTGTAAAACTATAATAAAAGGGGACTTATAGTCCTCTTTTTGATTTTTTATTAAATATATAATATAATATTTATATAAAAAAGAAAGGTTGTGAAAATATGGAAGATATTTGGGTTTTAGAAAACTGGTTTTTTGAAAAGGAAGATACTGATGCGTACAGATTTCCGCATAGTGGAAGCATTGAAGATTGTTATAAACTTGCTAAATTTTTCTTAAAATACGATAAAGCAAAAAATATTAAAGTTTATGAAATTGGAGCTGGATGGATAGAAGGAAAAGCAATGGACAAAAATCATCTTTTATTAAAATATACTAAAGGAAAAAGTATTGGATATATGAGAATTTCTCCCCTGGATGATGCAAAATCAGTGTTAAAATATAATGGTTGCTACGATAAAGCGTAACAACTTTATTTTTTTATAATTTTATGATATAATATTTATATAAGATGAAAGGAGAATGGTTATGAAAGATATAATTTTAAAGAAATTAATGCAAACTGATATTTCATTTGGAGAAATGGAAGAATTTGAAAATTACTTAAATGAATTAGAAGAAGATAGAGATTTACTTTATGCACTTCAAGCAGCAGGCGTTGACAACTGATGCGGATATGAAGAAGCAATGAAAATATATCGTGAAGAAGAGGAGGAATAATCATGGATCCAGATAAAATCGACGAATACAGAATACGAGATTTAATATATAAATTAAATTATTATACAAAAAAGTATGATGAAGGCAACCCAGAAATCAGTGATAAAGAATGGGATGATATGTATTTTAAATTACAGGATTTAGAAAATTGGACTGGGTTATATTTTGAAGATAGTCCTACTCAAAAGGTTATTTTTCAAGAGGTAAGTAAATTAAATAAAGTAGAACATAATCATCCTATGCTTTCATTAGATAAAACTAAATCAATAGATGCAATTAAGTCTTTTATAGGAAATAAAGATTGTATTTGTATGGCTAAAATGGATGGTTTAACTTGTTCATTAAGATATTTAGACGGTAAATTAGTGTCTGCGGAA
>JAFTIF010000017.1 GCA_017457045.1 Bacilli bacterium
AAGCGATGGATAGAAGCGGGATATGTTATGATCCAGTTCAACAGGGTATAGTAATTCCGCATTATAATATAGATGGACAATTAATAGGAATAAGAGAGAGAACTTTAATAAAAGAAAACGAAAGTAATGGTAAGTATAAACCTGCTATATTAAACTATCAAATGTATAATCACCCATTAGGTTTTAATCTTTATAATTTAAACAATAGTAAAGATAATATAAAACAAATGAAAAAAGTATTTATATTTGAAGGAGAAAAAAGTTGTTTATTATATCAAAGTTATTTTGGTGTAGAAAATGATTTAAGTGTAGCAGTATGCGGAAGTAGTTTAATTAATTATCAAGTGCAACTATTATTATCACTTGGTGTTGAAGAAATTATTATTGCTTTTGATAAACAGTTCCAAGAAATTGGGGATGACGAATGGAAAAAGTGGACTAAGAAATTAAAAGACTTACATAAAAAATATGGTTCATTAGTTCAGGTAACTTTTATGTTCGATCTTAATAATAATATAGGTTACAAAGATAGCCCTATTGATTGCGGAAAAGAAATATTTTTAAAGATGTTTAATGAAAGGGTGGCATTATAATGAAAAATAATATGGAAATGATAAAGATGCAACTTCAATTAAGAGGTTTTGAGATAAAAGACACTATAAAAGATATAGATGGTTGTCTATCCCATATATATGCTGAAAAAGGATGTATGTATTATTGCGTAGTAGCGCCACATGAAGGAAATGATTTCAGTTATATGTTGCGTAGAAATCCTATTGTTACTTTTGATAGATGGAGTACTGTAGATTTAGAAAATTTTTATAATAGTGCAGAAGATTTATTAAAAGAGTTAGATTATACTAAAGATTTAGAATCTATCATTATAATGTGTTGTAGTGATGATGAATAAAGAAATGTTAGAATATAGAAAGAAACATCCTAAATGCAAGTGGTGTAAATGGTATAAATATAACACTTGGCAAGATTGCCACTGGATAACTTGTTATGGAACTTGCGAATTGAAAGATAAAATAATAAATTTTGATAGTATGTTAAGATTATGTAAATAATACACAGTAAAGGAGAGTAACAATGATTATGAAAAAGACATTCCAATGGATAATAGATAAAATAGTCTCATTCTTCTATGATAAGGAGATGAAGTAATGAGACGCGAATATATTGGAAAAATCCCAGCGGTAGGAACTTGTGATGGTTGTAAAGAATATGGACAATTATATAGGACTTATTTTCATTATAACTTTAAATGTGAATGTCATAGTCCAAATCATTTTGTAGTAAAAGACCATTGTAAAATGTGCGTTCCTGTTGAACCTATGGAACAAAAAATTACATTTAGTAAAGAACAAATAAAAGAAATGGAGGAAAAGTATGAAGTATCAGTTAATTAAGCCTATTAATCCAGAATTAAGTACCATAGAACAAATTTTAACTAACAGAGGAATTCCAAGAGAAGAGGTTTATCATTATCTTAATACTACTGATGATGATATTAGTAGCCCATTAGATCTTGGCGAAAAATCTTTAAATGCGGCTGCTCAAACTGTTATTCAACATATTTTTTCCAAAGATAAAACATTGGTTATATGCGACTGTGACTGCGATGGTTTTACATCTGCTGCACTATTAATAAATTATTTATATGACTTATTCCCAAGTTATGTAGAAACAGGTTTAAAATGGTTTGTTCATGAAGATAAACAACATGGACTTGAAGATGTAATGGACTATATTAATTCACACGATTTTAAATTGGTTATTGTACCAGATGCAGGAAGCAATGATTATGAATATCACCGCCAACTAAAAGAACGTGGTATCGATGTAATTGTATTAGACCACCACTTAGCTGATGAAACTAGCCCATATGCAATAGTAGTTAACAATCAATTATGTGATTATGAAAATAAAGAATTATCAGGCGTTGGTGTTGTGTACCAATTCTGTAGATTTATAGATGAAAAAATGAAAACAAGTTTTGCAGATGAATATTTAGACCTTGTAGCTCTAGGTCTTACTGGAGATATGATGAGTCTAACATCAATAGAAACAAAACATTTAATAAATAAAGGTTTTGAACCTAATAATATTAAAAACCCATATATCTATGAAATGTGGCAAAAGAATAAATTTAAACTTGGAGAGCACATAACTTCAATAGACGCCGCATTCTATATCGTACCTATGGTAAATGCAGTTCAAAGAAGTGGAACAATAGAAGAAAAGGAATTATTATTTAAGTCTATGCTTAAATATGAAGCTTTTGAAGTAATACCTTCTACTAAACGCGGTTGTAAAGGACAAACTGAAAGACTTGTAGAACAAGCAGTTCGTATGTCTACTAATGTTAAAAATAGACAGACAAGAGCACAAGATGCAAGTATGGAATACCTAGAAAATAGAATTAAAAAAGAGAATATGATGGATAGAAAAGTCTTATTATTTACTCTTGAACCTGGGAAAGTAGACAAGAATATCGCGGGATTAATTGCGAATAAGATTTCCGCAAAATATCAAAGACCTTCTTGTATGCTTACAAAAGTAGGAGATGTTTATCAAGGTAGTGCTCGTGGATATGAGATGTCTGGAGTAACAAACTTTAAAGATATATGTGATGAAACTGACTGCGTAAACTGGACAGCTGGACATCAAAATGCATTTGGTATTAGTATCAATGCAGATAAAATAGAAGAATTTTTAGAAAAAACTGATATAGTTCTTGCTAATATGGCATCTGAACCTGTTTATTATGTAGATTATATCTATAATGGTGCGGATGTCAACCCTCAAGATATCTTAGCAATTAGTGATTTAAGTGATTTGTGGGGGAAAGATATGGATGAAGCTATGGTTGCAGTTAAGGATATAAAAATCAGTAAAGAATTAGTGGTTGTTTATAGAAAAACAAGCAATACATTAAAAATTACTTTACCTAATAAAGTAAGTTTAATGAAATTCAATGCAACAGATGAAGAATGTGAAATGTTAGAAAATCAAACAGGAGCATATATACAAATGGATATTGTTGGTAAATGTCATAAGAATGAATGGCTAGGAAATATTACCCCTCAAATCTTTATCGAAGATTGGGAAGTTACAGGACAGGGAAAATATTTATTCTAATGCTTGGACCACAGGCGATCGAAATCCCAAATGAAAAATGCTCTTTGGGATTTTTTGCTTGAATTTTACTATTTAATAAAAATATGATATAATATTATTATATAAAAGGAGTGATAAAATGGAACTAACTCAAAAGCAAAAAGAAGGTTTAGAAATAGCATTAGATAGATTTTTACAAGGAGAAAAATACACAATTATAAGCGGGTATGCGGGTACTGGAAAATCTACCCTAGTTAAACATCTTATAGATGCGTTACCAGGAATAGACCCAGAACAAGATGTAGTATATACTAGCTTTACAGGAAAAGCAACACAAGTTCTTGCGAAAAAGGGCAATAAAAATACAAGCACTTTACATAAATTATTATTTAAAAGTGTCCCTATGCCAGATGGAACTTTTAAAAGAATACCTGTAACTCATATACCATATAAAGTGGTTGTTGTAGATGAAATTAGTATGGCTCCTAAAAGTTTAGTTTCTAAACTTATGAATTATCATGTCTATGTTATCGGACTAGGAGATCCATTCCAATTACCTCCAGTGGAGAAAAATGAAGATAATCATTTATTAGATAATCCACACGTGTTCTTAGATGAGATTATGCGTCAAGCTGCGGAAAGTGAAATTATACAATTAACTATGAAAATTAGAAATGGAGAACCTATTCCTTATATGAAAGGAAAAGAAGTTCAAGTTATTAAAATGGAAGAATTAAATACAGGTATGTTATTTTGGGCAGACCAAGTTTTAGTTGCAACAAATGCAATGAGAACTAGAATTAATGATGAAATGCGTCAAATATTAGGACGCGGAAATAAACCTGAAGATGGCGATAAAGTAATTTGTTGCCGCAATTATTGGGATTTACTTGCTGATAACGCATCGCCGCTTATCAATGGAACTATTGGAACAATTCAAAATAGTTTTGTAAGTTTTAATAAAATACCAGGCTTCTTCTTTTCAAACTATACACCTAAAAATATAGATGTGTTAAGAACAAATTTTATTGGAGATTGTGGAGAAAATTATGGAGTTTTACCTATGGATAATAAAATGATATTAGAAGGAGTTAAAACTTTGGATTGGAAAACTGAGTATAAAATTGCTAAAAATCCAAAATATTTTAGTTTATTGCCTCTTGAATTTACTTATGCATATGCAATTACTACACATAAATCTCAAGGTAGCGAATGGGACAAAGTATTAGTAATTGAAGAACGCTTCCCTTTTGATAAAGAGGAACACGCTAGATGGTTATATACAGCTTGCACTAGAGCATCAGAAAAACTAGTGTTAGTTCGTCCGTAATCTATTTGATTATTTTGAAAAAAAATGATATAATATTTATATAAATAAGGAAAGGTGAAAAAAATGACAATAAAAGATGAAACAGGAGCTTATGATTTTTATTGCAATGGTTATAGATATTTTCATAACTTACAAGAAACAAAAATAGAGTGGCAACAAATTCGCAATAATTCTCAAGCAAGACAGCATTATGGAGAAGATGTTATTGAATTTAATTCTATTACAGAATTAAATGAAACAATTCAAAAATTAACAGCTTTAAGAAATGCTGTTAATGGAAATAATTTTAATAATAGCCATATCCAAAAAGATTTTGGAGACAATGGTATTGCATATAATACAAAAGTATATTAAAACTTTAAGATAGGAGGGAAAAAATGAGTAACCGTTTTGAAGTACATTCACATACACATTATTCAAATCTTCGTTTACTAGATTGTATTAATAGACCAAAAGACTTAGTAAAAAGAGCAATAGCATTAGGGTTAAGTGGAATAGCAATTACTGACCATGAAACTCTAGCGAGCCATATAGAATTAAATATATATCAAAAGGAAGTTCAAAAAGAAAATCCTGATTTTAAAATTGTTTTAGGTAATGAAATATATTTAGTACCAAATAGAGAAAACGGACAAAAATATTTCCACTTTATCTTAATGGCAAAAAAT
>JAFTIF010000004.1 GCA_017457045.1 Bacilli bacterium
ATAATAATAGTTAGATTCTACGCCAAGTGGTTCTGCTACAGCTCCTTGAAGATATAATTCTGTTCTCCAATCAGTAGTTTTTACTTTTCGTAGTTCTGTATTGCTTAACATACGATAAGAGTCTGTCTCCCAAACAAATATCTGTTTTAAATCTTCCGCATAATAAAATACACCTGCAGCCCCTTGTTCTGGGAAATTAGCTGCTGCCGCAAACTTAATAGGTGCTTTTGCCTTAGTCAAACCATCCATTGGATCTTCATACAAGAATACCTCATAGATATTTCCTGTTTTTGGTTTTGTATCAATAGCTAAATGATAACGAATAGGCACTGTATTGCCCATTGCGGTTTTTCTAATACCCCATACTACATAATCATTTTTAATTTTATTAAATTGTGGACTATTAGAAAATGAAGTGATTAATTTACTATTAGTAAAATCATATGCAAGTTTACCTTTACTTTGGTCTACAAGATAATCTTCATTAACTATTTCTTCTAAGTCTACTTTTGCTTGTGTAGTATTTAGATAGTTTTTAATTTCTTGTCATACAAAATTACCATATATATCATAGAAATATTCATAATTACTTAATACTCCTTTAATTTTGTCTAATACTGTTACAACAGATGAGCCTGCATTTTCTATTAACTCATTTGGATATGTAAAATCTGTAAAAATAAAACCTACATCATCTCCATATTCATACATAGTATATGCTTTACCTGCGGCATCCGCATAATTGGTTGTCATAGATAATGTTCCATTTTCATTAATAAAATATAATGGAGTATTACCAACCCATCTCATTGCCATTTTTACTTTTGTATCTAAATCACTGATAATAATTTTTCCTAGTTGTTCTCCACCTAAATGATTAACAGCCTCTCTAATAATTTGTACCATTGTAGGTCTCATGATTACAAAATCACCATTTTCATCAATAGTCTCATATTCATCAAATTGAGTAGATGCGGCAAGCTTTCCTCCGCATTCTCCATTTAATAAACACATTTTATCTTTTAATTGTAGAGATAAATTAACTCCTGATGCGGAATGATTTAATGAGGCTCCATTAATAATATATAATCCTTGTGGATACCAAATAATTGGGTACTCAGTATATTTCCCTGTTGGGTTTTTATAACCGATTTCTAAATAAATTTTTTTATTAATTGAGAATAAATTATTTACATTAGTAACATTTGCTAATTCTTCATTTGTAATTTGAACTGTTAAATTAGCACTTCTTCTCATTGCGGATTTGCCATCTAAGTTTCCATTTCCGCCTGTTACTAATCCTTGTATTTCTTGGATTGGATTTTCTAACCAATCTAAAAGAGTAATTTTTACAAATTGAGTTCTTATTTGTAGATTATCAATTTCAGCAAGGAAAGCTGAATCTTGAAGATATTTATAATTAAACTTCATTATTCATCATTTCCTTCTAAAATATCATATTTTTTAAAGTTATCAATATTACATTCTGCAACTTCATATGCAGTTGCTGTAAAGGATACAATTCTCCTTCCTAGTGTTGCATTAGGACTAAAAGATGCATCCATAACTTTAACTATAAAATTTCCTTCTGTTGCTGACCTAAACAATTTTGGTTGTTCACTATATAAAAACTCAATTACTTTATCTTTAAATAGTTTTTCATAAACTATATTATTTGCTTCTGTAATTCTATGGTCATTATTATAATCTGTATATAAATATAAATGTTCTCCAAATAATTCTTCAAGAGAAGTAAATAACTCACTTTCATCAATTTGGAATGAAATTAATCCTCCAATTGGAAATTGTGCATAATTTGCATGACCATTTCTTCTTACAAATGGGAATTGTGAACCAAGAGTATCAGTTCTAGATTCTTGAATTGTTCTTTTAAAAGATGATACTGTTGGATTAAATTTGATTTTTAATTGTCTATCTTTTGTAGTTAAAAACATATCGTCAAATATAACCATAACAGGTGTTTTAATATATTTAGTAGATGCGGCAACACCATTGCTACGTTTTTGTAAATAATATTTATACCAAACTCCACTTTCAATAGTCATATCACTAAAAGTTTCTTTAATTGCGGTTGCTCCTTCATATGTATATGTTTTTAAATCTTCCCAAATTGTAAAGTTAGTTTTATTAGAGGTTCTACGTAATACTAATTCTCCTGTAAAACCATCTGTAATGTTAGATTTTTTAATAGTTAATATTATTCTACCATTATCCTCGTCAGTTTCTGCGATAAAAGTAAAGTCTAAAATTTCACTTTCTTCAGTAGCAGTTGTAAATTCATATGTTGCAATAGCTGAATATAAATTCATAGTAGTGCATTCAATAGTAAACTTATATGCGGCTCCAGCAACAAAATTATAATTAAGTCCATAACTAAAGCTATTTGTATTTGTATATTGAATTCCACTATCTGTTAATAAATTATCATTCTCATCATATAATTTAACTTGATAGCTTTTTAATTTTTCAGTTTCTTCTTCATTGTTAAAACTTAAAGTTCCATAAATAATTGGGTTATAATTAGCCCAAGATATTTCTCCACCTTCAATAGTGAAACCTGATACGGCTAATTGAGGTGTGCTAATTCCTCTGATTAGACATACTGTTGACCACTCTGAAAATAAGTTAATGTTTGCGGCAAGCCACCCATCTATTGCTTGAGGTGTAGTTAAAGAAACATCAGCCGCATCAATATGTGTAAAACGCATTTGTACTTTGTAGTATTGGTTAATTTCAAATTGTCCACCTTGAATATCTGTCTTATTAAGTTCAATATAATATCTATCATCAGATGTTTTACTTGCATCTTCTTGAATTGAAGTTAACATAACTTCAGATGGATATTTTGATTTATTTAATACTGATAAATTGGTATATTGACTACGAACTGTAACTTGAACGTTTTCAATATCTCCCATAGTATTAAATTGAGATAATGTAAAATAAATTCTACAAATATCTTTATCTGTTCCACTATCTGTTAAAAATGCTGGAACATATGTGTCAACAATAGGTGGATATAAATTAATATTAATTGCCATATCAATCTCTCCTTTTTCTCTTATTTCTTTTTGTTTTCTCTTTCCATTTCTCTTAGCATTGATACTTTTGGTAAAGCTCTGATTTCGTTCATTAAAGTTGCTATATAACTATTACCGCCTTCATCAAGGTAATGTTGGTAGCGCTTTTCGATACAATCTAAACTATAATCATCAATAACTTTTTTTTCATAACAAAAATAATGATGTTTTTCTGTTATTCATGATTTTATATCATCTTTATCAGAAGCTAAAAGAACACTAATTGTAGTTTTAGTTTCGTCAATTTTTTTAATTAACTCTTGTCTATCAAGAGTGTGTTGAATATTAATATTCTTGACTTGTTCTAAAATTTCCGCCTTATCTTCTTTATGTCCTTCACGGATACCTTCAATTTGTGTACTTATATCCGTAAGTTGTTGAGTAAAATCTATTTTTTCTTGCTCTTTATCTGTTTCTTTTTTAAAATATTTTTTTATCTTATTATAGAAAAAATCTCAAAGCGTAAAAAACCCTTTTAATGCGGTTGCTAAAGCAAATACAAAAAGAATAATTTCTGTTAATGTGTATTTTGTAAGTAGTTCCTCCATCAATGACCTTCCTTTCTTATTTGACTTTATTTTTCTAAATATACATAAAAATAGATCTAATACCTTTAATAAAAAAAGACCAATAAAAAAAAGTGCGATATTAAAAATCGCACTAAAGATTTTTTATTCTTCTTCAACTTTCCAAGTAATTTCTTCATCACTTGTGCTAACGTTTGAAAGGGTGGAAATACCTGTAATAGCTTTTTTAGCTTGAATTACTACCGTAGACATTACAATACCTAAAATACCAACACTTGATAATACTTCTAAAGTTTCATTAGATACTAACATAACTCCAAAGCTTGCGGTAATCATTTCATTAACATAAGGTAATATAGTACAAGCTATACTAATTGCAACAGCACTTAGGTAGAATACTAATGATTTTCCAATTCCTTTTAACATTTTTTTCCAAGAGAATAATTCTTTACTTGACCAAATATTATAGATTGTGTTTGTAGTAATATTTACTGTTACTAAAATTCCCAAAACAATTCCTAACCAACCCATTATTTTTAATGTTTCTATAATTGCTTCTAACATTTTAAATCCTCCTTGTTATTATTTTTGTAATGCACTTGCTGCATAGAATCCAGTTGTTCCGGTAGAATTTCCAACTCTATAAGGGAAAGGTCTTCCAGGATAAATAGCTAAAATTTGTCTTTTCCATCCTAATCCATAAGCAGTATTAGAAGTTCCATAACTAGATCCATTTCCTGTTCCAATAATTTTTACTTTATCTCCAACTTTTAACTCTGCTTTTGCAGGTTCTACTGGAGTAGGTTTTACAGGCTCAACATATAAAGTAATATCTTTTTCATTCATCCAACCTAAATCTCCCGTTGTATTATAAGGATGTGCAGTGTCTTTAGCTACACGAGTAATTGTAGTTAATTTCTTTGAAGTTTTTCCTGTTGCATTTTTTGCAGTTGAACTTGCATATAAGGCACCTTCAATATAAACTTTATCTCCTACTTTAAATTTTCCTGTATATCCATTTGTTTTATCTGTTTCTTCTTCTTTTTGAGGATTAACAATAGCATCAACTATTTTTTGTACATCATCTGGTAAATAAATAAATGCTCTAAATTTGTAAGCTGAACCTAATCCCCATCTTCCATTTGAATTAGTTCTTGTTTGATTCCAGAATGCTGTCGAACCATATCCTGATTCTGATGTATAAGTTGAATTAGCATTGTTTACTCTTTCAACTATCCATACATGTCCTGCTCCATCTCCGCCCTTTAATGTACTACCTTTCATAGCACAACCAATAGCTCCAGCTCTTGGAGTAGAACCAGTTTTTAATCCTGCTTTTTGAGCTCTTTCAATAAAATTTTCTGCATTACAGTTTAAAGTTTTATAAGTACAGCCTGTTGTACCCCTTGCTTCATTAATAATTTCATTGAAACGTCCACTAGCATATCCTACACAATTTGCCAAAACATTTGCGTTTGGATCATTTGGATATCCTTTTATACAAGTATTCCATCCACCTGAACCAGTTGTCATAAAATTTTTATTTTTACTTGGTTTGTAATTTCTTACAAAAAATTCTCCTGCTCCAATTCCCTCTGGTGCTTCTGCATCAATATTTTCTACTGTTGCTAATCCATCTTCATTTAATTCTTCAATAGTATCAGTATTAAATAAATATTGAATATCTTCATTATTAATATCTTCTCTAATGAATGCTTTTGCAACCATTGTTTGCATTTCTTCTGGTGCTTGTTCAATCTTGTTGATAATTTCTTTGTCTGTCATACTTTTCCTCCTTTTTTATTTTATATAATAGAAGAATTTTTATTCTTCTATTATATAAGTTTCTGTAACTTCAAATTCTTCTTCAAGGTCATTTTCTTCTTCTACTACTATATATTGATTATCAATAGCAGTATTAATTTCTATTAAATCCTCCTCTAAAAGAACTCCTTTTTCATTCCATGCGGCAGCGTTTAAAATAACTTGATAATCAGCCATTTTTCCAACTGCATCTAATAATCCCTTTTTTATAAACTCTCTTAAACTAAACATATATTCCTCCTATAAATTTGCACCTGTGCTAACGATTGCATTTGTTAATTCTGCTATTTTTTTATCTGTATATTTTTTAATATCTAATGCATAAGTTGTTTCTATATTTGTAAATAAATTTGATATTATAAATATATTATTAATATTACTATTAATATCTATATTTTTTATGTTGCCTAAATTAATTAAATATGGTTCTGCTAATTCATAATAAACTGTGACAGGATTACTAGAAAGCCAAGAAATAAAGTCATTAAGAGTGCTAATATTTTCTGCAACTTTTAATCTAATAGCTCCTTGCCATGTGATGTTAATTCCTATGTAATCATTATAATAATTATTACCAACATCCCTAAAATGAGTTGATAAAGGAGTAGTTTCTGGAATAACTTTATCTTGAATTGCATAGCTAATAAAATTAGTTATCTTTAAATTATTTACTTCAGATCCTTTTTGCCAAGCTTCAGTTCCATTTAATATTATTTTTCCAATTTGTTTTAATAAAGAAATATTTCCATCTTTATCAATTATTAATTCATCTGCTTTATCATTGATTTTTACTATCTCACTATTTTGAAGATTTATATCTTTAAATGTTTCATAATATTGTTCATAAGGAGTTGCTTTATCTCCTTTTTCTAATTGTAGAAAAAGTGTTGAATTAAACTCTGTTCCTGCAGATGTTTCTCCTATAAAAATTCGGTAATTAATTGCATTTTTTAACAAAGTAAAAGTTGTAGATAATTTTGAAGAAGTTAAATACCATTCTTGAGTTGTTTGATCTTCATATCTAACTCGAATAAATAATTTTCCTCCACTAAACATTGTATCTGCAGAGAAAGTGTAAGTTCCCTTTGGTAATCCTTGTATAGATGCAACTGCTAAATTACTATAATTGGAAGTTACTGTTCCCAATATAGTTACACTTCCATTCTCATTTATAGTCATTTCTACTCCTTGATTTAATCCATTAGAAATATTTTTTAAAATATTTTTCCCTGTTAAAAGACATTTTATATAAGTTCCATATGGAACTGAAAGATGAGGAATAATACCTTTTTCAATTTGAATGTTTTTCATATATGCTCCTGCAGGCGGATACATACTAATAAAATAATATTGATAATCTCCACTATTAAAATACTGAGGAGATTTTTTATTCTCATTATCCATATAAACAATAGAAGTTCCTAAAGTTCCAGATTCTAAACTGTTTAATCCCACTATTCTTATTCCTTTAGCAGTTTCTCCACTTAAAACATAATCTGTATTTTTTTCTAAAAAAATTTGCTTTCCCATCCACATATATCCACTATTATTATATTTTGTAATAATAATAGAATCTTCATTAAATGTAGCATCAACAAAGTTTCTTATAGATATATCTGTTTTTATCTTTAATCCAGACCCACCTTCCATAACTATATACTCATCAAGAGAAGATCCTAAATTCATTAAATTATTAATACCTTTAACAACTTTAATTTCTTGTGGATAATTTGGGGAAGGACTGTTTGGAGAAAAGTCTTCATACCCACTAAAGCTATTTTCTTTTGCTAAATATATCTTTTCATATTTAAAAATAGTTTCTGCCTCAAGTGCATTATCATCTGTTGGGAAAAACCAAAGTCTATAATCATACTGGTCTATATTAACATCTATATTTAATAGAGCTAATTTTGAAGTTTCTGAGATTCCCATTTCATATTTTTCTATTGTTGTTGCAGTTCCTTTCTCCATAGTATGAATACCTACAATTCCAAAGGGTCTATTTGAATTTGTAGCATTATTTGTACCACTATCACTGCTAATAGTAGTATTAAATATATAATGACCATTAGATAATAAATGAGTAATGTCTGCATAACGATTTGCCCATGCTACTGCGCCAGCTTGAACTTTTAAAGCTAGTGTATTTGAAGTTACTTCTTCTATAGATACCGCTTTACTTCCTTGCCAATTTAATTTTGTCAAATCTATAATATTTTTTCCTTGTTCGCTAGTTTTTTGATAACTATTTCCTTCTATTTTAGTTTCAAAAATTTTATAATCAAGTGCATCATCTATTAAAAGAGACTCTCCTTTTACTGTATTCTTAGGACAAATAATATCTAAATTATCAATAGTAGAGTTCCAATCATTTATTTTTCTTTCTTCTAAATTTTTTATATACTCTGGAACAGTAGGATCTAATTCTTTTGTAAAAGTATTAACTGTTCCTTTTTCTAATGTTCCACTTGCGGAAACACTAGCATTTAAATTAGACCCTCCACTAATACTACCTCCAGATAAAGTTCCGCTATTTTTTATTTCATCTGTCATAATTACGCGTCAACTCCTCCTGGATATAAATAAAATATTTTCGCTCCAGTTATTTCATCATAACAAAATATAGTTTGATCTCCGTTTAATTTAATTTCATACCAATATGTAACCTTTTTGTTACCAGGTTCACCTAACATTGTATCTGCAGAAAGTAATTCCATTTTTACTACTTCTGATACTTCTTGTACTGTGTATGATTTTACTAGTACAGGAGGTTGGTCTAAGCCATTTTCTTCATAAATTTTAAATTCAATGACATCTCCAATTTGGAAAGTATAATCACTAAAATCTAAATCTATAATACCTCTATCTCCTCTTGTTACATAAAATGTATTATTTTTTATTTTAAACACTTTCTTTCCCTCCTTTTATTTTTTTCTCTTCTTTTATATATCAATTTTGTTTAAACTCTCTTGATTATTTTGGTCCATTTCATCTTCTTGTTTAGTAATAGATTCTTTTTCTATTTCTCTTATTTTATCCATTCTAATACGAATTTCTTCTCGAAGATATTGTCTTTCTTGTTTTATAGGTTCATATTGCTCTTCTGTATACCAGCCTTCTACATATTTTAAAACTTTAAAATCAGTTTGAGCAAGTTTATCTTCATAATGTTTTTTTTCATTTTTTAATTCTTTTAATTTTAATTCATTTTCTGTATAAGGAATATAAATTTGATATTTTATTAATTCTGTTCTTTCTTCAACAGGCATTTGTTCTGGTTGATCTACAATCCATTGAACATCTTTTCCCCCATTGGGATACTCAGCTATTGTTTCATAATGTCCAATCTCTTCTTGATATTCAATAGCTGGATAAATAATAGTTTCACTTTTATCTTGTAAATATCCTTTATTTAAATCACAATCATTAATAGTTAATTCTTGTGTTTTATCTATATTATAAATTTTATTTTCCATATTTTTTTTCTCCTTTTATCTCTTATTATGCTGTTCTTCTCCATACATAAAATGATATATATGGAATTGCGTGAGTATGTGAATTTAATGTATGAGTATGGCTTTGGCCTCCACCTGTTGCATGAATAGCTGGAGTTGTTTCATTTGTATTTGTTGCAGTTGCATTATAACCATCTTCTGAAACATGACGACGACCAAAAAACCATCCAGAACTAGATTTTGTAACATCACTAAAACTTTGAAAACGCCCAGTATGGGTATGAGCATCTTGAGTATGCGTATGTGAAGGAATTTGATCTTGTGTTAATGTTGTCGCTCCTGTATTTCCTGATGCTGCACCTGTACTGGTTCCTGTTCCATTTCCACTCGTATAACTGCCCCCTGCATAAACAAAACGACTTTGAATTCGTTCCCAGGTTCCTCCAAATAAACTTGCTGGGCTAGTTGAGTTAGATGACATATAAACAGCTCCAATTGGATATGCAGTTAAGGAATCTATTTTAGATCCATTAATATATACATTTCCTGAAAAACTTGCTGTTCCTGATACAATTAAATCTTTTAGTTGTGCCATAAAATTTTCCTCCTTTTATACCTCTATAATTTTTGTTGCTACACACTCTCCACTGTGCCAAAAATCGGCACTATCTTTAGTTATATCTTCTCGTGCGGCAACGCATTTTAAAATTCCTTCAGTAGTAACATCTTGTTCTACTAAATTGGTGATATCATAACACCTAATATTTTTTATATATAAGTCTGTTCCTAATACTCCTGTGCTATTATAAGTAAAATTAAAACAAAAATGTTTATATGATAAATAGGTCTCTCCTGCAACAAAGCCTGAATAAGAAGATGTGCAAACTTTATAAACATCATCATTTATTGTCCAACAATAATACATAGTTTGATAAGTACTGCTTTGCCATTCTGTATGTGGAATTGACTTATGAGTAACATTTGATGGACTTGGCAATAAGCCTCCTCCTCCCCACCCCATATTATTAGACCACTGTGGTGTAACTGGTTTTTGAGAAGTTTTTCCTTTTACATCCCATAAAAGAATATAAGAATGACCTTTTGTAAGCATTCCTTGCTCAGTAGAATGAAAATATAGTCTCATTCCTCCATACATAGTGTTTGTAGAAGAATCGCTGCTATTATGAGTAATATTTGGAGGTCTGTAAATTCTTAGTCCTTCATCTGTAACAGTAACTTGACAATTTTGTTGTACATATCCTTCTAATCCATTTGCGAACTTTTTCATTTGCAAGGCTTCATTGATTTTTAATCCTAAATCTTTTGTTGTTTCTTGTATTTCATAACATCCTAATTGATGTTCATTTGTAACAAAAGCACTTTCTTCGTATAAAGTTGTTATATCTTCTTGAGATAAAGCAGTAGAATAAACTCTTACATCTTGTATATATCCATCAAAAGGAAAGTAAGCTGTTGGAGATGAAGATCCATGAGACATTTTTCCAATTGTAAAGAAATATGAAGATTGATCCCAATGCATATTAGAGATAGTTTTTTCCAATACTAACTCTTTATCTATATAAAATCTTGCTTGAGTACCATCTAAAACCCCGGTTAACATTTTCCATCCTTTGTTAACAATAGAAGTTGATGTTGTCATTCTTGAATCTCCAACCCATAAACCAGGAGCTCCATTATAACTAATTAAATTAAATCCTAATCCGTTTGCGGTAACATCTCTACCTTGAGATACTATGAATTGACATGGATGTGCAGTATTTCCTGCACTAGAGCCAGTAGCTTTCGTTTGATAAACCCAACAATTAAAAGTTATTTGATTGGTTAGAAAGCTAAAATAATCTCTTTGTAAAAAACATGAGCAATCTCCAATAAAACGAAAACCATGATCATATCGTCCTCCAGTAGTTTTTCGTCTTGTTGGTGCAGTACTTCCAAATACCATATCAAATCCATTTCCTGAAACATCTTCTTCTAATCCTTGTCTTGAAGTCATTGCATATCCAGTTGGATATTCGCTCTGTTCAAATAATGAATTTCTATAATAATATTTAACTCCTTGTGAATGAGTTCCTGAAAAATTAGAATAAAAATATGGAGATGTTGCGTCTGCGTTTGCCGCCGATGTAATAAAAACTCTAGTCCATTGATACGCTTCTAGCTTAGTTCCTTTTCCATCTAATCTTCCTATTTTATATCCATAATTACTATATGCAGCATCGTTTCCTTCATAATTTGAAGCAGAACAATTGCAATCAAAAGAAATATCTATATCTTTTGTAGGCATAATATCAATAGACCATGTATAAGGAACTCCAGCAGTTACATATACATTACTCATTCTTAATCCTGCCCATCCTGCGGCGCCAGCAGGTTTATCTACATATTTTCCAATAGCGTCAGAACCCATAGAACATTTATTATAACTAGAAGAAGAAGTGTCTCCTAATATTAATTTGGTATCGTCAGTTAGATTTGTGGTAGGTAAAGAATAAGGGTTGCTTAATTTATAATGAGCTACTAGCCCCTTAGCTAATTCTTTTATTTCTTTTACGGATATACATTCATCATAAACTCGAAAATCATTAAGTCTATGATATGGAGAAGACCATATTATTTGAGTATCAAACTCAAAACTACTTGCATTATAAGTTCCTGTAAACGTTTGTCGTTCTTCTCCATTAATGTAAATTTTCCCTATTGGATTTTTATAAGTAACTGCAACATGAGTCCATTCTCTCGACTTAAAAGCCCCTTGTACAGTTCCATAATTAACAGCAGAATAAGTTCCATTAGAATAGTTTTGCCAATACCAATGTAAGGTATTAATATTTGGATAATTAAATAATGAAAACTGTCTGCCGCCCAATGAAGACATGGTATCATTTCCAAAAAACATTTGTCTATTTACCGTATCTCCATCTTCAGCATCTAAATAAACCCAAAAACAAATACTAACTTCTTTGTTATTTAATACTTGTTTTGTTTGTGCGGCTTTCATTTTTAATCCTCCAACATTTAAAGCTTTTCCTGTTTTTCCATCTACAAAAGTTGGAGCGGTGGTTTGTTGAAAATCTCCTCCAATTAAACCTCTATTTTTTACATCTCCATTTAAAGGTAGTCATATTTGTAATGCCATTATTATTTACCTCCTATTTAAATCTAAACGAAATTGTTTTATTCGTTGCATCATAGGTTAAATATGCAGTATTATCCAAATATACATAACTAGAATAAACCCCTTCACTTTCAGGAAAACAATTTATTCCTACTCCTTTATATACTGGATCTACATATACAATAGGTTGACTAGCATTTAGTGAAATAGTTGCAGTTGCAGTGCTTCCTACTGTATCTGTTGCTGTTAACGTAATTGTATAGCTTTTACCTGGATCAAATCCTGCTACTGTTTGCGCATTTGCTTCTGTGGTGGCAGTAATTGCCAAGTTTTGCATATTAGAATTTGTTGGTGATGCAGTTGCTTTAACAACTACTGAATTTGTTGTTGAGCCATTTGTAAGAGAAGTATAACTTCTTCCCGCATAAATTGCAATCGTATTAGAATCGAAACTTCCTGTTCTCTCTGCTCCATATGTAGTAATAGAGGGAGGACTATAAGCAGTTTGAGATAAAGTTTGAGTATAAGTTTTTTGAAATCCTCTTGAATCTGTTGCTACGATTTTTATTGAGTTTGAAGTAGGACTTAAAACTCCAATAGTATAAGTGCCATCTGAATTAGGAGAATATGTAACCCCATTTATTGTTAAAACTTTACTTTTTATTGTCGCTCCATTCCATCCTGTGATTGTTGGAATTCCAGTTAATTTAATAACACTTTTTCCACTTAAATATGATCCCCATGTTGTTCTATATCCTGCGGTATCTGTATAAGAAACTTGTCCACTAAAACTAGGTTGATATGTAGCAGTCGCGCTATTCAATTTTAATGTATCTGAATATGAAGGACTTGTATAACTTCCATATATAACATAATAATAAATAGTTTTAGTTGTTTCTGAAGCTCCCCAAGTATATTTACCAATTGCTATACTTGCAGTTATAGTAAGAGATGCGGAAGTCCCCGTTCCTGTCGCAAGAGCAATTGTATTGCTACTGTTTGTTCCTGAAGTTGCTTTACTCGCATAAACAGAAATACTTCTTCCTAAGGGATTATAAATAGATAAATTTCTTGATTGAGAATTATTTGATAGTGTTAATGTTGTACTAGAAAAATTTTGAATATGAGGATATTTATAAGTTGTTTTTGAGCCTAACGATTTAGTTGTTGTTAAACCACTATCTGCTCTTGTTCCCCTTAAATAAATATTATAGGTAGTTCCTGGAGATAATCCTGAAATTGGAATTGTTCCTGACGTTGCGGAAATTGTCCCTCCATATTGTGTATAACTAGAGCCTCCATTTATACTATATTCTATCTTACTTAACGCATAGTCCGATCCTCAAGATGCTGTAACTTCTGTCTCTGTTAAACCAGATAAAGATGAAGAAGTAAAAGTCGCGTACATTGGGATAGTTTCAAGATTCCAAGTAGCCACCCAAGTATAAGGACCATGAGATCCAGAATTATAAATAAATTTATTATAAAACTCTACCTTAATAGTTTTAGTTCCATCTGTAGCATGATCAACTGTAAATGTTCCTGTTTTAGTACCTCTTGTAACAGGGAATGTATGTACCGTATAATCTTGATAACTTGCCAAATTATATACTTTTGTCCATGTAGAACCTCCATCAACACTATATCTTAGATATGTAGGTCCAACTCCATAATAAGTTGAAGACCCACCTTCCATTGTTAAAGACCATGTTATAGTGCTTTTTGCTACTCCGCTTGTATATGCTTGAGAAAGACTTACAACGAATCGTCTTCCACTATAGCCAGGTTCTGTGTAGCTAATACTTGTACCTGAAAGTGTTTGTGTTGTAGTTGCCATATTTTAATTTTCCTCCTTTTATATCAAAAATTTTAGGAAGCTAAAATTAAATTAGCTTCCTGTTGTGCTATCTGTTACTATAATAGCTAATCCTTTATGTCCGTTATGATTTAAGTTAATAATTCCTATACCATCATATTGGACAGAATTGTGAACTCTAACATTTTGAGTTGTAACAGTTTCATTTTCTATATCAACATTTAAAATTGGTTTGCCATCTGCAGTTTCTGTTCTAATTGCTTCAGTAGAATCATGACTAATATACGTAAAATGTGGATTATTTACGTCTTTAGCATTATTATGTCTAAATTTTAATCCATGTAAATTATCAGAATTGGTAATTTCTAATAATAAATTTTGACCATCATAAAATTCTAATGAACCTGAAGCTGTTTTATTACCAAGTCTTAAAATTCCATCTTGAATACTTGTTGCACTTAAATTTTCAACAGTAATATTTTCTGCATTAAATGTACCATCAAGAGTCCAAGTTGAAGAATAGTTAATATTTTCTTCATTATAATAAGTGTCAGAAGTTTCAAGAATATTATCTTTTGATGTTGATATCTTAGACGCGTATCCAAAAGCTCTATAAAAGCTAATAGGAAGTCCATTATAAGAAAAACCAATTCCTTGAGAATTTATTATTAAAACATTTTTCGGTCCATATGTTTGATTCCCATTCTCATCTTTTTCATCAGATCTTGTTTCTCCTATATTATAATCCAATACTGCAATTAAATCTCCTGTTTTTCTTACAGTTCCATGTAATAGATTATCATTAATTGTTTGAGTTGCTGTATTTAAATTATTTTGAAGTAATATTAATCCTCCCCAGGTACTATCTTCCCATGGAGCAGAAACTTCTTCTAATTGATGTCTATTATAAATAGTTTTTGTTCTTGCGAATAGTTTTTGATTTTCTGTTCCACTATACGCTGGAGCACCTATTAACCATCCCGCATCTGTTAATTGTTCTGATGATAAAGCTGCTTGATATTCAGTTCTTACATTTATAATTTTTCTTAATGGTTCATTTTGACAAAATATATTAGAAACAATAGTAGAAGCAGCATTTAATCGTAAATCTACCCATTCATATGCCGTTCCAGCACTGTTTAACATACATTGATAAATTCTTTCTTTTTGAATTCCAAAGATGTCTTGTGCTGCAACTTTATAATTTAACCCTGCATAAGGATTTTCATTTATTTCACTATCTGGATTAAAGGTTGGAAGTTCAGGTAAGTCATTAAATGTTTCTATTTCTGTAAATATATTTTGTTCAAAAGATATATCTCCTTTGCTTAAGTTGAAATTAATTTGCCATACAAAGCTGTTATCTTGAGATTGATTTGTAATACTTGTCATCCATCTTGAAGAACCACTTGATGCAAATAAATAATTAATTAATTCTTCTGCCATAATTCTTTTAAAAGTTTCTGTATTACTTGTTCCATAAGGCATTGTTGCTTCATTTAAGAAATAATAAATTAAATCTCTATTTTCTGCATAAAATTGTTCAACTTCATCAATACTAGATAATGCATATAAAGTATAAGAAGTAGAAATTTCTTCTTCTATTACTTCTGTTCGATTTAACGCAGAGTTTGCAGTTTCATTTGCTTTATTTAATGCTTCATCTAAAATTGGAGTTGTCCATTGATAAGTTCCATCAGTAAATAATATTTCAGAACAGGTTCAATAAACATATCCAGATTCCCATGTTGCATATTTTGTCGTCCATTGGTTTTTTACGTCTCCATTTTCAGTTATTGTTTGTGTTGGTTTTTCTGGTGCATTTTCAGAATTTTGAGTTAGGTAATATAAGAAAGTAACTGATTCTAATCCAGTTCCATCTTGTCCAATTAATGAATTTAACCAATCTTCTTCTGAACCCTCAAAACCTTGATCAAGAGCTGTTTGATATGCGGACTTACCTTCTGCACCGGTTTTACCATCTGCTCCAGTAGCTCCTTTACCTCCTGTAATACATGCAGGTTCTCCATATGTAGGCTCTTTATCGGAATCTACGTAATACATTTTTTGTCTTGACCAAATATATTTTCCATCTACCCAATTTGGTGCAGTTGTTGACCAACTTCCTCCAATCAATTCTGTTGCACTTGTCGATAAATAATATTCTATATCAACTTGATTAACTGTATTTTGGACTTCTTGATGAGCAGTATTTGCAGTAGCATTTGCTGAATCTGCTGTTGACTTTGCAGTATTCGCAGTAGTATTTGCAGTACTTGCTAAGTTTTTTGCTTCGTTAGCAATAGCATCATCTGTATATTTATTATATTCAATCCATTGACTATTTACATAGGTTAAAATTCCATCATTTGCAGATTTCATCCATAGGTCTCCCTCTTGAGGATCTATAGGTGAAGTTGCTCCTGTAAAGATTGTTGCTTTACCATCGGCTGTTGCTTGTGCTTTTGCAGCACTTCCAATAGCCTTAGTAACGTCCGCATCTTCTACTAAAACCCATTTATATTCAAACTGTTGTGTTTCTGGATTTTTTATATAAGCATAACGATAACATCTTCCAGATGCTTCTCCTTCAGTGATATAAAATAAATCTCCAACATGTCTTGCTTCTTCTCCATTTTGAATCCAAGTTGCGGCAGGCTCATTTTGATTTGTTGGAGTATAACTATCAAACCATGTTGATATAGCTCCATCTATTTGACTTTGTAAGTCTGTATAATTTTGATTTACAACTGTTGTTAAACTATTTAATCCTTGGTCTACTGCATTTGCTTTAGTTAAAGCATTATTAGCTGTGCTAGTTGCAGTATTTGCTGTTTGTGTTGCGGTTGCCGCCTCATTTTTTGCTTCTGTAGCATTTCTATCTGCATTACTTGCGTTTGTATTAGCTGTATTAGCAGTGGTATTTGCCTTATTTAAGGCGTCTGCTAGTATTGGGTTTGTATGAGTTATACTACCATCTGTTCAAGTAATTTCACTTCTTGTCCAAATATATTTACCAGATACCCAAGTATCCTGAGTTGTTTTCCAACTTCCATTAATTTGAGATGTATTACTTGTTGATAAATAATATTGTTCAATTATTGAACTAACACCTATTCCTGTTTCACCCTGAGCTCCATCTAAACCTTTTATTAAAGTCCAAGTATAATCACTAGGATTTTGACTATCTTCTTCAATAAAATCTGTATATTGACCAATATATTTCATATTAGTTCCATTACTAGTAGTAAAATCTTGTACTCCATCTGCACTATTTGCATATGCAATATGTAAATATGAAGTTTGTCCATCTTTTCCTGGTTCTCCAGGAATTCCTTGGGATCCGTCTTGTCCAACTAAAGACTCTAACCACTCTTCTTCATTTCCTTCAAAGCCTTTGTCAACAGCAATTTGATAAGCAGACTTTCCAGTTTGACCTGTGGCTCCTGGTGCACCGTCTTTTCCTTGAACTGATAGTGTTACTGTAAATTGTTTTTCTATTTTATAGATTTTTCCATCTGTGTCTGTATAAGTAAATTCATATGTATATGTATTAATTGCATTGGCAATAGCGACATCCTTTACTACAGAAAAGGTTAATTCTCCAATATTACTATCCATTTTAATAAAAGCGGAAATACCATCAATATTTTGAGATTTTAAAGTTGGTACTGCAATAACACTTTTTCCTTTAAAAGATACAGTGAAATTAATTAAAGAAGTTTTACTTTCTAATGGTTTTAAATCTGTTGTTGTAGAAAATTGAATTGAATCTGTAGGAGTAAAAATTTCTAAGTATGAAATTGAATCATCTAAATCTGTAACAGCATTGTTTAAATCATTTAAAGATTGATCTAGTCCATTTATTGAACTGGATGGCATAACAACTTCTCCTGCTTCCATTGCTGAAATAGTTGCATATTCCATTGCATGAACACTACCATCAGAATCTATATAAAACTTACCGCTTCCAAATCTAATATGAGGATCAGTTAAATCTATTTCTAAACCTTCTCCTTGTACACGAATATAAGTCCCTAGTTTTATTGTATCTCCTATTGTATAATCTTTTGTTATATAATAATCATAGGTTACAGGCGTTGTAGGTCTAGATTTTCTTATATAATAAGTAATTCCTTCTTTATATACACCCTCTGCAGGTTCATATACTGTTTCAACATAGTTTCCAGACCTTAAATAAGAATGACTATCTTCGCCTTCATTTGGAGATATTACAATTTGGCCTTGTCCTGTTCGTCCAAATCTAGCAGATCCATCTTCTGCATTTAAAGTAATTGTTCTGCTACCTTCATTATATCCAAATAAGCCTGTTTCTTCAGTTTCTTGTCCAGCTTCTTTAACTGAACCCATAAAAACACCAGTAAAACTATTATCTTCGTTTTTAATTCCTGCTCCAATTTGAGGAGCTAAAATTAATCCAGAACCATTTTCATCAATAGAAATACTATTTCCATCCCAACCATTTAAAGCAGAATTACCATATCTATTAATATAAAAATGAATTGGTATATGAATTGAAGCTAATTCTTCTTCTTCTCTAGTAATATGACACACAAGAGCATTTGTTACACATAAACCATTATAAGTATCAACAGGTTTAAAATATTTTTGATTTCTATTTTCTTGTGTCTTATAAAGTGAATTTTCAACTAAATTTAATTCTGATTGTCAATCTGAGTAATAAACACTACCTTTTACTTCCCAATTATAATCCACTGCGAATTCTGAGTTGCTAAATTGGCTAATATCATTTTTTACTCCTTCAACTATTTGAGATACAATTAATTCAAAAGGTTGATTATCAAAAGCTGGAGATTGACCGTCTGTAGTATACATAACATGTCTAAATCCAGATGTATCTAATAATTGAATATCATAATCTTCGTTAGCTAATCTTATAATTGAAATTGGTAGAGTGGCATAATAATCAACATTATTATACTTAACAACCGCTTTAATAATATTTGCAGGATTGCTATATTCAGTAGTGTCAAAAGTGATTGCGGCAGTATCTTTATCAATAGTAAAGTTGCTATCATCTTTAACTTCTGGACTATATGTATTTTGAAGCATCATCCATTGAACTTTTGCTTCTTTGTTTTCAATAGTATCTCCTGTTTGAGTTCCTTCAAAAATTAATTCTCCATCATGCCACAATTGAACTTTAAACCAAGCATTTGCATCTTTTGGAGTATAATTTAAAGTATATTGTTGAGTATACTCATTATAAATTACCGTTGGATATTTTGGCACAATTGCGCCCTCAATTCCATTTGGAATAATCTTACATACAAAGTCTGTTCCATTAGTTCCTGACTCTCCTTCTTTTACAAAAGTAAAGTTAGTTTTTGCGGAAATAACTTTGTCGTTATAAGTTAAAATTAATTGAATTTCATTTTTATCA
>JAFTIF010000018.1 GCA_017457045.1 Bacilli bacterium
AATTATCCAAACAATTTCCTTTCCTTGACATACTTTGTATAATATCATGTTCTAATAATGTTTGCTGATATATTTTCATTTGATATTGAAATCCTTTATCTCCATAACGAATATATAGTCTAAAATAATATTTCAAATTTGAGGCGCTGTAATTATATTTCTTTGCGAACTCATGAATTGGAACACCTTTATCTACATGTTCTTTTGCAATTTTCAACTTATCTTTTACTGTTAATTTCATAATAAAACCCCCATTTCATTGTAACATTTTCAGTCCAATAAATGGGGGTAATTTCATTTTAAATGGTGCCTTCTAAGGGAGTCGAACCCTTACGCCTCGCGGCGCTAGATCCTAAGTCTAGTGCGTCTACCAATTTCGCCAAGAAGGCTTCTAAAAAAAATGGTGCTGACTATAGGAATCGAACCTACAACCTGCCGATTACAAGTCGGCTGCTCTGCCAGTTGAGCTAAGTCAGCATTTCATCTTTCATATATTCGCTGAACTGGTCAGCGTTAATATATTACCATGAGATAAACTAAATTGCAATATATTTTTTAAAAATTTTTAAAGAAATTGAAAAGGAGGGTTTATACCCTCCTTCTTACTAGTCAAGTTCAAATAAGCCTGTATATAATTGATAATACTTACCTTTTAAGTCTATTAATGCATCATGGTCTCCGCGTTCAATGATTCTTCCTTTTTCTAAAACCATAATAGCATTTGAGTTTCTAACAGTTGAAAGTCTATGAGCAATAACAAATGTAGTTCTTCCATTCATTAAGCTGTCCATTCCTTTTTCGATATGTTTTTCAGTACGAGTATCAATACTAGATGTAGCTTCATCTAGGATAAGTACTGGAGGATTTGCAACTGCAGCTCTTGCGATAGATAATAATTGTCTTTGACCTTGAGATAAGTTTTGACCATCACCTGTAAGCATTGTATTATATCCATCTTGTAAGTGACGAATAAAGTGATCTGCATTAGCTAATTTACATGCTGCGATAACTTCCTCATCAGTCGCATCTAATCGACCATATCTAACGTTTTCCATAACTGTACCTGTAAATAAGTGAGTATCTTGTAAAACCATAGTTAACGATCTTCTTAAGTCTGCTTTTTTAATCTTTTTAATATTAATTCCATCATATCTAATCTTTCCATCTTGAATATCATAGAATCTATTGATTAAGTTAGTAATAGTTGTTTTACCTGCACCAGTTGATCCTACAAAAGCAATCTTTTGCCCTGGGTCTGCCCATAAACTAACATCATATAATACTTGTTTATTAGGAACATATGAGAAATCAACATTTTCAAATACTACATCACCTTTTAATTCAGTATAAGTAATTGTTCCATCTTCATGAGGGTGTTTCCATGCCCACATATTAGTAACTTCATTAGTTTCAATAATATTTCCTTCTTCATCTTTTGTTGCATTTACTAATGTAACATAACCTTCATCCACTTCACTTGGTTCATCAATAATTCTAAAGATTCTTTCCGCTCCAGCTACTGCTGAGATAACGCCTGTTAATTGTTGAGAGATTTGAGTGATAGGGTTTGAGAAGTTTTTAGTATATTGTAAGAATGAAATTAATGTACCAGCTGTAATACCAATAAGTGGAGCATCTGTAAAGACAATTGCAAATAAAGCACCAATAATTGCTGTAATTGCATATTGAATGTGTCCTAAGTTACCCATAATAGGGAATAAAACAATTGAATAAGATTGAGCTTTAGTAGCTACTTCTCTTAGATTTTCATTAATAACATCGAAGTCTTGTTTAATCTTTTCTTCATGACAGAAGACCTTAACAACTTTTTGTCCTTCGATCATTTCTTCAATATATCCATTTACTGAAGCAATACCTTTTTGTTGTAAAGCATAGTTCTTTCTAGATTTACTTCCTAAATAAGAAATAATTTTTAAAATAACAAATAAAGAGATAACAACGATTACAGTTAAAGGTAAAGATAAAATACACATCATTACAAATACACCAATTAATGAAACAAGTGATGATAACATATTAGGTAAACCTTGTGATAACATTTCTCTAATCGCATCAGTATCATTAGTAAAACTTGACATAATCTCACCATGACTATGTGTATCAAAATAACTAATTGGTAATGTTTGTAAGTGTTTAAACATATCATCACGGATTTTCTTTAAAGTTCCAGTTGAGATATGAATCATAATAAAGTGGAATAATAAGTTTAAGAATGCACTTGTTACATAAATTGATAACATTGCAATAACAACATTTAATAAAGGTTCTCTATCAAATGTACCAGTTGTTTTAAATTGTGTCATTAAAGGTGCGATAACATCATCTACTAAAACTTTAAGCATATATGTTCCCGCAACTGATAATAAAGAAACTGAAATAATACAAATAGTAACTATAATAAGCTTACCTGTATATGGTTTAAGGTAGCCTAATAATCTTCCTAAAGAAGCTTTAAGATTTTGAGGTTTTTGATATCCTCCATGTCTTCTAGGTGGCATACTCTATTCAGCTCCTTTCATTTGAGAAGTATAAACTTCTTGATATATTTCATTTGTTTTTAATAACTCTTCATGAGTTCCAACTTGATCAATCTTACCTTCATCTAAAACAATGATTCGATCTGAATCTTGAATAGATGAGATTCTTTGAGCAATGATAATAGTTGTAACATCAGTTAAAGTTTCTTTAAATGCTTGTCTAATAGCTGCATCTGTTGCAGTATCAACAGCACTAGTTGAGTCATCTAAGATAATAATTTTAGGTTTCTTTAATAATGCTCTTGCGATACATAGTCTTTGTTTTTGGCCACCAGACACATTAACCCCGCCTTGGCCTAAAACAGTTTCATATCCTTCAGGAAAACTCATAATAAAATCATGTGCTTGAGCTTTTTTACATGCTTCGATAATTTCTTCATCAGTTGCTTCTAAATCACCCCATTTAAGGTTTTCTTTAATAGTTCCTGAGAATAAGACATTCTTTTGTAAAACCATTGCAACATTGTCTCTTAACTCTTGTTGTTTATATTCTTTAACATTATGACCACCAACGATTAATTCACCCTTAGTAACATCATAAAGTCTAGGAATTAACGATACAAATGTTGTTTTGGAAGAACCAGTTCCTCCGATGATTCCAATAGTTTCACCAGACTTAATACTTATACTAGCGTTTTCTAAAGCTAAGTTATTTTCATCTTTAAAATATGAAAAATCAACATCTTTAAAAATAATTGATCCATCTTTTACTTTTAAGTCACCATCTTCAGGATCTTTAATATCAATTTCTTCATCTAAGACTTCACAAATTCTTTGCATACTAGCTCTTGATAAAACAAGGTTCATAAAGATCATTGCAATCATCATAACATTCATTAAGATTTGCATTGAATAACTTAAGAAACTGTTAAAGTCTCCTAATTCCATAGTACCAATGATGATTTCAGTACCAGCAAAGTAAGCAATAATACCAACACATGACCAAATAACTAATTGCATGATGGGGTTTGCCCACATAATAACTTTTTCTGCTCTTAATTGAGCTTTTCTAACTTCCAATGAACTATTTTCAAATTTTTCAATTTCATAATCTTCTCTAACAAATGATTTAACAACTCTTACAGCGATTAAGTTTTCTTGAACTGAAGAGTTCATACCATCATACTTTTTAAGCATTGCTCTAAAATGAGGATGAGCTTTGCTCATAACTGTAAATAATACAATTGCGATAATAGGAATTGCACATGCAATAATACCTGCAATTCTAGGATTAATAATAAATGCCATGATAATAGCAAAAATAAATGTTAATGGAGCTCTAACTGTCATTCTAGTTAACATTTGGAACATACTAGATGTACTAGTAATATCTGTAGTCATACGTGTAATTAAAGATGAAGTTGAAAACTTATCAATATTTGCACTTGAAAAATCTTGAATCTTTCTAAACTCTGCTTCTCTTAAATTCTTTGCTAAGCCTTGTGCACCTTTAACTGCATATTTTGCACCCAATGCTCCAAAGCAAAGTGATGCGCATGCAAGTAAAATAGTAATCACACCATATAAAATTACTTTATTAATATCACCATCAATTGAATATCCAAATTCATCAATAGTACCAATCCCTTCATTAATTAACTTTGCAGTAATTAAAGGAATAGTAATTTCACATGCTACTTCTAAAAACATAAATAATGGAGTAAGTAAAGCATACTTTTTATATTCACCATAATATTTTGAAAGCTTTCTAATCATTATTACATTCCTCCTTTTCTCTTATATTTTTAACAATTTCAAATAATTCTTCTTTAGATAAATTAGAATCAGTCTTTTCTATACCTGCTAAGTTTATGATTAACTTATCATAAATATTAGTTAAAGTTTCCAATTCCTCTTCACTAATCCCCTTAAACATCTTTTGATCAATTTCATCAATTCTTTTCCTTGCTTCTAATGCTAAAGATTTACCTAATTCAGTAATATAAAGTCTTTTGCATCTTAAGTTGTTAGGATCTTCTTCCTTAGTAAGATATCCTTGCTTTTCCATTCTTTTGCTTGATGTCGCAATTGACGCAGGTGTTACATTCATCTTTTGCGATAATTCAAATTGAGTTATTCCTGGATTATCTAAGATTAGTTGTAACATCATTGGTTGACCAATATGAAGATTTATTTTATCTAATTTATTTCGATGTTCTATTTTTTGAAGTGTAGATAACACTCTTAGTCTAAAGACTATAGGTCCATATTTTTTCATACTCTTCTCCTTTCTAAAACATTTAACTATTAAACGTTTAACATTATAAAATATCTCTAGCATAAAGTCAATTACCTAGACTGAGTTTATATATAATTTATATATACAGGCAACAAAAATATTTCTATCGGCAAAATATACAGTAAATTTTACATCAAATATCTAGTTTATTTTTTGCATATAAAAAAATATTCACCTTATTTTTGTGTGAATACTTTTAATAATCTTAATTATTTAATACTAATATTTCGTCACCTATTATTTTGAAACATGAAAAGTTTTCGTAAAGTCAATTTTAAAACACGAAAAGTTTTCGTGTTAACAAATTATAAAACACGAAAAATAGTCATCGTTGGATGACTATTTTAATTTTATTCTTATTAAATTCAAACTTGCTTTTAATACAATTAATAAGCTTGCTAATACAATGCAAACAATTCCGATATAGTTAGCTGAGAATATTAAGATTAAAATCGACATAACTAATAAAGAAATATCCGCAAACATTAGAAATGTTTCTTTTTTTCTATCACTTTTCTTTAAGTTATCCAATTCCATAACACAAATTATTAAAGTGAACATAGCTAAGACCAATCTACATACATATCTTATAAGTGCTAAGAAAGAGGAATCATAAATCGACCAGTCAAATGAAAAAAGAAATCTTGCTTCAATAACTGCCATTAGTAAAGCAAACACCATAATAACTCCACATACAACACGAAGTAAAACACTTGCTATATTATTTAAAGCTTTCATATTATATGTTCCTCCTATAAATACTTCTAGATAGCTCTAATGTCATAAAATCCATAATCATTATGCCTAAATTGCCATCTTTTTCTTCATTAGTTAGATGATGTTCTAACCAAGGATTTATAGTTAAAGCAGGTGTTCCCGCATATAAAGGAGGAAGAAGTTGTGTTTCATCATAACAACTTGTGAAGTTTAATACCAATTTGTCTTGATGTGTTTTAGAATACTCAATTGTATCTAAAATATCTTTTTGCTTAACTTCAACATCATTAATACAATAATTATCTTGAATATACATATTGTTTAATTCAAATGAAGTTGAATCCTGCCAACCTCCATATGCTTGAATACCAATTGAAGTATTAAATCTTGAAAGAATATAGATTTTACCACGAGCTTCTTTTAAAGTTGCAGGTAAAGAATTATCATAACAAATAACATCTTTATATTCTTCGAATTCATCTAATATTTCTTCTTCAAAACTTCTTCTTTCATTAATAGAATCCGCTTCTTCTTTAATAGACATAATTAAGAATTCAGATTTATGGTCTTCAACAAAATCAACCATATCTTCTAAAACATCTTCAAACTCCAATTTTTGATCTACAAAACTATGGACTACTCTAAAATCATCCTCAACGAGTTGAAGTCTTATATCAAAAAATCTAACACCAATATTTAATTGAGTTTCAATTGATGTATCTTGACACTTACCTGACACATCAAAAATAGATCTTGTTGCACCTGAATCATGAGTACCAGGAATAGATAACTCTGTAACAGGTGTATTATCATCTACTTTAGACATCCAAGTCATTGCTTCTAAATCTTTATTTTTAGTAATAGGCACTAAGGCTAACACTGATACAACTACTGTTGAAGCAAGTGTTATTAGCCCTAAAAACACAGGGTTCTTTTTAAGCATTAAATCACCTTCTTTTAAAATATTATATCTAAAATGGATTTATTTAACAAACTGGTTTATTATTATTTTATAAGGATGTGATAATTATGTTTAATAAATTAGTCGCAATAGAACCTATTAATATCTTTGATAAACATAAAGAAGAATTAAAGATGTATGCAAAAGAAGTTATTCTATTTCAAGATATGCCTAAAAATGATATTGAAATAATAAATAGAATCGCTGATGCTGATGCAGTCTTATTATCTTACACTTCATCTATCAGTTCTTATGTTTTAGAACATGTCAAAAATGTCAAATATATTGGAATGTGTTGTTCATTATATTCAATAGAATCCGCAAATGTTGATATTAAAAAAGCTAACGAATTAGGCATCACAGTAACTGGAGTAAGAGATTATGGTGATGAAGGTGTAGCTGAATACATCATCCATGAACTAGTTGAATTTTTACAAGGATATAAAGAATACAAATGGGACACGATTGGGCATGAAATAACAGGACTTAAATGTGGAGTTATAGGTCTAGGAACAAGTGGCACACTTATTGCAAAAACACTTAAATTCTTTAAAGCAGATGTATCATATTATAGTAGAACTCGTAAGCCAAACCTTGAAGAAGAATTGCAGATAACTTATAAAGATTTAAACTCTTTATGTAAAGACTCTGAAGCAATATTCTTAGCACTTAATAAAAATGTTTTCCTATTACAAAAAGAACAATTCGACTTAATGAAAGGAAAAAGAATTTTATTTAACACTTCAATAGGACCAGGTTTTGATGTCGATGCATTAAAGAATTGGTTAAAAGAAAATAACCATTATTTCTTCGGAGATACGCTTGCTACAGCGGGAGATGAATCTATTTGGAAGTTGCCTAACACCTTTACAATCAATAGATCATCTGGAGGAAAAACATACCAAGCTTATCTTAGACTTGGCGAAAAAGTTATCAATAATATTAAAGATTTTCAAAATAAAAAATCATCCTAAATTTTAGGATGATTTTCTTTTATTTTGGGGTTCTAAAATATAAAGTAGTATCTTCTTCGAACTCGAATCTAAATGTTATATCATCTGGTATTTCTCCACCAGCATAATAGTCAAAAATTCTCTTATCAACATCTTCTCCATCTTTTGTTAAAGAAATAATCATATCTCTAACATAATATTGATAACTATAATGGAATGAATAATACATATTTAAAATATTAATAATACATTCACCTTTTTTAACGATGAATTGATTTTCATATGAACGACCAATGATATCACCATTTTCTAATGTGTCACGATTACCACCATACAAATTCAAACAATCGTAACATTCGCATTCAATTGTAATTGTTACATAATCTTCAGGTTTATATGTGTATTCTTTATATACACCAGGGCCAAGGATTGAAGTCGAATCAACTTTGTTTCCATTTTCATCTACTACATATGAAATATAACCAAATTCAGGATTTAAATAACTATATAAGTTATTAGCAGCGTATTCAATGTTTAAATAAATTTCTGTAGTTACTTCTCCTTCATATGGGTCATTGTATGTAAATGTAGCTTTATCAGCTAATTTAGTTTTACAATATATTACTAAATTGTCTGTTACTTCAATTTTATAATATCCATCTTCCTTGATAACAGGTGCAGGAATTGTTAATTCTTCATCTAAATAATAACCAGTAACGACATATTGATCAAATCCAGTCATTAAGTTAATATAATCACCTAAATAACCAAAGTCATGTGCTGTATAATAATCAGCATAATGAATTGTTACTGGGAAAATATTAGGATCTTTAATTATTTCACAATAAATCTTATCTCCATCTTTTAATAAATGATGTGGTTCATAACGAGTTCCTTTGTCTTCACCTAAGTATACATTGTATTCAACAGGCATTCCCATAAATGCTTCTCTATGAACTTCTGATAAATATTCATACACTCTATGAGAACCTTCATCAGATTCATCAATTAATGCTAACTTAAAGCCTTTTCCATCATGTCCCTCGATTCCACAATCACAGTAAACTGTAACAGTTCCTTTTACTTTTGCATAAAGTTCAGGAATTTCAAAGTATGCAGATTCTTCACCAAAATAGAATGGATCTGTATATTCCTTGTTTGTGTAGAATTGAGGGAAATAATTATAAATATAACCATAGTCACAATCTTTAACAGCTTCTGCTAATGAATTGAATTTTCCTTCGATTCCATTAGGATGTAAGAAACAACCACAATTAACCTTTAATTTATATTCACAAATTTCTTTTCTTCCATAGATTGTAAAGTCTTCATAATGATATTCATATTCGTTATTTAATTCTTCTGTAAATTCAGGGTCTAAATAATATTTAATATCATAAATTTTTTCATCTATATTTATTTGGTGTTTATAATAACACTCTCCAAACCAATAATAATATGAATTATGCATTTCTTGACAAGAAGGATCACAGATAATTGTTACTGTTGGATGATTTTTATATCCTACATAAACTGTATCTATTCCTTTTAATGATGTAATTTTTGTTGTTCTTGAATCATCTTTATAGAATTCAAATAATGAAACAAAGTCATAACTTGTTGAATGCCAATAGATACTATTAAATATTTGGTCTTGGAATTTTGGTCTTCCAACAATATCTTTTTTACCTACATATTGATCCCAATCATAATTCAATAAATCAAAATCTTCTGGTAAAACGAATCTTTCATGTGTTCCATCATAGAATACAAATGTTACTTCTTTAGCAGGAGTCCATTTAAGATAAATTGTATCTCCATCTTTTAATAATGTATCTTTTGTAAATGGAATTGTATATGCTTTATCCATATAGAAGCCACTTACCATCATGTTATTATGCATTCCACTATACTCTTGAGTAATAATGTCATATAGTTGTTCTTGTTCCATATAGTATTCACGGTAACTTTCACCTGTTTTATCATCTGGTGAATCTACTTTAACATTAACTCTTGTATCTAAAACCCAATTGAAGTAAATTGAACTGTCTTCGTGAATTTCAAATCCATCAGCTAATTCGCTTAAATCTTCTTTTAATGATATTTGATTACACATATAGCCTTCTAACTCATGTTTATATGTCCATACCCAATACCATCCACCTTTAGGAACGATGATTTCATTATATTCACCTTTATGTAAATCACAGCCACAGTATTCTTTTACTTTAACTGTTTCAATATATGAAGTATGAGAATAAATATCAATAACTAAATCTTCATAGAACTTACCACTACTTAAATGATCAAATACCATTTGAGGAATATAAGCTTCACCTTCATCTTTATTAGGTGATTTAAACCAACCTATAATTTCTTTTCCTTCCTCAAATAATCTAAACGGATGAATCATTCCATCTTTAGTAACTTCAAAATGTTTAACTTTATTTAATTCATTAAATGTAATATCTTTATATGTAATAACTTCACCTTTACATTCTTTACAGTCACAATGAACATTTAAAGTGAATTCATATACTTCTAATATTTCCTCTAAGTTACCATAATTTGCAGCATAGATTTCTACAGTATCATTGATAACATAATCAGTTTCAATTAGTTGTGTCATTTCTTTATCTAAATAATAACCGCCAAAAGTTTCTCTTATGTTTTCATGGAACTTAGCAATATTTTCTACTTCTAATAATTTAGTTCCTGCTTTAACATCATATCTTCCTTGATCAGCAGCATAATTTTCTTCACCTTTTCTAATTTCTAAAATATAGAAATAAACAAAGATTTTCTTACTAAACTTTGATTTATCAATACTTACTTTTTCACAAGTTGTTTCAATTTTATAAGTTTCTTTTTCTTTTCCATAAGTATATGTTAATTCAGTAAGAATTCCATCTTTAACAACTGCACTAACCTTAACATCAGAATCTAATAATGAAATAGAATATGTTGAAGTTGTTCCAGATGTTTTAACACTGACTTCTTTAATGTTCGAAATTAAACCATTTAAAGATAATGGATCACGATAATTATCTTCACTTATTTTTTCATTATAGTAAGTCATATCACTATAGTCATAATAAATATCACCATCAATGACATAATCCATCTTACCATTTGTTTTTGAATAATAATACGCTCCATTAGAAATATCATAACCCATTTCATAAGTATTCTTTTCATATGATGCGGTAATTGTTAATGCTTTAGCATCAAGAGTATTTTCAAGCACATCAATAATCGCTTTTGCTTCACCTGTCAATTCAATCCATTTAGCATACAACTCATAGTTTTTAGGATTATTAACATCTATGCATTCTATTTTTTCACCACTAAATGATGAACTTTCATACCAACCTTCAAAAATAAATCCTGATTTAGCTGGATCATTAAAGTAATAACTACCAATTCCTATATTATAAGAATCAAGTGCGTCTTCTAATTCACCACCATTTAGATGATATGTAATAGTATATGTAACATAGTTTGCTACTAATTTAACTTCAATGTTATCTTCAACCATTGAATCGAGTTTTGCTTCATATTCCCATGAATAAGTAACACCTGTTTTATTTTCAAAACTTGGGAACAATGAATTTTCAAAAATAGTTCCCTTAGGAACATAGATTTCCTTAATTAAACTTCCATCATGATTAGTAAAAGTAATTATGAAACCTTCATTTTTATTATTTTCATCACCTTTAAAATATTCATTTGATGCTTCATATTCTATTTGTCCATTATAGTAATAATAAACATTAACAACATATCTTCCTTCATAAAGTGGAAGTGTATTTAAATCAAAAGATGATTCGTTTACGTCGTACACTTTACCATCTATTTCAACTTTAATATCTCCACCTTCAAAGTTTTTAAAATTAAATCTTCCTAGTTCATCAAATTCACAAACAAAGGCCTCTTTATATGAAGATTGTATTCCTTGGCTTCCAGATCCTCCACTTTGGGAAGAACCAGGAGAAAAAATGCCACATGAAGCTAGAAATAATGCACTAAAGAATAAAACTAAACTAGTCAAAAACTTTTTCATTATGATTCCCCATTTCTTTTATGAATTTATTGTATCACAATAAAAAAATAAAACCTACTATTAAAGTAAGTTTTATCATTTCTATTTATTCAAGTGTTTTTGATAAATTGCTTCAGTTGCGAAACCCAATTTAGTTATCACATCTTTTCCTGTAGGATAACAGAAGTAACAATCGTCTTCAGTATTAATAACAAAGCAATCAAATGGTTTAATATGAACATGGTCATATTCAATGTGAAGACTATTTGCTTCTAAAGGTGTTCGAATAATTCGATAATCTTGACCACGATAAAATCCTTCTAATACCCAACCTTCTATAGGATTATGTCTTACTTTTGCCTTTCCTAACTTCATAACTTTATTAGTTCTAGGTAAAGAATATACTTCAACTTCATCCTCAAAAGAATATGTTCCTTCATTAACTTCTTTGATTACATTACTTTTTTCCCATTCAAACCAATCAGGTAAATGAGAAAATTCTGTATTTCCATCTAATGCCGACAAAGTTCCATCCTCATTGAGATTCCATCTTTTATTACAATGTGTACAATAAATCTCTGTCCCTTTCGATTCCATCATATGCTCCTTATGACAATTAGGGCATTGATATAATATCTTATTAAGTTTTTCAGCTCTAAAATCTTCGCTGATCTTAATATTATTTTCTAATTGATATTTGTAATCATCATAAACAAACGCTTCACGAATTACTTTATCAATTTCATTAACGCTCATAGAAAGCACTTGTTCTTTTGTTAAAACTTTAGTAATAGTTGTATATAATGGGACTTTTCTTGTTTTTCTAAAATTCCAGAAAGGTGATCTTAAGTGATTTCCATGATGAATTATAACTACTACAGGTACTTTAGCAAGTTTTACTAATTTAGCTAAAGAATCAGGAATATATGAAGTTATTCCACATGGAGAATATCGAGCTTCAGGATATATTCCAACTATATCTCCTCTTTTTAATGCATATAAAATAGATTTAATTAAGTGTAAGTCATTAGAAAACTTTCTTGTACAAATTCCACCTATTAACCTCATTAGCCAAGCTCTTCCAATATATCCATCAATATTAATTACATTATTTACTCTTCTTGGATATAAGCCAACACTCGCTAACATAAAATCAACAAAATACATATGATTACTTAACATCAAATATGGACCATCTAAATCTTCCATATTTTTCTTTTCAATCTTATATTTTGTTGAACTAAGAACTATCTTAGATAAAAAATATATTAGCCAAGTCAAAAAGAACAATTGACGTCTTGGATAAACAGCTGTGTTATATCGTTTCTTGTTTTTATAATTTACTTCAATTCGTTCCATATTAAAAATTCCCCACTAATTAAAGTTTACTTTATTTTAATTATTCAAACAACAAAATTCGACAAGCGAAGAAAAATATGATATTTTATTTGTTGTAAAGAAGGCGATTATATGGAATGGTATTATATTGTATTAATTGTTTTAGGTTCTTTAATTGTTTTAGTTTTATTAACATCTTTAGTATGCTTCTTCATGACTTTCTACTCAAATAGACATGCCAAAAGGGATGAAGTATTCTTACCAAAAGGAGAAGAATATGTAAAATATAGACCTACAATTGTAAAAGACATCGAAGATGCAAGAAAAATGAATTATGTTGAAATGAGCATTAAATCTTTTGATGGATTAACATTAAAAGGAAGATATTACGAGCTTGAAAAAGGTTTACCTATGGAAATTATGATGCATGGATATAGAGGCACTGGAGAAAGAGATTTAAGTACAGGCATCAAACGTGCTCATTTATGTAAACGAAATGCATTAGTAATTGATCAAAGAGCAAGTGGTCATAGTGAAGGTCATGTAATTACATTTGGAATCAAAGAAAGTAAAGACTGTTTAAGTTGGATTAATCACTGTGTTGAATACTTTGGAAAAGATGTAAAAATATTAATCACAGGTATTTCAATGGGAGCTGCTACTGTTATGAATGCCTCCTCTTATGACTTACCAAGTAATGTTGTAGGCATACTTGCTGATTGTGGATATGACTCAGCAAAAAATATAATTATCAAAACAATTAAAGAAATGAAACTTCCGCCTAAAATCTTTTACCCATTTGTCAAACTAGGTGCAAGACTATATGGAGGATTTGATTTAGAAGAAATTTCTCCATTAGAAGCTATTAAAAAATGTAAACTTCCAATCATATTTATGCACGGAACAAAAGATAGTATTGTTCCAGCATACATGTCAAAAAATGTATATGACTTGTGTCAAAGCAAAAAAAGACTCGTTTATATTGAAGGTTCAGATCATGGCATTGCTTATTTAGTTGATCCCGAAAAATATGTAAGTGAACTAGAAGATTTCTTTAGTTATACAAAATAAAAAAAGTAAGGTAATTTCCTTACTTTTTTATTTTTCATTATAGTTAACTCTTTATTTCAAATATCCTTTTAAATATTTAATAATTGGACCATCTGCAGGAACAAAAGTTAATTTATCAAAATCATCTACGCCACACCATATAGCGTCACTATGTTCCATTAATTCTAACTTACCTTCTACTACTTCGCATTCATACAATCTTAATGTGACATTATAAATAGGATAATCATGATTCACTGTTAATAAAAGTTTTCCAACGTTTATTTTTGTATTTAGTTCTTCTATAATCTCTCTTTTTAAAGCTTGATCAAAGGTTTCGTTCGCTTCAATCTTTCCTCCTGGAAACTCAAAATGTCCAGCTAAATATTTACCCTCAGGTCTTTTACATACAAAGACCTTTTTATCTTTTATAATAGCAGCTGCTACTACTTCAATGTGTTTCATAAATAATACCTCATAAAACTATAAATTTTCATCTAAAAATTCTTTAATTGTATTTTGGTATAGTTCAGTTTGCTTATACATTCCATTACCATGATTACAACCAGGCAAAATAATAATTTCAGTTTTATTAGGATTAACATTTTTAATAGCATTAAATAATTCTTCTAAATGCTCTTCACTACCTGCAGATAATAAAATAGGATACTTACTATTTGTCACAGTATTTATTCTTTCGAATTCTTCTACATCATATCCGAATTCTTTTTTAAATCTATTAATTGCATGTGCAGAAACCTTCTTATAATCTTTTTTAAATACCGCTTGTGATACTCCTTCAAAAAATCCTTTTATGCTAGGACTTGGAGCATCTGCAATCAAGCATTTAACATTTCTTAATTCGTGTTTGGATAAATCTAATACAATACCTCCACCCATACTCAAACCATGAACAATGATTTTTCCATTAGGATTAATTTCATTCACTTTATTAATCCAAGAAATCATATCCAAGTGTTCTAATGCTCCAAAGGAAATATATTTACCTTCACTTAAACCATGTGCTCTTTGATAAGGTATCAAAACATTTATTCCTAAAGACAAATAAAATAGTCCAGGAAAAGCCCATTCTCGTTCAGCGTGGCTTGTATATCCATGAACACAAATAACTGTAATATCGCTGTTATTTGGATAATAAATGCCCTTTAATTTTAAACCATCATCACTTGTTATTTCTAATACTTCATGATTCTTAGTTTTAATATTTTCTAAAGAGTCATGAACTGTTTTAATGGTGTTATACCATGAGTCTGTCTCGGGAACCATTTTATATGCATTATCGATATTAGGTCTACCTAATAACTTACTAAATAAAATATTTGCTTTAAATTTTTCAAACATAAAAATCACCCTTAATCTCTTATACTTTTTTCTTTTTTATATTCATATAAACGATATAGTTTTTTAGAAACACTTCCAGCATAAAGTTTTGCAAAAACAAATTTCTCAAAACCTTTTAATTCATCAATATATTTTCTTGGTGTCATCTCGTGTTCTTTTACATAAATAAACTCTTCACTTTGATAATCTTCAGGATTATTTATACCATAAACACTAATTACTCCAACATCATTTATAGGATTTCTTAGCTTTGATAGCTTTGCTGCTAACGCAGTATAACAATCGATCAATACTATTAGATTTTCAAAATGTTCACAAAGACTATCTGTCAAATTTCTCATTTCTTCAATAGTCAGATACATACTTAATCCTTCCATAACAACAATGGCATTTTGCTTTTCTTTTATATTTAAAAGCCACTTATCTTCTTTTGCATCACCAGCAATCATTTTATAGTTTTCGTTTTCAGTATAATATTTTTTTCTTTCTTCTATTACGTCAAAAAAATCTATATCATACCATTTATGATTGTCATTTCCTACCCTAAAAATACGACTATCCATTCCACAACCGATATGAATAATTACAGCATCTGGATTATTTGTCATTTGATTTTTTAACCATTCATCAAACACGGCAGATCTAATTCCCATATAATATGCAAGCCACTTAGACTTAGATTTACCTTTTAATAAAAATCCTTCTTTTTCCCATATTTCTTCTGCTTTTTTATCATCAAGAAATAAATTCTTTTTACTAACATAAGATTTACCATATAAAGGAATATATAACGTTTTATTTACACTATTCATATAATCACCTACAATCTTTATTTTCAAAAGTGTCTAAGAACACTTTTTTTAATATTTAAACTGGAACTTCTTGATTTATATATAATTATAACATACTTTTAGGTGTAATTTTATAACTAGATAATTCACTTTTATATTTAGCAATTCCTGTTGCTTCAATATTAATATGATCTTTAAATGGAATTAATCTAACAAATATTTAAAATGACAAACTATTTTTATCAAGTTGCAATATTGGAAAATCATCACATCAAAAAAAATACCACTTAATACTTAGAGTGGTACTTTGATAGTATTATTCAATTCTTAACATTCGATATCCAACACCAATATGTGTTTGAATGTATTTAGATTCAACAGAATCTTGTTCGATTTTCTTTCTTAAGGTTGTCATAAAAACACGTAAAGAAGCAACATCACTTTCCAAAGTAGTGCCCCATATTTCCATTGTAATATATGTATGAGTTAATACTTTTCCTACATTTTTAGAAAGTAAGCACAATAATTTATATTCAATTGGAGTAAGGTGAAGTTCTTTATCATATAAATAAACACAGCCTGCACTATAATCAATAGTTAGATCTCCATTTTTAAAAATTGATTCAGCTTGTTTTTCATTCATACTATTTAATCTTCGTGTAGCAACACGAATTCTAGCAAGTAATTCTTCCACTGAAAATGGTTTAGTTATATAATCATCAGCTCCAAAATCCAAAGCATCAATTTTATCTGTATCTTCACTTCTTGCACTTATAACAATAATTGGTATATTTGACCATTCTCTTACATTTTTAATTATTTCAACACCATCCATATCAGGAAGTCCTAAATCTAAAAGAATAATATCCGGTTTATGTGAAACAGCAAGAATAATTGCTTCATTACCTGAAGTAGCAACTAAATAATTATATTTATTAACTTTTAAAGTTGTTGAGATAAGATTTTTAATATGATTATCGTCCTCAACAATTAATATTAGTGGATTATTATTCATGTATTGTTACCTCCTTAATTGGTAAGTCAAATGTAAAAACTGTGCCCGTTGGTTTATTATCTGATACTTTAATTTCACATCCGTGTGCATTAATAATAGATTTACATAATGATAAACCTAGTCCTAAACTCTTTCTTCCATCAGCTATAATGTTATCTCCAATATAGAACATTTCAAAAATTCTATCTTTATCTTTTTCTTTAATACCTGGACCATTATCAATTACTTTGACTATTACTTTCGATTCATCTTTTGAAACATTAATGTTTATCATTGATCCTTCTGGTGTATATTTAATAGCATTATCTATTAAATTAATAAAAACTTGAATAATTAATCTAACATCAACATTTACTAAAAGTAATTCATTAAATGGTTCTACCTTTATATGATGTTTAATTTTATTTTTATTAATATGTTTTAATGCTTCATCAATTATATCCTCGATAAGTTCAGTGGTATAATTTAATTTAATTTTTCCTTCTTCTAATTTAGTGATTGATAAAAGATTTTCTACTAAATTAATTAGCCATAAAGAATCTTCATAAATTTCTGAATACATCTGAATTTTAATATCTTCATCTAATATTTTATTATTTGTTAATAAATTATCAGAATTACCCATAATTGATGTTAAAGGAGTTCTTAAATCATGTGAGATAGATCTTAATAAATTTGCTCTAACTTGTTCGTTTTTTGCTAAAATTTCATTTAATTCTTTTTCTTTTAAATTGTAATAATTTTCAATAGCTAAAGCACATTCCCCAATTATTGATAATATAATACTATTTTCAAATGGTTCAATTGGATTATTTTTTACTTTAATTCCAACAACTCCAAACATATTCTTATTACCACTTAAAGGAATATAGACATAATTATCATTTTTGTAATATTCAGTACCATATCCTGCTTTAATATTTTTATTAAGCACTAACTGAATAATTTCTTTATTAATATTCTCTAATTCTTCTGAAGGGTCAAGTGATATAGTATAGTATTTTTTATTTTTAGATAAATATACAAATGTTTCTCTATCCAATAGTTTTTGAATTTGATTAACTGTAACGCCAAGTATTTCTTCATCATTTTCAGCGTTTTGAATTAATTGATTTGCATCAAATAAGATTTTAGTTCTATACGCTGTCTGAGTTGATTTTTTCACTTGACTTTTCATTTTGTTAGAAATACTACCTGTAATTAATGATACTATTAACATAACTGCAAATGTAATTGGATAACCCTCTCCGTAAGCAACTAAAGAAAAATGAGGAAATGTAAACATAAAGTTAAATAATACAACACTTAAAACAGATGAAGCAATCCAACATATCTGACTATTAGTTAAAATAGCAGTGACTAGAACGCCTACAATATAAATCATAATTATATTAGATTCAGTAAATCCAATCTTCATAAATAAATAGCCAATTAAAGTTTCTATTAATAATAACATTATAGTAAATAAGATATCTTTTAATGATGGGATTATTGTCTTTCTTCTTAATAGTGCCTTTCCTTCTTTATATTGCATATTACTATCAGGAATTATATACATTTCTATATTTGAAACCAAAAGCATTAATTGATCTACAAGAGATTGTCTTTTTATTAAACTTCTCTTGTGATTTGAACTTTTGCCAACTACAATCTTAGTAACACTTGTTAATCTTGCATATTCAAAAATTTGAAAAGGCACATTTTCACCAGTAATAGTAACTATTTTAGCACCAAGTTTTTCAGCAAAAGAAATATTTTTTTGTAACCTTTCCTTATCTTCTTCATTCATAGTATTTAAATCTGTAGTTTGAACATAAATTGCAGTTAATGCTCCATTAAACGCTTTTGCCATTTTATAAGCAGTTAAAATAATCTTTTCATTTGAAGGAGATGATGAAAGACCAACTAAAATATGTTCTTGTTTTTCATTTATTTGAGTTTCTTTAATATTATGTGCCATAATTATCACCCTTTCAAAACAAAAATATTTTATCTTATTATACCATTTTTTATATAATTTGAATTATATTAACTTTTATTTTCTATTATTCCTTTTATTGTATTTTATAAATTCATCTAGTCTTTTCATTAGAAAATAGCCCATTATTCCATATATTAAAAATACAACTAATATAATTATATCTTTCATAAGCTACCTCCATACTTAATCGTTTTTTATATTTTAAAACACTTCTTTAATTTCTTATAATCTCCTATTACTAATAAAGATAATTCTAAACTAAGTATTTGAGATGGAGTTACATTAACATTTAATTTTTTGCCATCTTTTATACCTAAAATGTTAATTCCGTATTTTTTTCTAATATCAATTTCACCGATGGTTTTACCTATCCAATCTTTTGGAACACTTACTTCAAATATTGCATGTTCATTATCTATCTCAATATAATCTAAAATATGATCTGCACTATACTTGATTGCCATCCATGAAGCAAGTTGTTTTTCTGGATATACTATTTCATCTGCTCCATTTCTTAAAAGAAATTTAGCTTGCCCATCTCTTTCTGCTCTTGATACAACCTTTTTCGCACCTAATTCTTTTAATAAACTTGTTGTTTCAAGTGAACTTTGAAAATCATCACTAATAGTAACAATACATAAATCAAAATTATTAATTCCTAAGGATTTTAAAAACTCTTCATTTGTGCTATTCCCTATCTGTGCATCTGTCACATATGGAACGGCTTGATTAATCCTTTCTTCATTTACATCTACTGCCATCACTTCATGTCCAAGTTCATGTAATTTTTTTGCTATATGTAGTCCGAATCTACCTAAACCTATTAAAAGTATTGTTTTCTTATCCATATGTTGTTTCCTCCTAACCAACTATAATTTTTTCTACTGGATATTTATAATGTTGTTGTTTCCCTTCTCCTAATGTGGCGTATATTAGTGTCAATCCACCTAAGCGACCAAAGAACATTAACATAATTAGAATTATTTTTGATATTAAACCTAATGTAGGCGTAATACCTAAAGTAAGTCCAACTGTTCCAATTGCAGAAGCTGTTTCAAATAAACCTGTTAATATCGGAACATTTTCAACTTTGCTGATTACTAATCCACTAAATAAGAATATAAATAAATATAGGAAAAAAATCGCAAATGCATTTTTAACATTTTCATCACTAATTCTTTTCTTAAATAATTCAGCATTTGTTTTATTTTTAAATACTGAAATGATTGATGCAAATATAACAGCTATAGTAGAAGTTTTCATACCACCAGCAGTAGAACCAGGAGAACCACCAATTAACATTAAGATAATTAAGATTGTTAACCCAACTTCACTTACACCATTAAGACTAATAGTGTTAAATCCAGCTGTTCTAGGTGTTATAGCTTGAAATATAGAAACTAAAATTCTTTCTTTTAAATTTAGGTCATTAAACTCAAAAAAGAAGAAATATAGTCCAGGTAAAATTATTAAAATTATTGACATAATAATTACAACTTTTGATTGTAATCTATATTTTTTAAAATTCAATTTATAATCATATATATCTTTCCATACAATAAAACCAATACCACCAATAACGATTAATAGACATATTATTATGTTGATAATGGACATTGAAGAAAACATTGTAAGAGATGAAAATTCTCCAGAATATTTTCCCATTATATCAAAACCCGCATTGCAAAAAGCTGATATAGAATGGAAAATTGACATCCATACACCGTTCCAACCAAACTCTTTACAAAAAAATGGCATCATTACTATTGCACCTAATAACTCAAAAAGAAAAATTCCTTTTAAAATAAATTTCGTTAAACTAGCAATGCCACCCACATTGTAAGCTGATATTGATTCCTTTAGTGCATCTCTACTAAATAAACCTATCTTTTTCCCTGATAGCATAATAAATGAAATTGCTACAGTTATTACTCCCATACCACCAATTTGAATTAATAACAGAATTACCATTTGCCCAAACATCGACCAATGAGTTGCAGTATCAAATACAACTAGACCAGTAACACAAACTGCTGAAGTTGATGTAAATATAGAATCTATAAAAGAAGTCCATGTTTTACTTGCAGATGATATTGGTAATGAAAGTAAAAAAGCACCAATTAAAATTACAAAAAGATAACCCAATAAAATAGTTTTGAATTTTGATAAATGAAATCTTTTTT
>JAFTIF010000019.1 GCA_017457045.1 Bacilli bacterium
AATCGCTATTTATAAATTAAACTAACAATTATAGAAAGAAGGGCTTTTTATGTATGTAATTAGTAAGACAGAAAAAGGAAGAAATCAACAATATAAGATTGAAAACGTCCTTTTAGAATATATGCAAACAAGACTATTTGAAGATATTACGGTTGTAGATTTATGTGAAAAAGCTGGTGTTACAAGAAGAATATTTTACCGTCATTATTCAAACAAGTTAGGAACTCTTCAAGCTTTATTAGATCATAGAGTCGGAGAATTTGTTAAAGCCCAAGAAAAGTTTGATAGAATTAGATTAGTCGCAGTATTAGGATTTATGAAAGAACAAGATGAACTTCTTTCTGCAATTATAAAAAATGGCTTTAGTGAATTGTTTTTAGAAAGACTATTGGTCTATGTTTTAGAAAATGAACATTTAAAAATGAAACTTGGATATCATGATATTAAAGATGGTTATTCAGTACTATATTTTAACTTATCAGGTCTTATGGGGTTAGTAATAAACTGGCATAGAAATGGATATGATAAGTCTATTGATGAATTAGCTGAACTTATCGTAAGATTGATGGCAAAACCTATAACAGAATAAAAAAAGGGACAAAAATGCAAATTTGTCCCTTTTTTATATTGAAACTTTCAAATTGTTATTCTATAATAAAATTAACAAGACACAATTTATAATTAAAATAAAATATTTTTAAGCAGTATTAAGGGAGGATTTTTATTATGAAATACGTGCTAATGAACCCAAAAGCTAACAATTGTTGTGGAGAACAAGACGCAAGAGAATGGGCAAAATGTTTAAATGAAGAAGTCACTTATGTAAACGTTTTGGAAACAAAAGACATGAAAGGTTTTGTTTTAGGATTAAATCCTGAAGATGAAATTATTGTTGCAGGTGGCGATGGAACATTACATCATTTTGCAAACGATGTTGCAGAAATTGAAGTAAAAAATAATTGCTACTATGTAAAGAGTGGATCAGGAAACGACTTTTATCGTGATAATAAAGAATACGCTAATGAATTAGGCATGATTCCACTTAATAAATTTATTACTAATTTACCAATTATTCATGTAAATGGTATTACAAGAAGATTTATTAATGGTATTGGTTACGGTTTAGATGGTGAAACATGTAGAGTTGGTGAAGAAATTAGAGCTTCAAATAGCACTAAGAAAATTGATTATACAAGTATTGCTATTAAATTATTATTAGGTGGATATAAATTAAAACACGCTACAGTTACAGTTGATGGAGAAACATGTGAATATGATCATGTTTGGTTAGCATCAACAATGAAAGGTAGATACTATGGTGGTGGCTTAATGGTTGCTCCATTACAAGATAGATTTGATGAAGAACATAGAGTATCAGTAGTTGCTTTATATAAAAGAAGCAGACTTGGTACATTATTACGTTTCCCTTCATTAAATAAAGGTGAACACATTAAGAAAACTGACTGGGTAACAACAAAAGTTGGTAAAAAAGTTGAAGTTAAGTTTGATCAACCATGTTCATTACAAATTGATGGCGAAGTAGTACCAAACGTAACTTCATATACAGTTGAAGTTCCAGAAAAATAAGAAAGGGTTACAAATATGAGAAAATATGATGTAGTAGTTATTGGTGCTGGAAATGGTGGATTAGCTGCTGCAACAAAGATTTTAAATGCAGGAAAAACTTGTTTAGTATGTGAAAAACATAATATTCCAGGTGGTTTTGCAACAAGCTTTGTTCGCGGTAGATTTGAATTTGAAGCATCTTTGCATGAATTTAACGGTATTGGTACTGTAGAAAATCCTGGTAGTACAAGAGTCTTATTTGATGAATTAGGAGTAAGTGACAAAATTGATTGGATTCAATTAAAAGATGCTTATCGCTTAATTTCTTTAAAAGAAGGTTATGACTTTACAATGCCATTTGGCTGTGATGAATTTGCAAAAGCAAATAATGCATTACACCCAGAAGGAGAAAAATATATTAGACATTTCTTTGAACTTTGCCAACAAATCAGAGATGCTATGAACTATTTAGGAGTAAGCAAAGGAAGACCAGACCCAAAAGTAATGATGGAAAAATATCCAGATTACATGAGATGTGCTTCATACACAGTTAATGAAGCATTCGAAGCATTAGGCTATCCACAAATTATCGTTGATAACTTAAACGCTTATTGGTGCTATTTAGGTGCTGATGGAAACAATTTAAGTTTCTTACACTATGCAAATATGATTTATAGTTATATTTCGGGTGGTGCAGCTATCCCAACACTTAAATCACACGAATTATCATTAGCATTTGAAACAAGAATCCATGAATTAGGTGGAGATATCTGGTTTAATACAGAAGTTACAAAAATTTTAACAGATGAAAATGGACACGTATGTGGAGTAAGACTTGCAGATGGTAGTGAAGTTGAAACAAGACACGTTGTTGCTAACTGTTCACCACACGTTGTATATGGTCGTTTATTAGATGAAAAAGCTGTTCCAGAAAGAGCTTTAAAATTAACTAATTCACGTAAATTAGCTGGTAGAGGATTTACAGCATTCTATGCATTCAATAAATCACCTGAAGAATTAGGTTTAACAGATCATAACTATTTTGTATATGATTCAAGTGACAATGTTGAAATGTATAAATCAATGGAAACAATGCATGAAAACTATGGTCAAGCAACATGTGTATTAAATAATGCTGATCCAAATTGTTCTCCAAAAGGAACAACAATTATGTATTCAACAACATTATTTACAAAAGATGTTTGGAAAGATGTTAAAGAAGAAGAATACTATAAATTTAAAAATGTTATTGCAAAAAGAATGTTAGAAAGATTTGAAAAAGCAGTTGGCGTAAGCTTACAAGAACACATCGAAGAAATTGCAGTAGCTACACCTCAAACATATGCTAGATACTGTGGTCATCCACAAGGTGTTATTTATGCTTATGAATCATTACCAAGAGACGGTCTATTAAATAGAATCATGATGATTGAAGAAGATAGATTCGTTCCGGGTTTAAGAATTGGTGGCGGTTATGGTGAAAGATTATTAGGTTTCCCAAGTTCATATAAATCAGGTGCTAACGAAGGTGGCAGAACATTAAAAGATATTGAAAAGGAGGGTGAATAAGATGCTATTCTCAAAATATCCAGATGATATCAAACGTTTCCAAGAGATGGTAAACGATCGTCGTAAAATTATTGATAATACACCAGCTACACCACTTCCAAAAACATATGCTGTAAATGAATTATCAAAATCATTACACCCTAATGTTATTCCAGCAGAAATTATCGCAACTAAAGAAGTAGGTAGAAACTGCAAAGTTATTACTTTAAAATCAACAAGCGAAAATGGAAGATTTCCATATTTTAGAGCAGGTCAATTTATTACATTATCTGCAAAAGTTGGTGAATCATTTGTAACTAGACCATATTCTATTTCATCATCTCCATATCAAGCTATGGAAGGTATTTTAGAAGTAACTGTTCAAAAAGCAGGTTTATTCTCAACATACTTATTAGAAGAAGCTAAAGTTGGAGATAAAGTAGTAGTGGGTGAACCAACTGGTGACTTCTATTATGATGATTTAAGAGATTGTAATACAATTGTTGCAATCGCAGGTGGTAGTGGCATTACACCATTTATTTCAATGATTAAATCAATCGTTGAAGGATCAGATGACTTTAACTTAATCGTATTCTATGGAGTAAGAACAAGAAGCGATTTATTAATTGATTTAGATTCAGTAAAACACGATAAAGTAAAAGTAATTCCTGTTTTATCACATGAAGAAGCTGAAGGATATGAACACGGATTTATTACAAAAGAATTAATCAGTAAATATGTTCCTGAAAAATATAATGTATTTATGTGTGGTCCAGATGCAATGTATAACTTTGTTAAAGGTGAATTCATCGCATTAGGCGTAGATAAATATAGCATTCGTCAAGAACATAACTCAGTAGGTAATAGAGTATTTGAAGAACCTAAGACATTTAAATTAACAGTTCATATGCGTGATAAAGTATATGTAATTGATGCTTATCAAAACGAAACATTAATTGCTGCGATGGAAAGAGCTGGACTTCCAGCACCTGTTAGATGTAAATCAGGTAGTTGTGGTTATTGCCATAGTAGATTAGTAAAAGGCGAATGCACAATCCCTGAAAAATATGATTCAAGAAGAGCTGCAGACTTAAAGTTTGGTTTCTTACATCCATGCTGTACATATCCTGATAGTGATATGGAAATTGATGTGCCACCATTTGTAGGAGGAGAGTTGTTATAGTATGATTCCATTTATTATTATTTATTGTTTATTTCTATGTTGCTATTTCGTAACAAGAGTTGGTAAAAATATTAAATATAGAGCAATTAATAAATATATCATGGCTGTAATGTACATGGTATATGCTATTATTAAATTTCAAGATTTCGGATTACAAAGTATAGAAGCTATTTTAATGGGAGCATTATTCTTAGCATTCTTAGGAGATATCTTCTTAGTGTTTGATTTAAATAGAGGTGGAGATTTCTTCTTAGGAGGTAATGTTTGCTTTATTATTTACTATTTAGCATTATATGAAAAAACAGGTTTAGCATTTGCTGATTATTGGTTTCTATTTGTTATTTGGTTTGTTATTTATGCAGCATTTATTATTTGCTCAAATAAATTCCCTAAAGTCTTTAAATTTGGAAAAATGAAATTCTCTATGTCATTCTATTTAGCATCAATTAGTATGCATGGTATTTGTGGTTTAGGAGCAATGATTCTAGTTCCAACTACAGCAGGATTTGTTTGTGGATTAGGATCATTAATGTTTATGATTTCTGACTTTATTTTAACAACAGATAAATTCATTTTCCCTGGACATAAATGGATTACAAGAAGCAATAGTTTCTTCTACTTTATTGGCTTATTATTAATTGTATTAAGCATGGGATTATAAAAAGAAAAAAGGCAATGATAATTCATTGCTTTTTTATTAAGATAAAAAACATTATTTTTTTAGATAATATTTTTTTGCAATATGATATACTTATAAATAGAATTGATTATTAGTAGGTGTTGCTTATGATTAAAGTGTCGAATTTAACAAAAGTTTATAAAAGCAAGAAAAAAGATAAGTGCATTGCGTTAGATAATGTTTCTTTTACTCTAGATGATAAAGGTTTTGTTTTTATTATTGGAAAAAGTGGAAGTGGAAAAACAACTCTTTTAGGATTAATTGGTGGATTAGATAGCATTACTTCAGGTGATGTTAGCGTAAATGGCCATTCTTTAAGTATGTATAAAAATAATGATTATGTTAATTATAGGAATTCAATGATTGGATATATATTCCAAGATTTCCATTTAATTGATGAATTAACTATTTTTGATAATATTGCTATTTCATTGCAGCTCCAAGATATTGAAGATCGTGACAAAATTTTAGGAGCATTAAAAGATGTCGGCTTAGAAGGGTATGAAAATAGATATCCAAAAGAATTATCTGGAGGAGAAAAACAACGTGTAGCAATTGCACGTGCTTTAGTTAAAGATCCTAGCATTATTTTAGCTGATGAGCCAACAGGAAACCTTGATAGTAAAACTACTACTCAAATTCTTGATTTATTAAAAAAATTATCTAAAACTAGATTGGTTATGATTGTTTCTCATAATTTAAATGATGCAAGAGATTATGCAGATAGAATTTTAGAACTATCATATGGGAAGGTTATTAATGATTATATTAGAAACCCAGAGTATAGTGATGAAGTTTCAATTGTTGATGATGAACTTTTTATACCTGTTCATAAGAAATTTTCTTCTTCCGAAGTAGAAAGAATTAATGAATCTTTATCACAAGGGAAGATTAAAAAAATCAAGCAATTAGATAATATATTTATCCCAAATAATTTAAAAGAAATTGAAATAAAAGAATTTAAAAAGTCTAGAAAAAATCCTCACATTTCTTTAAAAAACATATTTAGACTTTCGAGAAAATTTATTAAGAAAGATTTACTTAGATTATTTGTTTATTCATTTATTGTTTCGTGCTTAGTCGTTATTTTAGGGTTGTGTGAATTAATAGTTACTTTCGATTCATCTAAAGTAATAGAAAAAGAATTAATGAATGTTAATCAAAAAAGCGTTGCTCTTAATAAAACGGATGTTAGTGATGAAAATGTTAATGTGAATAAAAGCTGTATTATTAATGTTACAGAAGATGATATTCAAGCATTTTATGATAATGGTTATGAAGGAAATATTTATAATTTAGTTAATTTGACCTTGGATTATGGAAGTAAAACATCTTTAGCACATTCACATATAATAAATAAGTTTAATCCAAACGATGTTTATTATAATGGAACACGTGGAACATTAATTACGACTGAAGAATATATAGAAGATACATTTGGTCAATTTAAATGCTCATATGTAGCGGATAAGATTGAAGATGGTGGAATATATATAACAGATTATAGTGCGGATGCAATTAGATTTTATTCTCCTACTATATTTCCAACACCTGAATCAATTTTAGGACATCATAAAAGTATGAACAGAAATGTTTATGCTTATATTAATGGCATAATAGAAACAGGATACAAAGAAAAATACCAAACATTGATGGATTCAATGCTTGATGTGGATATGACTAAAGAAGAATTATTAGAGTTAGCTTCTTCAAAAGAATATCGAGAATATTATGATGATATTATTAGAAATCTTTCAATAAGTTATACAACTAATCCAAATTTTATTGATGATTTGATTGAATTAAATACAAGAACATGGACTCCAGTTGGTAATTCTGTATTTGTATATAATGGTGGAACTTATCCTATTTCAGGATACGCAGAGAATGCTTTAACTAGATCGATATTAAATTTAAAGGATAATGAAATTGTAATGAGCCACACATTATACAATTCGATTTTTGATACTAATTATTCTTCTACTACTTTAGATCAATTTACTCCTCATGAAGTTACTTTTAATTATTCGTATTATTATGATTTAGATAGAACTAATGTCGTTTATTCTAAAACTGTAAAAATTGCTAGTATTAAAGCTCCTATATTATATTTTTCAGATAATTTGTATAAAGAACTTTTACGAATAAATACTTTTACATCAGAACTATATTTTGATGACATTTCTGAAGTATCTAGTATTTTTGAAGTTGGAGAAGAACATGGATTAACTGCAAACTCTGTAATTGCTTTGTCACTAATGACTATGACTAAAGCTGTTGGAGTATTTAGCGATTTCTTTAGTATTATCTTTATAGGTTTATGTTCATGTTCATTATTTATTATCGCTAACTATGGTATTAAGCTCATAAAGGAAAGAAAATATGAGATTGGTATTTTAAAAGCATTAGGAACAAGAAATATAGATTTGACTCTAGTGTTTGGTTTTCAAATAGTTTTGTTGATGATTTTGATTGTGGCAATGTATTTAGTTGGATCGTTTGTATTTATTGATTTTTCAAATGATGTATTAATAAGATCACTTATTGAATTAGCACCTAATGATTTTATGCTAGATATTGATGTGTTATTTATTAATAAAGATCATTTAATTATGAATAGTTGTTTGGTAGTTTTGATTGTTATTTTCTCGTTTATTATTCCGATTGTAAATTTAAGAAAGTTAAAGCCAACAAATATTATCAAAGCAAAAGAATAAATAGACTTATTAATGTTTAGGCTGTATAATTGTATTAGAATTTTGAGGTATTATTATGAGTAAGAAAAAAGTACAAGGACTACTTATCTTACTAGTTGTTTATGTTTTAGCAGCATTAGTAGGGTATTTGAGTTTTAATTTATTGAATGAAAGTTTAGATGTTTATTTGAGATTATTTATAGCAGATGCAATAGCAACTGTGTTTGTTTGGCTATCAGGTGTTTTCTTTAAAAGTGCATCTGTATATGATCCTTATTGGTCAGTTCAAACAGTAGTTATTTATGTAGCGATTATGATTACAAAAAGTGCCTATAATTTCGGAAGTATTTTACTTTTACTTTGTATATTATTTTGGGCGGTAAGACTTACATTTAACTTTGCACATGGCTTTGATGATATAAGCTATGTTGATTGGCGTTACAAGATGCTTAAAGAAAAAACGGGCTCTTTATTCCAGTTAGTAAATCTATTAGGTATTCATATGTTTCCTACTATTGTTGTTTTCTTAGCATCTATTCCTGCATATATGTATTTATTAGATGGAAAACAATTTGAAGTATTTAATCTAGCTGGTTTATTAATTATGGTATTTGCAACTTTTTTAGAATTAGTTTCTGATTTAAATATGGCTAAGTTTAAAAAAGAAAGAGCAGATAGAAATCAAATTATTAATGTAGGTCTATGGAGATATTCTAGACATCCAAATTATTTAGGTGAAATATTATTTTGGTATGGTTTAGCACTTGTTTATTTATTACCTGATTTTAGTAATGTTTATGTAATTACTGGTGCGGTAGTTAACCATTTAATGTTCTTATTTATTTCAATTCCTATGGCTGAAAATCATATGAAAAAATATAAAGAAAACTTTGGTGAGTATCAAAAGGAAACAAGAATGTTGTTGCCTTTTAAAAAAAATAAATAGAAAAAGAGGAGAAGAAATATGAAAAAGATTGTTAATAATGAGAAATATGGACAAATTGTCTATGAAGAAAACTTTTGGAGTGGAAAAAGAGAAATCACTTTGGGTGATGTTAAATTAAGTCAAAAAAGCAAAAATATCTTTATTGGAAATATAAATGGTGAAAATATTGATTTTGAAGTGCAAGGTAATTTTGTTTCAGGAGCTAGAATTAAGTTAGATGGTGAATTTTTTGAAATTGTTCCTAAATCAAAATGGTACGAATATGTTTTATTTTTCTTACCATTTATCTTAGTTATTATATGGGGTAGTAGCAAAGAATTATGTCAAATCTTACCAGTTGTTGGCGGTGCAATCGGCGGAGGTATTAGTGGTGGATTTTCAATGGCTGCATTAATTACAAGCAAAAAATACACAAAGTTAGCTCCAAAAATATTATGCGCATTAATTGGTTTAGTTGCTGCTTTTGTTACATGTGCAGTAATTGGATTAGCAATCGTTGGATAATAAAGTGCAGAGATGCACTTTTTTATTTGTGATATATATTTTGATTTGCTAGAATAAGATTATTAGAAAGGTGGTGTATCAATGATAAAAATAAGAAAAGCAAATATTAATGATTTAAATGATGCTTTACAGATTTATGAAGATGCTATTGAAAAATTTGCAATTGAAAAAACTTTTCAATGGGAAAAAGGATATCCACCAAATGAGGAATCATTTAATAATGATTTAAAGAATAATGAGATATATGTTGCATTAATTGAGAATAAAATAGTTGGAGTTATGACTTTTTTATTAGATGGTGAAGGTGATTATTTAGATATTGATGGAATGTGGCTAAATAATGAAAAATATTTGACAATTCATCGTATTGCTGTTTCAAAAAGTTATTATGGAAAAGGTGTAGGATCCTTTTTAATTAATTATGCAAAACAATATTGTTTAAATAACAACTTTAATAGTATAAGAATTGATACACATGCGCTTAATTTTGATATGCAAAAAATGTTAACTAGAAATGGTTTTGTTAGATGTGGAGTAATTAAACTTAGAAATAAAAATTTCGATTTAAGAGTTGCATATCAATTAGTTGTTAAATAATGTCAATTTTTCTTAAATTGAGAGTATTTTTGTTTTATTTTATAAAATAAAGTATTATAATGGATTCATAAATTTATTTGGAGGTAATAATTATGTACGCAAAAAATGCATGGAAAAAATATTCTGGTGAACAACTAGAAAAATTAATGAAATTTGCTGATTTATATAAAATATATATTTCAGAAGGAAAAACAGAACGCGAGATTACTAATTTAAGTGTTAAAGCATTAGAAGCAACAGGATTTGTTAACTTAGATACAGTAGAAGAATTAAATCCAGGTGATAAAGTTTACAAAGTAAATAAGAATAAGAATGTTGCTGCATTTATTATTGGTAAGAAAAAAGTTTCAGAAGGATTAAGAATTTTAGGTGCACATATTGACTCACCAAGAATCGATATTAAACAAAATCCTTTATATGAATCAACAGGCTTTGCTTTATTAGACACTCACTATTATGGTGGAATTAAAAAATATCAATGGGTTACAATCCCTCTAGCATTACATGGTGTTGTTTGTAAAAAAGATGGAACAACAGTTAATGTAAACATCGGTGAAGATCCACAAGATCCAGTAGTAGGAATTGGTGATTTATTAGTTCACTTATCAGCAGACCAAATGGGAAAACCTGCAGCTAAAGTTATCGAAGGTGAAGCTTTAGATGTAACAGTTGGACATATGCCTTTAGAAGGTGAAGAAAAACAAGCTGTTAAAGCAAATGTTTTAAAATTATTAAAAGATAAATATGATTTTGAAGAAGAAGATTTCTTGTCAGCAGAAATCGAAGTAGTACCAGCAGGACCAGCTAGAGATTATGGCTTAGATAGAAGCATGGTTGCAGGATATGGTCACGATGATAGATGTTGTGCATTCACATCTTTATATGCTTTAATCGATATTGATAATCCTGAATATACAGCATGTTGTGTATTAGTTGACAAAGAAGAAGTCGGTTCAATTGGTGCAACAGGTGCACAATCAAAATTCTTTGAAAACGTAATTGCTGATTTATTAGCAAAAACAAATGAAAAATGTTGTAAATTAAGATTAGCATTAGAAAATTCAAAAATGTTATCAAGTGACGTTTCAGCAGGCGTTGACCCATTATTCTTATATGTAAATGAATCTAAAAACTCAGCTTACTTAGGAAATGGTTTATGTATTAATAAATATACAGGTTCTAGAGGTAAAGGTGGATGTAATGATGCATCTCCTGAATTCATCGCATGGTTAAGAAAGACATTTGATGAAGCAAACGTTAACTTCCAAACAGCTGAAATTGGTAAAGTAGACCAAGGTGGCGGTGGTACAATCGCATATATTTTAGGTAACTTAAATATGGATGTTATCGATGCTGGTATTCCAGTATTAAATATGCATGCACCTATGGAAATTGTTTCTAAAGTTGACTTGTACGAAGCATATTTAGGATATAGAGCATTCTTATTAGCATAAAACTAAGATTAAACCAAGGACAAAAGTTCTTGGTTTTTTTATTTTATTATAGTAAAATAAATGATGGTGATTTTATGTATAAAGGTGTAATTTTTGATTTAGACGGAACACTTCTTAATACACTTGGAGATTTAACTTCTGCAGTTAATCATGTTTGTAATGAATATGGTTATAAAACAAGAACTGTTGAGGAAGTTAGATCTTTTATTGGTAATGGAATTAGAAATTTAATTTCAAGAGTTGTACCGGGAGGATATGAAAACCCAAGGTTTGAAGAAATGATGACAACATTTAAGGTGTTTTATGCGGAAAATGTTGCAGTATTAACTCATCCTTATGAAAATGTTTTAAAAATATTAAAAATATTAAAAGATAAAGAGTATAAAATCGCTATCGTATCTAATAAAAGACATGAATTAGTTAATAAATTGAACGATATTTTCTTCGAAGACTTAATAAATATAGTGCTAGGAGAAGATGAAAGTAAAGGAATTAAGAAAAAACCTAATTCAATGATGATTGATATAGCTTTAGAAAAAATGGGTTTAGATTGCAATGAAGTATTATATGTAGGAGATTCAAATGTAGATAAGCAAACTGCTGATAATGCTAATCTAGATTGCTGTTTAGTTTCATATGGATTTAGAGATAAAGAAGAACTTAAAGAATTAAATGCAAAATATTTAATTGATGACATAAATGATTTATTAGAAATTGTTATTAATGGATAAAATAGTTAGGAGGTAGATATTATGAATCATGAAGAAAAGCAATATAACAAAATGGTTAATACTCCAATAAAAAGACTAATTATGAGTTTAGCTGCTCCTACTATTGTAAGCATGTTAATTACTTCAATATATAACCTTGCAGATACATTTTTTGTATCGCAGTTAGGTGTAAGTGCATCAGGTGCTGTTGGAGTGGTATTCCCAGTAATGGCTATTATTCAAGCAGTTGGTTTTACTTTAGGTATGGGTGGAGGTAGTAATATCTCTGCGAAACTAGGTGAAAAGAAAGATATTGAAGCTCAAAGAATTGGGTCAAGTGCTTTTTATTCTGCATTATTAATAGGATTAATTATTGCAATATTTGGATTAATCTTTGTTGATGATTTTATGAGACTTTTAGGTGCAACAGAAACTGTTTTACCACATGCTAGTGCATATGCTAATTATATTTTTATTGGTGCTCCAATTATGGCTGCTTCATTTGTTTTAAATAATATTTTAAGAAGTGAAGGAAAAGCTAAGTTTGCGATGGTTGGTTTAACAACAGGTGGACTTTTAAATATCGGTTTAGATCCATTATTTATTCATGTGTTTGAGATGGGAACAGCCGGTGCAGCAGTAGCAACTATTATTTCTCAATTTGTTAGTTTTATGATTCTTTTGTCATTCTTTTTGCGAAGAAAAAGTATTATTACATTATCTCCTAAATATATTGCATTTGATGCAAAGCCTTACTTGGAAATAGTTGGTGTAGGATTACCATCATTAATAAGACAAGGATTCTCAAGTGTTTCATCAATTATCTTAAACACTCAAGCTGGTGCAATTGGAGGAGATCCTGCGTTAAGTGCGATGAGTATTGTTACAAAAATTACAATGGTAATCTTTGGAGTCGCTTTAGGTATTGGTCAAGGTTTCCAACCAGTATGTGGATATAATTATTCATCTAAAAATTATAAAAGAGTTAAAGAAGCAATCGTGTTCACATTTATTATGTGTACAGTTGTAATGGCAGCTTTAGGCGGAGTATTCTATATCACATCTGATTTCTTTGTTGAATTATTCATTAAAGATGAAGAAGCAAATGTATTAAAGGTAATAGAAATAGGTGGTCAGGCATTGAGATTTGTATGTATTGTTATGCCTACGATGGGTGTTAACTTACTAGCCAATATGTCATATCAAGCAATGCGTAAGAAATGGCGTGCAACATTACTTTCTTCTTGCAGACACGGAATATTCTTTATTCCATTAGGATTATTACTTCCTTCTTTATTGGGGGTTACTGGTGTTGAACTTATTCAACCTGCAGCAGATTTATGTACAGCATTGTTTAGTATTCCGTTCCTTGTTGGAATCATTAAACAAATGAATAAATTAGATAAGGAACAAAATGAAAATCAATTAAAAAATGCATAGAAAATTAAAATCTATGCATTTTATTTTTTATTATTTTTTA
>JAFTIF010000020.1 GCA_017457045.1 Bacilli bacterium
GAACCTGTAACTGAGCCTTGGGGACAAAGAACTTGTTATATTGCAGACCCTGAGGGGAATTTGATAGAAATAGGTTCTTTTAACAAGCCGTTTAGAAACTGATATTTTTATTTATCAAAACGACAAATTCATATTTAGCGGTTGGTCGAATAATTCGGTCGGTCGTTTTTTCTTTTTCCAAACTGGGTGTGTAAAATTCGTTCAGATTTGGAGTGTAATTTTACATTTGTAATAGTACAAGTTCATTTTGGAAAAATTACAGATAGCATTCGTATAAAAGATTACATAAGATCGCTTAAAAGAGCGGTCTTTTTTCTATATAGAGAAATAAAATAAATAGAAGTTATATTATTAAATAATATAGAACTATCCTACAGTCTATATATTCAGTCTATATCAAGCTTTCTAGCATAACTAATATAAATACTTAGTTTGTTAAATTGGGTGTGACAATGAGCTTTAAATGAGCTAAATAAATCCAGATATTTTTTGTAAAATTAGTTTAAAATAACGATGCTTTTTTTCTGAAATATGATAAAATATTTTTGTGAAGTAATGAGGTGTAAATATGAATAATGAATTTTTATCTAAAGAACCTATAGGTAAATTATTATTTAAATTATCAATTCCAACAGTAGTGGCTCAATTAATAAATATGTTATATAATCTAGTAGATCGTATATTTATAGGTCATATGTCTGAAATAGGAGATTTAGCCTTAACTGGAGTTGGTGTGTGTTTGCCATTAATTATGCTTGTATCTGCATTTGCCGCACTAGTTTCAGCAGGTGGAGCGCCAAGAGCATCTATCTTCATGGGAAAGAGAGACAATGAAACAGCCGAAAAAATAATGGGGAATTGCTTTTTACTACAAATAATAATTTCTTTTATTCTAACAATTATATTACTTGTTTTTAATCGTGAGTTATTATTGCTTTTTGGAGCTAGTGAAAATACTATAGAATATGCTGTTGCATATATGAATGTCTATGCAATAGGTACCTTATTTGTTCAGTTAACATTAGGTATGAATGCATATATTACATCTCAAGGATTTTCAAAGATTGCAATGATTACAGTATTAATCGGCGCTATATGTAATATAGCTTTAGATCCTATTTTTATTTATGCATTTAATATGGGAGTGTCAGGAGCTGCACTTGCGACTATTATCTCACAAGCTATTTCTTGTACGTTTGTTTTATCCTTTTTGTTTAGTAAAAAATCAGTGTTAAAATTGAAAGTATCAAATTTTAAATTAGATTATAGAATTGTTTTGCCTTGTCTAGCTTTAGGATTGGCTCCATTTATTATGCAATCTAGTGAATGTATAATTATAGTGTGTTTTAACACATCACTACAAAATTATGGTGGAGATTTAGCTGTCGGAGCTATGACCATTTTGTCTAGTGTTATGCAGTTTGCCATGTTACCATTACAAGGCTTTGCTCAAGGTGCACAGCCTATTTCAAGTTATAACTTTGGCGCTAAAAATGCAGATAGGGTAGTTAAGACATTTAAATTATTATTAATGATATGTTTGATTTATTCAACGGCACTTTATATAGTTGTAATGACTTGTCCAAATATGTTTATATCTATGTTTACAGATAAAGTAGAACTAATTGAATTTACAGTTAAAGCTATGAGAAGATATTTCTTTGTCTTATTTGTATTTGGTGCTCAGATAGCTTGTCAAATGACGTTTGTGTCTACTGGTAATGCAAAATCTTCAATAATAGTAGCGTGTGCTAGAAAATTTTTCTTATTATTACCTTTAATTTATATTATGCCTGCAATTATGGAAGATAAAACAATGGCTGTTTATACAGCAGAACCGGTTGCTGATTTTTTAGCAGTAACATTTACGGTTATTTTATTTATTTTTCAATTTAGAAGGTCTATTAAACAATTAAAGAATAACTAAAGTCAACAAATAATTAATTGATATTTATTGTAATATTACAAGTCTAATTTGAACTTTTATAACAATTTGAATTTGAAAAAATTGCAGATAGCATTCGTATAAAAGCTTATATAAGATCACTCGTTTGAGTGGTCTTTTTCTATATAAAGAGAACTAAAAGAAATAAAGCGCAGCTTTAATGAGACTTCCTTTTTAGTAAAGACGTGATATAATAAAATAAAAAAGGGAGATATTATGGAAATAAAATTATTTAGAAATGGAAAAAAATTAATGTGTAGATTACCTGGAGAAGATAAGGATATTCCGGCAGCGGACCTATTCTTAGGAGCTATGTTTTTTAAACCGGAAAAACTTAAAGAAAAACTAGGTGAAGAATTACCTGTTTTAGTTCCTATTTGTGAAATTACTAAGCAAGAAGAAATTGATATTGCAAAGCTTAATGCTTATCTTGGAACTATATACGATAAATAATAGTTTGACTTTGTAAACATATGAATTTATACCGCTTGAAAGAGCGGTCTTTTTTGCATTTTAAGGCATAAAAAGATAAATTGCGTTTGAAAAAGAGGGCAATTGTTGAGTAAACCTCATACGATAGCATTATTTAATTAAAACAAGTGAAAAAGTGTGATATAATTAAAATTAAGAAAAAACATTTATAAATTTAATAGAGGTAAAATATATGGGAGAAAAAAAAGAAAAAGCACTTAGTGCCGAACAACTTGCAAAAAAAGAGGCAAAAAGGCTAAAAGAAATTGCAAAATTAGAAAAAGAAAAAAATAAATCAAGAGGTCTCGGCTACTTCGCTTGTTTTTTATTTATCATTACAGTTGTTTATATGGTAGATGAATTAACGTCACAAATTGGCAGTCAAATGCAAACAATTATTGCTACAGAAATTTTTGCACCAATTGTTGGAGAAGAATTTGCAGTAGCTCGAATGAGCGCATTTGGTGTTGCTGGAACTATTGCATCAGCATTATCATTTCTTTATAAACCTTTATCAGATAAATATGGTAGAAAAATATTTTTGATAATAAATACTCTTGGTATGGGTATAGGTATGCTTTTAGTAGGAATCTCAACAAATATTCCGGTGTATGTCATTGGTGCAACTATTATGGCATTTTTTGTGCCTCACGATATGCAAGCCACATATATTTATGAAAGCACTCCACCAAAACATCGTGGAAAAATTTATTCAATCATTAAGGCAATTGCAACTGTTTGTGTTTTATTAATCCCTGTGTTAAGAAATGTGTTTATTTCTGCTTCAGATTCTTCTAAATGGGTTTATGTTTATATCATTCCAGGAATGATAGCTTTTGTGATTGCGATTTTAGCTATCTTCTTAATGAGAGAATCAGATGCTTACATTGAAAGCAAATTACGTATTTTAAAGATGAGTGATGAAGAAAAAGAACAACTTAAAAATAAAAAAGAAGAAGTTGAATCAAATGGTGGTTTAATAGTAGGTATTAAATGTATTGTAAAAAATAAACAACTTTTGTGGTTAATTGCCGTTTATGCTCTTCAAATGATTGCAATGTTAATGACAGGATATTATGAAACAATAATTAACTCTGGTTATGCTAAACAATTTTTAGATCAAGGTATGTCCTTAACTGAAGCAAACAATCTTGCTAAAAATATAGTAAGTCAAGCTTTATTATTATTCCCAATTGGATGTGCACTTGCTACATTCGTTCAAGGTTTTCTAGCTGATAAACTTGGAAGAAGAAAAGCGTTTATTATTATGTCTATTTCTATCGTATTAGCATTCTTAGGATTTTATTTTGGATCTAAATTTACTTGGAATCAATATTTAGTTGGTTTATTAACTGGTATTGCCGTTGGTTCTGTATGGTCTGCTGGTGATATTGTTATTTTAATGATTGCTGAATCGTCTCCAACAAAGTTTAGAGCTTCGGTTCAATCTATTGCCCCTCTTATGGCAGGAGCGCCTTATGGGATTGTCATGGGGCTAGCAATATTATTTATGAATATTTTTGGAGATGCTATTATTCCTGCAATCATATTGGTTACAGCTGTACCAACATTACTTGGAGCAATATTTATTTTATTTACTAAAGTTAAAGAAACTAATGCCACAAAATTAGATTAAATTGGCGAAATTTAAAATTTGATTAAGATCACATTATTTTGTGGTCTTTTTTATATCCAATTAAGTAAAGCCCAGTCTTTTAAATAAATTAATAATTTGTTATAATTAGAGGGCAGAGAAAAGGAAGCGATGTTAAATGAAAAAGATTTTATTAGCATTTTTATTATTATTTAGTTTTGCACTTACAGGATGTGGAATACCTGATTTAGGTAATGGATCTGGTATTGATGCTGAAGTAGAAGAAGTATTGAAAGAATATACACCAAGTTGTAAGAAAATTGAAGATGAAACTAATAAGTATGAAAAATCGTCATTAATTCAAGCAGGAATATTAAATGTTTATGTTTTAAAAGATAATCAAAACGAAGAAGTTTCTTATGGTTATTTAGTTAATGCTAATGGTAGAAATGGCGTAATAAAAATGGTACTTGTATTATCAAATACAGATAATGTTGTTTTAGGATTAAAAGTCATGGAACATACAGAAACAGAATCATTCGGTAAAATCCTATTAGAAAGTCCAGATTTTGAAAGTCAATTTATTAATCTACCTTTTGATAATGTGGACACAAATGTAAAATATGATGGTATTGCTTCAGCATCTTTAACATTAAAAGGAGTTAAAGATAGTGTTAAGAAAGTAATAACATTCCATAAAACAAAAAATCAAAGTGGAACAACAAGTAACGCTAATGTTTCAAGTGAAGAAAGGGCTTTGATGGGACTAGATAAAAACGATGAATTAGTTGATAAGTCAGAAGAGTTTTTAAACACTTTAAAAGCAAATGTTAGTGAAAACATGTACAACACTTTAACTAAAAATCTAGGTCTTAAATATTATGTTGAAATATTAGATGGAAATAAAAACATTAAAGGCTATGGTTATATTGTTGAAGGAAAATATAATTATGAAGCAGAAAACGGATCACGTTTAACTTGTTCTTATAAATTATCTTTAACTATGGATAAAAATTATTCAAATATAAAAGTAGCTGTGTTGAGTTCTGAAGATACTATTAAAGATACATTTGTTGAAGATACAGCAGTTACTGATTGGATTAATAATAATTATAATGGAAAATCAATTAAGGAAATAAGTGAAATGGGCACAAATGTAGATTCTATAGTTGGAGCAACATTTACTTCAAGTGCATATCGTAATCACATATCTTATATTGTTAAGGCACATTTAAGAGCGTTCCCAGAACAATAATACAAAAGACTTGTTTGATATATGGGTAAATTCTAAATATCATATGTTGTTTTTGTTAATTAGACCACCAAAAGGTGGTCTTTTTTTTCTTTTGATGGTATCGTAAAAACAGATAAATATATTAATTAATAAGTGATCGAAGTATTGTTTGGTCTCTTTTTTTATGATTAAAAACGTGTGAATTTTATGCCGCAACCTATAGTTTCCTATAGTTGCGTACTTTGTATATTAAAGTTGGTAGATTCTACTATCTAAATAAATATAATAAATATCATATTAATAGAATATGGGAGGAATATATATGAATAAATCAGTTAAATCATATATTTATAAAGGAAATGTTTTTAATTTTATTGTTTTGACATTTACTTCATTATTTCAAACAGCCGCACTCATTATGATTTCTCTAATGCTAGAAAAAATAATGGCAATTGCGACTGCGAAAGATTTAGATGCATTAATTGAACAAGGAGTTATTTTCCTAATATTATTTGTATCTAGTGTATTGGTGTATTTCCTAATTACATATTTAAAACCTAAATATCAAAAAAGAGCTATCGTTCAATATAAAAATAATATCTATGGACATATATTAGATAAAAACATAGCTAGTTTTAATAAACAAACCACTTCTACGTATATTTCAGCATTAACTAATGATGTGAAAAAAGTAGAAGAAGACTATTTATTTTCTGCGTTTGATTTAATTACAAATATTACTTTATTTTTATGTACTATTATTGTAATGCTTATTTATAGCCCTCTTTTAACTATATCAGGAATTGTTTTATCGTTGCTTCCTTTTATAGGTGCGATTGTAGTAGGAGGTAAATTATCTTCTCAAGAAAAAGAAATTAGTGATCAAAATGCTAGTTTTCTTCATTTTATAAAAGATAACTTAATAGGATTTTCTACTATTAAGGTTTTTAAATCTGAACAAAAAATCAAAGAGTTATTTAATAAGAATAATGATGTTTTAGAATCAAAAAAAGCTAATAAAACAAAAACATTATCATTGATGGATCTGGTTCAAACTGTACTTAGTTTAATATCACAATTTGGTGTATTCTTTATTGGTGCATATATCTCAATAACAACAAATGATATTGAACCTTCTGTAATATTATTATTTGTACAATTAATGAACTACATAATTAGTCCACTTATGAATATTCCTTCTTCTTTATCAAAAAGACTTGCTTGTAAACCTATTTTTAAAAAGATTAGTGAAATAATTAAAAAAGAAGATAATACTAATCAAGGAAAACTTATTGAAAGCATTGATGAAATAACAGTTTCTAATCTTAAATTTATGTATGATGATAAGATTGTACTTAATGATATTTCATATAGATTTAATAAAAATAAGTCATATGCGATAGTTGGAACAAGTGGATCTGGTAAGACTACTTTAATAAATCTATTATTAGGTAAGTATGATAATTATTCAGGTAATATTTTTTATAACAACATTGAAGTAAAAGACATTTTAATTGATTCCCTATTCGAAAGATCTTCCTTCGTAGAACAAAATGTATTTGTTTTTGATGATTCAATTATTAATAATATTACAATGTATTCAAATATAGATGAAGAATTATTAAACGAAGCAATTACTAAATCGGGACTAGACACATTAATTAAAGAAAAGGGAAGAAATTATCGATGTGGTGAAAAAGGTTGTAACCTAAGTGGTGGTGAAAAGCAAAGAATAAGTATTGCTAGAGCATTGGTTAAAAAATCTCAATTATTATTACTTGATGAAGCAACTAGTGCATTAGATAATGAAACATCATCTTCAATAACTAACAATATATTAGCAATTGATAACATCACGAAGATAATGATTACTCATAGATTAGATAAAGAAATATTAACTAAATTTGATGAAATAATTGTTATGAAAAATGGTAGTATTGTTGAATTTGGATCATATGATGAGCTAATGAACAATAATGCAATATTTAAGTCTTTGGTAGAATTGGATTAATGAAAAAAGATCACTAAAAAATAGTGGTCTTTTTGTTTATAGAAAAAATAGAAATGTTTTAAACAATCAATATTTAGCTGATAGTCATTTATCTTTTATGATGATATAATTTATACGGGTGATTGTTATGAAAAAATATAATAAAATAATTGTTTTATTATCTACTATATTGATTTTTGGTCTTCTTTATGGATGTGCTGGAAGTGAAGGTCCACAAGGTCCGCAAGGGGAACAAGGTGTTCAAGGCGAAACAGGCCCGCAAGGTCCACAAGGAGAACAAGGTGTCCAAGGTGAAACAGGCCCGCAAGGTCCGCAAGGGGAACAAGGTGTTCAAGGAGAAACAGGCCCGCAAGGTCCACAAGGAGAACAAGGTATCCAAGGCGAAACAGGCCCACAAGGTCCACAAGGAGAGCAAGGTGTCCAAGGTGAAACAGGCCCACAAGGTCCACAAGGAGAACAAGGTATCCAAGGTGAAACAGGCCCACAAGGTCCGCAAGGAGAGCAAGGTATCCAAGGAGAAACAGGCCCACAAGGTCCACAAGGAGAACAAGGTATCCAAGGTGAAACAGGCCCACAAGGTCCGCAAGGGGAACAAGGTATCCAAGGAGAACCTGGTAAAGATGGACAAACACCTTATATTGGTGAAAATGGAAATTGGTGGATTGGACAAGAAGATACTGGTATTGTAGCAGGTGCTCAAGACTATAAATACTTAATTCCGAATCCACTTGAAGATAGTTATTTCGAAGGGAAAACTATCGTTTGTATTGGTGATAGTATTACTGCTGGAGTTGGAACTACAGTGGGTGAAAATGATTACGTTACATTATTAGGAGAAAGGCTAAGAGCTAATACAGTTAGAAAAGGTGTTAGTGGAACTACCTTATGTACTGATGGTTCTAGAAAATGTAACATTGATATGCTAACTAAAGAAAATATCGCGGGAGCAGATATTGTTACTATCTTTATGGGAATCAATGACTGGGCAAATGCTACAAGTAGTTATTATTCTGTAGGTGAAGCAGGAAGTAAAGATACTTCTACAATATATGGTGCTGTAGATATGTGGTGTAAAAGAATTGAAGATTTACAAAAAGAAGAAGAGTTTAAGAATACGAAGTTTTATTTCATGACACCAGTTATTACTTCTTGGAATAACTCAGTAACTTCTAAAAAATCATGGGATCAAAGCAAAGAAAATATTTGTGGTGATACATTAAGAGATTTATGTGATGCAATTATCGATACATGCAATGAATATAAAATTCCTGTAATAGATTTAAATTATTATAGTGGTATTTATTATATATCTGATGATGATAATAACGTTGCAGAGACTGGTGGAGATGGAGTTCACCCTAGTCCAAAAGGTCATGAATATATCGCAGAAACTATAGAAATATTCTTGTTAGAAAACCCAACATATGTGGACTCTAAAGAGGCAATTGATTATATATTGCAGCACGAAGATGTTAGTAAATCATATATTTATCCTGGTAGAGAATGGTTAATTAGAAAACCTGAAAAAGAAGATTCATCAGAACATACTCACGTATTCACAGATTGGGACTATATGAAAAAACCAACATGTGAAGAAAAGGGGATATCATTCAGGTTCTGCGAAGAATGTAATTATACGGAAACTAAATATGTGGATTCACTAGGACATAAAAAAGTGATTGTTGAAGGTGTTGATCCAACATGTGAAGAGGATGGATTAACAGAAGGTCAAATCTGTGAAATTTGTGGCTATGTATTTGTTGAACAAGAAGTAATTATTGCTTTAGGTCACAATTTCCAAAAAACGATATATGAACCAACATGTGAAGAAAAAGGATATACCGAATATAAATGTGAATGCGGACAAAGTTATAAAGAAAATTTTGTAGATGTGATTTCTCATAATGAATATGAAAATTGTGCCCATTTTATTGGAGAAAAAACGATTTCATTTTTAGGGGATAGTATCACAACATATCCAGAATGGAGTAACAATACTTCATATAATTCTACAATTGGTAACAATGCACTTTGGTATGATGCTTCAAAGTTAGATAATGTTGATAAAACATGGTGGAAAAGAACGGTTGATAATCTAGATTTAGAATTATGCGTTAATAATGCTTGGAGCGGTTCTAGAGTTACAACAACTGCAGGAACTACAGCAGCTACTTCCATGGATAGAAGTAACAATCTTCATAATGATTTAACTAATTCGTATCCTGATATAATTATTATTTATATAGGAATTAATGATTTTAATGCTGGAGTTGAATGTGGAACTTTTGTTTCGCTTGATGAAATTTATGATGAAGAAAATAAAACTTACATTGGTGATTTAACTAACTTTGCGGATGCATATGCAACAATGCTTCATAAAGTCACAAGCAAATATATTAATGCAGATATATATTGTTGCACAATGTATAATAATGGAAATGATAGATTAGTAAATTGGAACAATACAATTAAAAGTGTTGCTGATTACTTTGATGTTGGAATTATTGATTTTTATAGCGGAACAGAAATTAATGGCTCTACATTGAGTAATTATACAATAGATAATTTGCATCCTAATTCTGATGGGATGTATCAAATGTATAAATGTGTTGAAGAATCATTATCTAAAAATTATAAATTACCAGATTTTGGTACAAAAAAATTGTTTGATAAAACAGTTTATTCAAATATAGAAATAAGCAATTTAAACGGTTGTAATTTATCCGATTCTCCATGGATTTATTCGAATGAAATAAATAATATTTTAGAATGTTCAAAAATAACTCGAATTGGAGCACCGATAAAAACAATTAGCAATTATACTCAAGCAAATTACTATACAATTAGTGTTATTAATCTATCGACTTACGAAATTAGAAAAACAATTAAAATAATTATACCTGCAAATTATTTTTCATCGAATACTGTTAATGAATGGTACTATTCTAATGTTGAAATTGAATTAGAAGAAAATGAAACATTGGCTTTTTTATCAAAAGATGATACTGCGAATGTTGGATATAGCTCAGTTATCTCTGAAATTGGAGGGGTAATTCAAATCAATAATAAAACACAATATGATCATATTTCTTTATTATTTGATATTACATATTTACCAAATGATGAAATTGATTTCAGTCAATTAACATATACTGCTTTTGGTGATAGTATTACTTATGGAGCTGATTTAATAATTGGTGGAAGAGTTGAAAATCCTTATCCTACAGTGTTAAGTGAAATATTAGATTTAAAATCTTATGAGAATAAAGGAATCAGTGGTGCTACATTATCAGCTAACGATCAAGGATTAACTTGTATGACAGATGTAATAACAGCATATACTTCAGAAACTGACATTATAGGTGTACTAGGAGGGGTAAACGATTTTAATAGAAATCTCCCACTAGGTGATATAGATGATAATGATACATCAACTATTTATGGTTCTCTTCATGTAAGTATGGCATATTTATCTGAAAATTATAGTGATTCATTTGTGTTTTATATGACACCGTATAAAGAATATTTCCATGGTGTATTATGGAGTGACAATAATTCTCAAGGTTATAATTTAGAAGATGTTTCTGATGCTATTAAAGAAGTTGCTGAAATTTATGATATTCCAGTACTAGATTTATTAAATGAAGGTAATTTTGAGTCTATAATGTACGATGAAGATTGTGATGGAATTCATCCTAATCAAAAGTTTATTACAAACGTAATGGCTCCTCAAATTGCAGACTTTATTGAAGAAAACTATGAATAAATATTAAGATTACAAGTAAGTTGTGGTCTTTTAATATATAATATTAGACGTAGATACTCCTCACTCTACGTTTAGTTTGTTTATTTTTGAAAGTTTAAATTATATATTAATGTTGAAAGGAGAGAGTAAACATGGATCAAGAGAAAATAGGAAAGTTTATAGCTGAATGTCGAAGAAGACAAAAGTTAACACAATTTGAGTTGGCGGAAAAACTAAGCATTACAGATAGAGCTGTTTCTAAATGGGAAACAGGACGAGGAATGCCTGATTCATCATTGATGCTTGATCTTTGTAAGATTCTTGAAATCAGTGTTAATGATTTATTAAGTGGGGAGGTTGTTACGATGAATGAATATAATCAAAAACAAGAACAAACATTATTAGATTTAGTAAAACAAAAAGAAGAAAACGATAAAAAGTTATTAGCTTTAGAGGTATTAATTGGAATATTTTCGATTATTATTCTTTTAGGCTTTACATTTACTGCAGCTTTTGCACAGATGGAAAGTTGGTTAAGAATTGTCTTAATAGTTTTAGGGTTTATTATTTCTTTAATAGGAATTGGCTTCGCCTTAAGAATTGAGCAAACAGCAGGATACTATGAATGTCGTGAATGCAGACATAAATATATTCCTACATTTAGTAAGGTACTATGGGCTATGCATTATGGTAGAACTAGATATATGAGGTGCCCTAGTTGTGGTAAGTATTCCTGGAATAAAAAAGTTATAAAAAAATAAAACATATTTTCTCCGTTTTCTTTTAAAAAAACTATTATTATGAAATAATATATAAAAGAAGAGGAATTAATATGAAAAAAGTGCAAAGATTAACATTAAATAATAAAAATACTATTCCTGATATAGGATTTGGAACATGGCAAATAAGTAATGAAGCTGTTATTGATGCAGTAATTACAGCATTAGAATGTGGATATAGACATATCGATACAGCAATAGATTACGGAAATGAAGAGGGTGTAGGAAAGGCTTTAAAACTAACTGATGTAAAAAGAGAAGAAATCTTTTTAACATCTAAAATACCTGCGCATGTTAAAACATATGAAGGTGCGAAAAGGTGTATTGAAGAATCATTAAAAAGATTACAAGTTGATTATTTAGATTTGATGCTTATTCATTCTCCTAGACCTTGGGAAGGGTTATGGGATCCTAATTATCCTAGATATTATAAAGAAAACTTGGAAGTATATAAAGCATTGGAAGAGGCTTATAAAGAAAAAAAGATTAAGTCGATAGGAATATCAAATTTCTTTATTGATGATGTTAAAAATATACTTGAAAATGTAGAGATAAAGCCTGTAATAAATCAAATATGTGTTTTTATTGGGAACACACCAAAAGAGTTAATAAAATATTGTAAAGAAAACGATATTTTAGTTGAAGCTTATTCTCCGATTGCTACAGGAAGATTGTTAAAAAATAAAGAGTTAATCGCTATTGCTGAAAAATATGATGTAAGTGTTCCTCAATTGTGTATTAGATATTGTATGCAAATTGGAACATTACCGCTACCAAAAAGTCAAACAAAAGAACATATTAAGAGCAATCTAGATGTTGATTTTGAAATTGATAAAATAGATTTAGATTATTTATTTAATTTATAAATTGTATAAGAAAAAGGATTGATAATCATTATCAAGCCTTTATCTTTGTTATTGTTTTTTTCTTTTTGTTACACAAGCTAATACTAAAATTAAGATATCCAATACTACAACGATTAACATTGCCCATACTGGAGAAAGATATTTAACTATTGCATATAAAATTGGAACGAAAATCGCTACAGAAACGATAATTGCGATTACTGTTTTGTATAGATATGGACGAATAGTGTTGTGACATACTCCCACCACTTAGTTTAAATAACTAGAAGTGGGGTTTCTCGGGCAAGAAGTCTAATGACTTCAGTAAGCGAGCTATCTCCGCGTGCCCCGCGGTTTAATTAATCTTAGATTTGGGTCTAGACTTTTAATAGTCTTAGACCTTCTTTTTTTATATTAATTGCTGCATTGTAATCTCTATTGTGTTTTGTTCCACATTCAGGACAAACCCATGTTCTTTCATGTAGTTTTAATTCGGTATGAATATGTTTACAATTACTACATAGTTTACTAGATGGATAATATTTATCTATCTTAA
>JAFTIF010000005.1 GCA_017457045.1 Bacilli bacterium
CAATTCCATTTGGAATAATCTTACATACAAAGTCTGTTCCATTAGTTCCTGACTCTCCTTCTTTTACAAAAGTAAAGTTAGTTTTTGCGGAAATAACTTTGTCGTTATAAGTTAAAATTAATTGAATTTCATTTTTATCATGGTGTACGTTATAATTTGGTGCGATTAAAATATTTAACTCTGGATCATTAAAATATGACTTTGTCCCGTCTTCATTTTTGATTCCACTTCCATGTGTTAATGAAACGTTTAATAATGTATCATTACTAGGTACTTTCCACTCAATATTTTTAATAACATTATGATTTATTTTTTGACCTTTTTCATCATATAAAGTAAATGATATTGGTTCAATCACTTGCGGAGTTTGGTTTGATCCGTTTGCAGGTGAAATCCCTTTTTCATTATATTTAAAGATTTGATTTCCATTATCAATTATCAGTGTATAATTTGGATTTGCCTCTTCTGTATTAGTGATAATAATAGATGCAGTTCCAATAAATATACCAGACTTATAAACTGAACATTTATAAGTGCTAAAATTTGTAATTGAACTAATTTTTAAATTATGGATTTTATTATTTTCAACTCTCATTATATATTCATATTGGTCAATAATTTGATTATATAATGATAAGTTTTCACTGTCTGCGGCAGTTAGTAATTGTTCCGCAGAAATTTTCGCTAATATCGCATCTCTTTGTGTAACTGCATTTGAATATTCTTCATTTTCAGTTGTAGTTTGTCTTAAAACAGAGAATTGATTACTACTATTTATTACGCTCCATACATAGTCATATATATCAGATGTCTCTTCTTGTCCATTTACATAACAAGTTAAAGTTGGCTTTCCTAAGTCATAGTTAAATGCAACTCCGCTATCTGATTTAATAGAAATTTCATAATTAGAAGAATAATTATAAATTATTATTGTTCTACTAAGTATAGTACCATCGAAATAGACTGCTACACATTTATAAGTAGTTTCTCTTGCTACGTTATCAGCTTTTTTAGTTATATATTGGTAACCACTGCGTGTCCATTGCACAACAGCTTCGTTTTCTTCAGTTTCGCTTTGAACTACAGAATAGTTGTTTAAACATTCCCATCCTGCTCCTCCATATTGATTATACTTTTCACTTTTTGCAGTAATATCATTGTTTTCTCTAAACCAATAATAATCTACATTTTGTGAGTCGTTATCAATAGCATTTCCTTTAATTCTTATTTGCGCTTGAAGAGTTCTAATATCTGTTTCTAAATCTGTTTCATCAAAATAAGTTCCTTGTGGTGTTACAAAAGTTAAAGCACAAGTTGCGGCAGCCTCTTTTTCTAATGCGTTAGCTGCACTTAATTCAACCTTAGAAACGAAAATATCATTTTCTTTACCTTCAGCTGTATTTGGGAAGTCATAAGCAAACAAATAAATTTGTTTTACTGAAATAAAATTTGCTCCATCAACATCAAATATTCCGTATTGTCTTGATGCTACTGTATAGTTATATGGATTTCCAGTCATTTGGTCTACATTTACAATGTAAGATTTAGTAACTGTTTCTCCAGTAGATTTATCTGTAAAATCTAAATGAAATACAATACCATAGTCTCCACGATATTTTTGTGCTGAATCTAGAGCTGTCTTGAAAGTTGCTCCACAAATAATAGAACTTGATTTTTTAATATAGTTTTCAAAACCAAATACATCTAATCCTATTAGGTCAACATCATTGTCTCTATCATAAAGAATTTTTAAATCTTCTTTTTTATATGAACATAATCCAAAAGTTCCATCTGCATTAATAGTATTAACACCTGTAACTTCATAACCATTTTCACCTTCGATAATAGATACATAGTCTGGGCCTAGATGGTCAACAGTCCCTATAATACTCTTATCTTTAGACATATCATTCCCAGGTACTAGAACATATACGCTAGTTCCCGCAGGATATGTTGTTTCGGTATTATGAGAATAAGCATAAAATGAACTATCTTGATAACGAACAATATATTTCCCAATAGTTGCGTCTACACAACGAGAAATTATTCCTTGAATAGTTTTATCATAATTTGCTTTTGAAACTGCGTCATCAACTAAGATTTGTATTGCTTCTAAAATTTGTGACTCATAGTTTCCGCTACCCATAATTTTTTCATCTCCTTTTCTCTCTATTTCTAAATTTATTTTAAAAACATATCAATTTCCTTAATTATATCTACCCAAAATAAAAAAGAGTAGTCTTATGACTACTCATGTTATTTTGTGATATGTTGTGATGCTCTATTAACTAAATTGTTAAGAGCGTCTTCAATTTCTTTTGAACTTGTTGCATTAGGGAATTCTGCGTTAATAACGACATTTTGTTCCATTCCTGCTGCGGCAAGACCTTGTCCAATTGAATTAGGATTTCCTGCAGAGATAGCTGCCATTTTATTTAATAATGTTGCACCTAAATTTGCAGTAATATCTCTTAAGATTGTTATTGCGCTTAGCATATTTGTGGTATCATTTGCATTTAATACTAATTCTTTTTGGTGTAACATTGCTAAACGACCATTATTATTATTCCAATCTCCTGTATATCCTCCTGTATCATATCCAACAATATCTGACTTTCTAACCCAACCAAGTCCACCGATGTTATAAGCATGAGAACCATTTGTATTAATATAGGCAATTTTTCCGCCTCTAGCAAGTCCGCTATTTCCTCCACCATAAGAGTTTGCATACCATCTTGTACCACTCTTAACATCAATATAAGAACCAATGTTTAATGATGGTTTTGAAGGCTCTGCTGGTGCCGAAGTTGGTGTAGGCGTATCATTTGCAGTTGCAGGTTGTTCTTCTTTAGGTTTGTCTAAATTAGGGTCTACATCTGCATTTTTATCTTGTTCTTGTTGCCAATATGTATATGCTGCTTGAGTTGCTTCTTCTGCAGCCTTTTTAGCATCTTCATATTTCTTAATTAAACCTTCTAATTCATCTATAACACTTTGAATTGCTTCAATCTCTTTTCCGTATTTGTCAATTAATTCATCATTATTTTCTAATAGTTTTTCAGTTTCTACAACTACATCATCAATACCATTTTTAACATCTTCAAAACTTACATCTGCATTCTTTTGAAGTTCTTCTAATCCAGTTATATAATCTTCAGTTGCTTTATCAAGCTCTTCAAAAGCATCTTTACATGTTGGAACAAAACCACCTTCACCGGCAATCTTATCCGTCATTTGTTGTACGCCCGAGTTCCATTGAGGTATCATACTTGACATTAATATATTTTGTTGTTCATCTGTCATATTTCTGAATTGTTCGATATTAACATTATATAAATTAAACATATTATCAAAAGCAGCTCCAGTTAAGTTTGTCTCTGCATTAATAAACATATCTAAAATTGCTTTTTGGTCTTCAGACATATCTGCATAATTTGCAGTATTTTGATTATATAAATCAAATAAATGTGACATTGTAGATTGATATAAATTAGCTTGTAGATTTTCATTTTTTTCTACTAAACCGTTTATTAAATCACTATATTGTTGTTTTATTAATAGTTCTTTAGCTGCCTTTTGTTCTGGGTCATTTATTTGTGCGGCTTCCGCCATTCTTTCTTGGAATTCATTCCATACATCATAAATCTCTTCAAGATTTCCTCTGTATTGCTCTGCGTCTAGATTATATAATTGATTATATAAATCAGCAATTTCAGATTGAATTGACGCCACTTGGTCATCGTCTTGTGTATATTGATATGTATAATTTCCTTGACTGTCTCTTCTTAATCTTAATTGAGTTTTATTTTGTTGAGCTTCTTCAAGAGCTATTTGCTTAAGTGCTAACTCGTATTTTAAGTTGGCTCTTTCTAAATCGTATTCAGATAATTTATCTTGCTCTCTTAAATAATCTGTTTCTTGTTGCATTAAATCATTTAATTTCTTTTGTTGAGCAGGGTTATCAGTTTTATCAATAGCATCTAAATATTTATTTTGAAGTTCTTGAACTTTATAAATTGCATTAACTGTATCTAAATATTGATCTGCATTTTGATTTATTAAATCCCATTCAGTTTCTACGAAATCTAATCCCATGCCGTTAGTAACATTATTATTTAAGTTTTGGAAGATTGCATTAATTGCATTTAAGTATTTATCTTGAAGATTTTCAATAGCTGTTTCAACTGCGTTATTCCATTCATCTACTGCACTTAGCCAATTTTCTTTTGCGGCATTCCATGCATCTGAACCTTCTTCTGCGGTAGCCATTTGCATTTTCCAAAATTCAACTTGTTGTTTTTGGAAATCAAGTTGTTTATTATAATTTTCCTCTTGTCTATCATAAAATTGTGATAATGCATTATAAGACTCTTCACCATAAATCATAGAAATTACATTTTTATCATGTTCTAATAAATCATTAATTGTTTCAAATGTAGATATTTGTTCATCAAATTTTTCTTGTGCTTCTCCAATCATATCAACATAAGATTCATGAATCTCATCTGATAAATCATGGATTGATTCTAAATCTTCCATTAATTGTTCATAATAAGTTTTTAAATCTTCTAATGCTTGTGCACGGTTTGTAACACCATCTTCACTGTAATATTTGGCATCTCCGCCAGCATCTATAGTTTTTAATTCTGTTAAGATATCTTCTATATGTTGAGTTCCTACTTGAATTACACCTTCTAAATTTTCTTTATAATAACTCATAAAGTCTTGTAATTTAGCTTGAGCATTACCAAGTATATCATCTTCATCAATATCTTTAATTACTTTATTAAAGAATTCATTCCAATCTCTTTCTGCTTCAGCCATATCTAAGCGTAATTCAATTTCGTGATGGAAAGCTTCTAGTTTTAATTCAATTTGTTCGTTTAGAGCTTCTTGAATTTCAGCTTGCATTCCAGGGATATCTTCTGTTAATAAAGTATCATAATTTTCGATTGCTTCAGTAAAAGCTTCAAAATCTTCTTTTGCTTTATCTAAAGTATCTTGATATGCCTCTTGTTGTTTTGCAGACATACTATTATATTTATCAATAATACTATTAACATATGCTAATTGAGCATCATACGCTGCGGCGTAATTTGCAATAGTGCCGTCTGAACTAAACTGAACACCTTTTCCTTCAAGCTGTTGTCTTAACTCACTCATTTCTCCACGAGCAATGTCAATTTTTTCAGCTGTTAAATCAATTTGATCATTTAATAAACCATATTGATCTGCTAGATTATCAATTTTTGATTGTCCAACTAATCTATCTGTTTGTTCTTGAACTTTTTCTAAGTTATTAGATACTTGTGCCAATCCAATATTAATATCATGATATCTATCTTTTTCGCTCTCTTGTCTACCTTCTTTTTTAGGCTTTGAGCCACTTCCGCTTGATTTTGCTGCTTTTCCAGTCGCGGTATTAGAAAAATTAATAGTTTTTTTGTCTGGTTTATTATAAGTTACAGATTTAATAATTGGAACTTGAATTTCATCCTCTGATTCCCATTTATATGGATGTGCTTTAATTTCTTTAATTGATCCATCAGAATCATAAATAGGTTCTGGATAAGAGCCCCAGTGAGTTGTTTTTTGTTTTACTGGTTTAGTTTCAGTAATTTCAGGGTCATATCCCATTGAATTTAAGTACGCTTGAACTTGCTCTGTTGTCATTTGAGATTTATCAATTAAACCTTGTAGTTTAGTAACAAATTCCTCGTCTTGTAATTGAGCCCCAACTTCTAGGTCTTTTGTAGGATAAGTATCAATAAAATTATCTAATTCAGCAATAGCTTGTAAAACAGATTGGTCATTTACTTCAGCTTTTATTTGTGCTAAAATATCATTTCCTGCGGCTTGACGCAATTTCTCAATTGCTTCAATATTTCCTTCCGCAGCTTGCTTCATTAATTTTAAATTTTCTGCAGAAGTATAGAAATCTTCAGATAACAAATCTCCACTTTCTAAATTTAAAATATTTGCCATAATACCTTGCATTTGCTCTAATGCTTCGGCAAATTCAGAAGTGTTACGTTTATTAGCTTTTAATACTAAACCTAAATCTTCATAATTTTCACTTAAATCTGCAAGCCCTTTATTCATTTTAACATTTACAAGAGCAACATCTTGTGCCAATTCAATGTTATCATCTAAAACCTTATTTTCTTTTCGTAGTTGGTCTACAAATTCAGAAAATGCCTCTTCTGAGTAATCCAATTCTTCTAACTGATTTTTAATACTTTCTGAAAGCATTAAGCTATCAATTGCAGTTTTTTTATACTCTTTTCCAAGCATTTTAATTGCTTCTGCTGCAGGAACTCCATTTGCAACCATTTCTTCAAATTGTGTTTTTAAAGTTGTATTTTGTTCATCTAAAAGTCCTGCAAGCTCTCCGCTTGAAAGTCCATCATAAGCTTTTTCAATTGCAGTTTTATAACTCTCTCCAAACACTTCCATTAAACTTTCAGTGCCAGCTAATTTATTTAAGAACTGATCTGCAGTTTCAGAAGAGCCCATAATATAAGTATCTGCAATAGTTTCTAATTCTTCATCAGTCTTATTTTTAAATTCATCTAATAATTTAATCGCATCAATAAATTCTTGACGTTTTGTTTTAAAGTTTTCATAATCATCTATTGAACCAAAATCAATTTCAATTGCTTCTAATGATATTGCATATTTTGCTACATCTGCAGTAGCTTCTTTATACTTTTCAACATCTTCAGACATTTTATTAATCCAGTCATTAACTTGTTGATATAATCCAGATGATGAACGCTCTCCTGCAGTCATATTATCCATCATTTCATTTCTTGCAGCAACTAGGCTATCATATAATTCCACAATAGACTCTGCATCATAATCTGTTTCAATAATGAAAGCGCTACCTAAGAAATCTTTTGCTCCAGAACGATAATAATTACCAGCATTATTCATTAATGCTTCCCAAGCTTTTTCCTCTTCGTTCTTTCCTACACTTCATCCATCAAAGTCAATACTATATTTAGTGTTTCCGCTTTCTCTATGTCCTTGGCCATCAATAGCTGAAGCTTCCACATTACCTGCGGCAGACTTTTGTTCTGTCTCTGCAGATGATTTTCCTTCTTTTAATTTATTTTTTTGATATTCTAAAACCTTTTCATTTAACTTTTCATAGTCTCCAGTTAAATTAGCAATTCTAACCTCTTCTTCTCCTAGAATATCTACTAAAGTTTTTGTTGCTTCTTCTAACTCATTTTTAGATGCTTTTCCTTCTTTATAAGCTTGATATACATCCTGATAACTTTCAACTAATTCTAAATTTTTATCTATTTCAGTTTGTTTTGCATTTGCTGATTCAATAGCTGCATCATTGGCTTCTCTTTGTCTTTCCGCGCTTGCTTTAGTAATTGATACTAATGCGGCAATTGCTGCAACTACGCCTAAAATAATTGCGGCAATCCAGAATAATGGAGATGCATATAAAGATGCGTTATGTGCTCACTGAGCGATTGTTGCTTTTAATGTCGCTTTTGTTCCAACTTCTTCAACCGCTGTTTTTGCAGCCTTAGATGGGATTAATCCTGCGTTAATAGCCATCTCTTCAGTCAATTTTCCATTTTTAATTAATTGTAAAGCTACTTCTTGTTGTGTTAATTTTATTCCTGTTTTTGATTGAACTTGAGCAATTTTTGCAACTACAACCTTTTTAGCTTGTTGCTCATTTTCAATTGTATTTCTTTTAATTGTTAAGGTTTGTAGCACTGCAAGTTTTTGTTTTTCTGCTCTTTGTGCTGCCCAAGAAGCTGCCATCGCAGTGTTTAATGGAACTAATGCTTTATATCCTGAAATTAAAGACGGTAACAAAGCAATTACAGTTGTTAATGTTTGAGTGAAATCTTGAAGAGTAAGTTCTCCATCTGCGAAACTTTGCATCATACCTGACACCGCAGTAGCCACTGTTACTAAAGATGACGCCGCAGTTATTGCGTTTGAAATTGCTAACGCTCTTTCTTTTTGCTCAATCATTTGGTCTAAAATTGCTTGTCTATCTTGTTTTTCAGTTTCTAAATTATCTAGTACTCCTGCAGATGCATCTGCGTATCCTTCTGCACCTGTTTCTAATTGTCCTAATATTTTACGTTGTCTTTGTTTCTCTTCTGTTTGAAATTCATAAATTTCAGCAATTTCTTTATTACTTAAAATATGTTTTTTATTAAATTTATCTGCAAGCTCATTCATTCGCTTGTTTTCTTTTCCATATTTAACTAGTAATTCATATAATTTTTGTTCTTGTTTTTCATACTCATATAAACTTGCTGTACTGCGTCTAGTTGGATCAGATTGCATTTTTTGCTTTTCTTCTTCAGACATATTTTCAGTATCAGCAAGGCCTAATTGTGTATTATAATTTGAAACATCTATATTTCGTTTCTCTAATGTTTTTGCACGATTTGGTCCACGTTGTTTTAATATATCAAAAAACTGGTCAAGTTCTTCTTTTTCTGCTGTTAAATCATCAATTGTTTTTGTTACTTGTTCTATTCCTTGTGTAAAATCGTCAATATCTAAGTGATCGATATCAAAGAAATTCATAACCCCTTTTTCTTTCATATCTTTAGCAATAGTTTCATATTGTTTAATTGCTTCAATTTTACTTTCTAAAACACCTAACTCTTGTTGTCTAGTAATAAGCTCTTGAGCTTCTTCTTCAGATAAGGCTCTTTGAATATTTAAGATTTTTTCTGCATATTGAGCTTCTAATTCTACCGCACTCGAGCCTACTGCACCAATATGTTCTCCTTTAGCAGAGTGAGCTTGAATAACTTGACGCTTTAAATCCTCTCCTTCAAGGTTATTTTTAATAGCCTCTTGATTTTCAATAAAACGTTCAATAGATTGTCCTAACTGTTTATTAAATAGTGTTGTTAACATTCCTCCAAGACCGATTAGAGTACTAAACCCTCCGCCTAATCCATCTAATAGATTATTAATTAATGATAATCCACCTGTTAAAACATTAATAAATCCTTTAACTACGTCTTCATCAAAAATAATGTCATAGGTTCTTTCTGCTTCAGTAGATAACATTTGCATACGAGCTTCTACACTATCTTTATAAATTGCATTTTGTTCTTCTAATGTTCCTTTAGCATTTTTAGAAACTTCAATAGATTGCTCATACATATCCCAATTATCAAATAATGATAATAGGTTATTATATTGACGAGTTCCCGCCATTACTTGAGATAATGCTACTTGTTGTTCTCTGGATAAAGAATTCCATTTCTCTCCAACCTCTTCAATAACATCTCCCATATCACGAAGTTGTTTGTTTGAATCTAAAACGTTAATGCCCGCAATCTCTTTCATTTTCTCAGTATAAGAACCAAGAGTTGTTTCAACGTCTAAGCCTGCTTCAATGTCACCCATACGTGCATAAATTGTTTTAAATGCAGTACCAACTGATTCTGGAGCTTGCCTTGTAACAGATACTACAGTTGCAATAGTAGCATTTAATTGGTCAATATCTACACCCATTAAGTTCGCGGCAGATGCAACTTTACTCATACCTGTTGATAATTCTTCTAAGTCTGATGCTGTTACTGCTGCTACAGCTGCTAATTTATCAATATATTCTTCATAGATTTGCATTCCTTCTGTAGCTGCTTTATTAGCAACGTTATAACCATTCCATACTGCGGTTAATTGCTCAGAAACTTCAGAACCACTTTGTCCAGTTACGTTAGCAGCTTTTAAGGTAATTTCTGCTAATTGAGTTGCTTCTGTATCATAACCTTGTTGATAGTAAATTAAAGATGCTTCTGCAAAATCTTTTGTACTTGCTCCAAGATTTTTAGCACTTGTGTTTGCTACTTTTGCAAAACGCTCCATTTCATCTGCAGATTTTCCTGTAACAATACGAATATCATTTAATGATTTATCTAAATGTACACTATAATCCCATGACTTTTGTAGCGCGCTTGTCATATTATTGAAAATACTTGAAGTAATACCCCATTTAATAGTATTTCCCATTGACACTGCCATATCATCTAATAACTTACTAGTTTGTTTTAATTGAATATTAGTGTTAAGCACTTGACTAGCAAAACTATTAAAAACGGCTTCTCCACCAAAACCTTTTGTGGTGAACGCTGTTTTTAGATTGTTTACACTACCATAGGTAGATTGAATTTCTTTATTCATTTTGCTCAAATCAAATTGGCCTAGTTTACTATTCCATGACTTATTTAAAATGCCCTCTAGCTGATCTGCAGCTTTGTAAGAAGCTTGTAATTCTTTAGTTAAATTTTTTACATTAGCTTCTCCACCAAGGTTCATTTTTAATTGGGCTAAATCACTTTTTAACTGATTTAAACCATTTTTGTCAATATTATAGGCGACATTAATACCTATCTTGTGATTTGACATTCCCATAAAAATCCTTTTCCTCCTTTTATTTTTTTATATATCACATAAAAAAATCCCTTTATTATTAATATATAACAATAAAGGGTTTTCTATTAATTTAAATTGGCCTATCTAGATTAAATATCTCTTCCACCATTGGCAGCTTTTGCAAAGTCAACTACATTTTGAAATTTTTCTTTATCAAAATTATTAACAATATCCATTGCCGCTTGAGCTTGAGATGGTAAATCATTAATAATAGATTGAATTAATCCCACTGCACTTCTTTTTGCCTTTGTACGATGTTTTACTTCTTCTTCTAAATAAGTGTAAAGCATTGAATATTCATTTTCAGGAATAGCTTTAATAATTTCATCCATTAATCCATTACTTTTTAAAACATCATATAATTTTGCCTCATCTTCTTTTTGTTTATCTGTAAATGTAATATTTGTATATAAATATACTAAATGTAAATGAAAAAACATATCTAATAATACTGGACTATAAACATTTTCTTCTTGCGCTTTTTGTAGAGTAATAGAAATTAAACTATATTTATCATCAATAGGTAAATAGTTTAATACTTCTATTTCAGTATCTTTAAAATTGATTTTTGTTGTTTCTTCATTGATTTTTAATTTTAAACTTGCATAACTTACTTTTGCCATTTAAATCTCTCCTTTTCTCTCTTTCTTTCTTATATTATATCATTATTTTTTTCAAAAGTCAAGCTTAAGAAGCATTTTTTAAAGCATTTTTTAATCGATCTGGATAAAAATGTCCTGTTAATTTTAATCGTTCTATTGCTTGATTTTGTTCTTTTGCTCTTGCATACGCTCTGTATAAATCTGGTGGAGATTCCTTTCGAGCATCATCTGTTTTTGTTGCGATTTTTGCTAAACCTGATGCAGAAATAGTTAAAGGATCTGTTTTTCCCCCGTTGATATCACTTGTTCCTTGACCGCTATTAAAATTCTCTAATGCTAATATAATTTGCCATATTGAATAAAATTTTCCATTAATTACTAAGAACTGTGAAAAATCTCCTTGGACTCCAAATCCACTTACTAAATAATCCATAGTACGTGCTAAAATGGCTGCTTTTAATGCCGCATACGCAGTTCCATCTTGATTAACCAAAGCTAATGCATTGTAAGCATAATATCTTCCTTCATGTCCAGAAATTAATTGGGTAACTCTATGAATAAAGTTTTGTTCAGTAGTAATTGCAACTTGATTACTTGTCTTGTCTGCAATTCCTTTATATCATTTTGTACTTAAACCTAAATTAATTTTAAATGAATCTCCTGATTCCAAATGAATTTGCATATTTTTAAAACTATTATCTGTCTTAAAATCTGTATCTCCTTGTTGCCCAAACTTATCTAGAATTCTTTTTAAGTCTTCAGTCTCTTTAATTGAAGCTGTCCCTGTAAGTGTTTGTTGTATAGTTGAAGTTAAAGCACCTAACCCCGCAGCAACTCCTTTAGAAACAATATATTCTCCAATATTTGTAGAAAAAATATTTCTTAAATAACCTCTTAATGAGTCTGGTCGTAAAGTATTTGCACTTAAACCTTGAGCTAAATCTCTTGTACTCTTTAATACTGCCAACATTTGAGATTTTGCAACTTTTACATTTTTACCTTCAAAAGCAACAATTTGTTCATTAAGTACTTGTACAACCTTATTTAAATCGCGGCCACCTCCGACTCATGCTTTTTGTCCTATTGCAAGAGCTAATTCTGTAGTGCTACTTCTTAATAAACCTGCCGCAGCAGTAATTTGAGAAAACAATCCGTCTAAAGCTTGTAAATCTTTAGTTTTGATAAAACTATTCAAAGAGCTATAAGCTCCAATTAGCATTTTATCTAAATTAAATTTTGCAATAGATTCTGACACCCTCTCGTTAAGAGTGTCTAGTAATGCCTCATCAATATCTTTAAAAACTTCATCATCTTTCATAGCAAGATTTAATTTACGCATTGCTTCAGGATTTATACCAGAAATATTAGCTAAATAATTTTCTTTATAACGGTCTCTCATCTTTCGATAGTCTTCTTGTTTTTGTTGACCAAAAGATGCTACCGCATCATCTTTAGGAAAGTGAGAAATGTGTCTGTGAATATAATAATAATTTTGGTTATCATCATCTTTAAAATACATTTTCATTTTTTCTCAACTCCTTTATACATATCTTATAATAAAAAAGAGGGGACTTTCGTCCCCTTTCTTTATATTCTATTTTCTCTAATTAAAACTTAAGATTAGTTTCCTTCTTCTTCAGTTTCAACGTCTTCTTTATCCATAACACTTTCGCTAGCAGCGTTACCAGCAACAGCGTCTTCTACGATTTGGATTACACATAATACTTTCTTAGATGGATCAAAAATTGTATATCCAGGGAAAGCATCCATAGTGAATGTAAATGTAGAAGGATCTCCTGAAGAAGCCATTGAGAATGTGAAGTTTGATTGAATTTTAACGTTTGGTAATGTGATTTCAGCTGGCATATCTACACCGTCTGATTCTCTTCTGAATAATGTAGAAGCTTCAACATAATAACTTCCTGCGAAGTTTTCAGCATCGATTTGTAATTCAGAAACATTTGCAGTTGATTTTTCAACATAGAAATCAACGAATACGTTTTTGCTTTTTACATCTGTATTAGTTAATTCTTTACCATTTGCAGTAAATCCTGATAATGGAGCACCTTTTAATGAACCATCTTCTTCAGTTTCCATAACGAATACTGGAGCAGTTGTACTGATAGTTTCGTTTTCTCCTAATACGTCTGCTAAGTTAATTTTTCCATTAGCATCTACATAAGCGCTAGCTGTAGTATGAACATAAACTACTTCAGTTGTTCCTTTGAATAATCCAGCACCAGATAAGATTGAGAATCCGATTGGTGATAATAAAGCATCTTCAACTGTGAAAGTTAAAGTTTTTTCTCCTTCCCAAGCGATTAATCTTGAATTTCCACGTCCACCTTGAGCGTATACTGTTGTAGCAGCTCCTTCAATAGTTGAAGTTTTTGCAGAGTCGATATATAATACTGGTTGACCTTTTTCAAATGTTGTGTTACCAATTTTTGTAGCAGCTTTTGTTTTGAAAACTACGTCACAAATTTCTCTTACACCAAATTTCATATTGTTTTATCCTCCTTCAATATTTTATTTATTAAGCATGGATGTCTTGCATCCAATCTTCTACTTCCTTTAAGTCCTTTGCTCCGGCCATTTTTGCTTGAACATAAATATCATGACCCACTTTTAATTCATATCTCTTAAACTCATCAAATAATTGATAAGTAGTATAATTCAATAGTGAATTCATATCTTTTTGCTCCCCGACTGTTAAAATTGATACATACCTGCTAAGAATATCAACTTTTTGTGCGGGCTTGCTTTCGGCAAGTTTTTGATGTCGTTTTTTTAGCTTATCGGCAATTTTCTTAGCTAGATCTCCACTAGGGTTGAAATCAGGCTGTGAATTTTTATTGTCACCAAAGCTGAATATACTACCTATTATACTTTTAAATTCTTCATAATTACTATTGTCAATTTTATGCTCTTCATTTTCTTTTACTAATCTTATACAATCTTTTTCAAAAGTGATATGATAGTCTGGAAAAATTAATGCCAGAACCATATTAACGCAATTCCTATTTTTCTGCATTACCGCATTTTGCTCTCTTAGTATTGCTATTAATATATCAAAATTCGTTCGGTTCTCTAAATTCACTTTGTCCTCTTCGGATAAAATATTTTTAGAGAAATTTAATAGTTGACATCCAGTGAAGAAATTCTCTTCACCGATGTATGCGATTTCTTTTATGGTAGGTTGATGAATAGTGATTTGGGCTGGTATAAAAGGAATATCATTTCCAGATAACAGTAACAAATCATTAATCATAATATTACTCCTCTTCTGCGGCTATCTTGTCATCATTGCCATGAACAGCGCGATACATAAGGGTATATCCTGACAATTCTTCATTTAGAATTAATTGGTTACATCCCATAAATTGAAATGTCCCAATTCCAGATAATCTTGCCTTATTTAAAATTCCATCTATATAGCCTGCAATTTTTAAAGGTCTAATTCTATAATTCCCTATATCCCAACAATCTGTATGACAAATAATATCAAATGTTACAGTACAATCTCTGTAATGAGGATTTGTAGCATTTGGAGTGAAGTTATCACAAGATATAATAATATATGACTTTACTTCTTCGTGTTCTCCAAATCTAATTTTTGGTTCTAATTTTATATAACCTTCTTGTCTCATTTTAGCTAAGCTCATATCTGCGATTTTTTGTTGAATTGTAACACTTTCAGTATTATCAAGACAGTCTTGTGTATTAATCACAAGTAGTTTTTTCAAATAATCGCTATATGGTTTACTAGAGATAAACAATTTTCGTAAAATCTCCTCAATATCTTTTTCACAAGATAAAAAGGAAGAAGAAAATTGACTACCTGGCATAACTACGTCTCTTTTCATATTTCTCTTCTCCTTTTAATCTCTATTTTATAATGATTTAATTGTTACATTAAAGACAATTTCATTTTCATCTTTTATGTATTTTAGTTCAAAATTGCCACTACGTCCAGTAGTTATTTCTACTTTTGCAGTAGTATCATCTGAGTCTATTATAGTTGCCTTTTTGCTATCTAAAGACCAAACTCCTCCTGTTATACCATTAATAGTATAAACTTTTGTATCATAAGGATACACTTCAGCGTCTCCTATAATATGCGGAGATGTTGGTTTGATTTCTGGAATTGCTTCTTCTATCTTTTCTGCTTCAATCTTTTCTTCAATAGCATTACTATAATATTCTTTTAGGGCTACCATCACAATTCCTTCAACGCTCATTGCGTCTACTGCTTGTACCTCCCAAGGTTTATCGTCTAATTTAATAATATCAAATCTTTTATATTTATTTTTAGTTATATCATCCTTAGTCAAATACATTTCTAAAGAATAGTCTAAATCATTCCAAGATATGCCATTTGATGTATGCCATGGAATTTCACTTAATGCTTTTTTACGAGCAAATACTTTATAAGTTTTTCCATCAACATCAAGAGTATAATTACATTGGCGAATTTCTGCTCTAAAATAAGCAGTTTCTTCTAATCTTTGTAAGTAAACTATCCAATCAGTATTAGTATCTTTCCAAGTAAATATGTCCCCCGGTTTCATTCCTATAATTTGAGTGCCTTCAGAAGTTTTGTATTTTCCAATTGGCACACCTGTTAATTCCTTTTCGTTTAAACAAATATCTTCAAAAGGAATTGAAATAATTTTATCATCTGAATAAAGTTTTGTCTTATCCTTATTGATTAAACATCTAAATTCTCTTCCGTCACTTAAGATTGCGGTTTGGCTTTGATATGAATAAAGTAAAGCCCTCTTTAAGGTCTTTACTTTTAAATTTTTCATTCTATCTAGCTGTGCATTTCCGCCTCTATATTGAAGTCTTGTTTGTAAATTTTCTAATCCTGACATGCTTCAATCTCCCCTTTTAAAGTAGATAGTAAGTTCAAACATTCAAAAATTGTTCTACGATAAAGAAAGAAGTCATCTTCTTCTGTTAGCGCATATAAACCTTCTAATTTACATAATAATGTAAATAGAATTTCGTGGTTCTCTAATAGTCTACTCATTCCACCTAACTCTTCAATAACGGTTGATAAAGGTGTTTGCCAATCTATATTTTCTTCTCTGTTAGGAAGTAATTTATAAATTTGATTAGTTAATTTTTTTATACTAGCATATATTGCTAATTTATCTATTTCAATATTGTTTTTTAATATCATATTATTCCACGCTCCCACTCATAATTGAGTCGAAAGTCGATCTCATAATACCTTTGTCATCTCTTTTTCTTCTTTTATACAATCTTTGTAAATGGAAACCTTCTCTTTCATAGTCTTGTTTTAAAGTAAGAATTTTTGCCATATGATTAGCTTGTGAAGTAAATTTAAAATCACTTCCGCTATATTTCATTCTTGTATTTTCAACACTTGCTAATTGTTGACCTAACCAATCTACTACCATATAAGTAGCAATGATATTGATTTCCTCTTGAGTAAGGACACTGTTAAAATGACCGCCGCCATAAATATATGCAATAGCATCATTTCCATCAGAGTCTTCTCCTGAATACTCATCAACATTGTTTAGGTAAGAAGTCTCGTAATTTGTAATATCAAAACGAGGGAATTCAAACTTTTGGATTGCAGAAAGTAATAATTCTTCCAACATTTTATGAGTTTGTAATTCATCCAATTCCATATACATATCATCAGTTAATTTTGATAAAAAGCTGTCATAAATGTAAGAAAAAGGTGTATTTGTATTTTCTTGCATGTTACACCTCCCATTATTTCCTATTATTTGCTATTAACAATTTTATATTTAGATGTTGTTGGTGCTGCAGTTCTTCTTCCTGTAGATACTGGTTCTGTCTTTTTAGCAGTTGTTGCCGCTCTTCTTACTTTAGTTTCTTCAGGTGTATCTTCCGATGTTTCTCTATTAACTTCAATTGCGCTAGTAACATTAAATCCTGTACTTTCTTTAATAGCTTCTCTTTTTCTAATGTCATTTAACTCAGTTTCCACTGCAACCTTTTTAACTAAGTCAATAGTTCCTTCTGGTGCAAAATCTAAACAATCTTTTAATTCGTCTAAAGATCCATTTGCTAATAAATTCTTAACATCTTCTTCGTTATAATAATATTCAGGCTCAACTGTTCCTAATAATTCAGCTACCGCCTCATCATTATGAATAATTAAATATTCATCTAAAATAACTTTTCCGCCAATAGAATAAGATAATTTTCTTAATTCTTCCATTGTTACTTCTTTAGTTTCTCCTGACTCGAAACGTCTACGTAAGTTACCTAAATCTGGGATAGAATACCCAACACTTCCATTATTTCTATTAGTGACTTTGATTAATGTATTTTTATCTAACATAATTTTAACTCCTTTTCTCTCTATAATAAATAAAAAAACGGGGAAGAGACATTCGTTAGAATGTCGTTACCTTCCCCTAAATTTTCAAATATCTAAACTTATCAACAAATTATTTTGTTAATGAAGTGTTTCTGTATACACAGATGTTGTTAGTGATAATAGTACCAACACCAAGTTTTTTGTAAACTTGAATTTCTTTAGACCAGTCAGCATTGCTTCTTTCGTCTACTAATGTAGATCCTTCAAATGCGATTTTAACTGGTTTTTCATTTGAACCTGCTGGA
>JAFTIF010000006.1 GCA_017457045.1 Bacilli bacterium
ATAATAATAGTTAGATTCTACGCCAAGTGGTTCTGCTACAGCTCCTTGAAGATATAATTCTGTTCTCCAATCAGTAGTTTTTACTTTTCGTAGTTCTGTATTGCTTAACATACGATAAGAGTCTGTCTCCCAAACAAATATTTGTTTTAAATCTTCCGCATAATAAAATACGCCTGCAGCCCCTTGTTCTGGGAAGTTAGCTGCTGCCGCAAATTTAATAGGCGCTTTTGCCTTAATTAAACCATCCATTGGGTCTTCATACATAAATACTTCATATATATTTCCTGTTTTAGGCTTTGTGTCAATAGCTAAGTGATAGCGAATAGGCACCGTGTTTCCCATTGCAGTTTTTCTAATTCCTCATACTACATAATCATTTTTAATTTTATTAAATTGTGGAGTATTAGAAAATGAAGCGATTAATTTACTATTAGTAAAATCATATGCAAGTTTACCTTTACTTTGGTCTACAAGATAATCTTCATTAACTATTTTTTCTAAGTCTACTTTTGCTTGTGTAGTGTTTAGATAGTTTTTAATTTCTTGCCATACAAAATTTCCATATATATCATAGAAGTATTCATAATTACTTAATACTCCTTTAATTTTATCTAATACTGCCGTAACAGATGAACCTGCGTTTTCAATTAATTCATTTGGATAAGTAAAATCAGTAAAAATAAAACCTACATCATCACCATAAGTATAAATATCCGGGTCTTTGTCTTTAACTTCACTATAGTTAGTTGTCATAATACCCTCTGTCTTAACAAAATATAGTGGTGTATTCCCAACTCATCTCATTGCCATTTTTACTTTTGTATCTAAATCACTAATAATAATTTTTCCTAGTTGTTCTCCACCTAAATGATTAACAGCTTCTCTAATAATTTGAACCATTGTAGGTCTCATAATTACAAAATCGCCATTCTCATCAATAGTTTCATACTCATCAAATTGAGTAGACGCGGCAAGCTTTCCTCCACAATCTCCATTTAACAAGCATATTTTATCTTTTAGTTGTAAAGATAAACTTACCCCTGATGTAGAGTGGCTTAAAGAAGCTCCATTGATAATATATAGTCCTTGTGGATACCAAATAATTGGATATTCAGTGTATTTCCCTGTTGGATTTTTATAACCGATTTCTAAATAAATTTTTTTATTAATTGAGAATAAATTATTTACATTAGTAACATTTGCTAATTCTTCATTTGTAATTTGAACTGTTAAATTAGCACTTCTTCTCATTGCGGATTTACCATCTAGGTTTCCGTTCCCGCCTGTTACTAGTCCTTGTATCTCTTGAATTGGATTTTCTAACCAATCTAAAAGAGTAATTTTTACAAATTGAGTTCTTATTTGTAGATTATCAATTTCAGCAAGGAAAGCTGAATCCTGAAGATATTTATAATTAAACTTCATTATTCATCATTTCCTTCTAAAATATCATATTTTTTATAGTTATCAATATTGCATTCTGCAACTTCATATGCAGTTGCTGTAAAGGATACAATTCTCCTTCCTAGTGTTGCATTAGGGCTAAAAGATGCATCCATAACTTTAACTATAAAGTTTCCTTCTGTTGCTGACCTAAATAATTTTGGTTGTTCACCATACAAAAACTCAATAACTTTATCTTTAAATAATTTTTCGTAAACTATATCATTTGCTTCTGTAATCCTATTTTTATCATTATGAGAAGTATATAAATATAAATGTTCTCCAAACAATTCTTCAAGAGAAGTAAATAATTCACTTTCATCAATTTGAAATGAAATTAATCCTCCAATTGGGAATTGTGCATAATTAGCGTGACCATTTCTTCTTATAAAAGGGAATTGTGAACCAAGAGTATCTGTTCTTGATTCTTGAATTGTTCTTTTAAAAGAAGACACTGTAGGATTAAATTTGATTTTTAATTGTCTATCTTTTGTTGTTAAAAACATGTCATCAAAAATAACCATTAATGGAGTCTTAATATATTTAATAGATGCAGCAACTCCATTACTGCGTTTTTGTAAATAATATTTATATCAAACTCCACTTTCAATAGTCATATCATTAAAAACCTCTTTAATAGAAGTTGCTCCATCATATTTATATGTTTTTAAATCTTCTCAAATTGTAAAGTTAGTTTTATTAGAGGTTCTGCGTAATACTAGCTCTCCTGTAAAACCGTCTGTAATATTAGATTTTTTAATATTTAATACAATCATTCCATTTTCTTCATCTGTAACTGCATTAAAAGTAATATCTAAAATTTCAGTTTCTTCTGAAGCTGTTGTAAACTCATAAGTTGCAATAGCTGAATATAAATTCATAGTAGTGTATTCAATAGTGAACTTATACGCGGCGTCCGCAATAAAATTATATTTAAAGCCATAGCTAAAGCTATTTTCATTTGTATATTGAATTCCACTATCAGTTAGTAAATTATTATCTTTATCATATAATTTGATTTGATAACTTTTTAATCTCTCAGTTTCTTCATTGTTTGTAAAACTTAATGTTCCATAAATAATTGGATTTTGATTTGCTCAAGATAATTTTCCTTCTTCAATAGTAAAACCTGATACAGCTAATTGAGGTGTACTAATACCTCTGATTAGACATACTGTTGACCATTCTGAAAAATAATTAATGTTTGTGGCAAGCCATCCATCTAATTTATTATTACTAGGTATGCTGGTTACATTTTCATCATTTTTTGTAAATCTAAGTTGCACTTTGTAGTATTGGTTAATTTCAAACTGCCCACCTTGGATATCTGTTTTATTAAGCTCAATATAATATCTATCATCAGATGTTCTGCTTTCATCTTCATTAATCGCAGTTAACATTACTTCAGATGGATATTTTGTTTTGTCTAATACAGATAAATTAGTATATTGACTGCGAACCGTTACTTGAACATTAGCGATGTCCGCCATAGTATTAAATTGAGATAATGTAAAATAAATTCTACAAATATCTTTATCTGTTCCACTATCTACTAGAAATGCAGGAATATATGTGTCAACAATAGGTGGATACAAATTAATATTAATTGCCATATCAATCTCTCCTTTTCTCTCTTATTTAATTTTTTTATTTTCTTTTTCAATTTCCCTTAGCATCGATACTTTTGGTAATGCTCTGATTTCATTCATTAAAGTCGCAACATAGCTATTACCACCTTCATCTAAGTAGTGTTGATAGCGTTTTTCAATGCAATCTAAGCTGTAATCATCAATAACTTTTTTTTCATAACAAAAATAATGGTGTTTTTCAGTTATTCATGATTTAATATCATCTTTATCAGAAGCTAAAAGAACACTAATTGTAGTTTTAGTTTCGTCAATTTTCTTGATAAGTTCTTGTCTATCAAGAGTATGTTGAATATTAATGTTCTTGACTTGTTCTAAAATTTCCGCCTTATCTTCTTTATGTCCTTTGCGGATACTCTCAATTTGTGTACTTATATCCGCAAGTTGTTGTGTCAGGTCTATTTTTTCTTGTTCTTTGGTAGTTTGTTTTGTAAAATGTTTTTTTATTTTTTCATAGAAAAAATCCCAAAGTGTAAAAAACCCTTTTAATGCGGTTGCTAAAGTAAATATAAAAAGAATGATTTCAGTTAATGTGTATTTTGCGAATAATTCCTCCATCAATGACCTTCCTTTCTTATTTGACTTTATTTTTTCTAAATATACATAAAAATAGGTTTAATCTCTTTAATAAAAAAAGACCAAATAAAAAAAGGTTGCCTTAGCAACCTTATTTATTATTCTACTTCTTCCCAAGCTGGTGGGTAAGTAATTGGGTCCCAAACACATCCATCCATTAGACAAACATATTTTTTATTATAATACATAATCTTGTCTCCGGTTTTATAAGCATCGTGAGCTCCAGTTGGTTGTACATATTCTAAATATTCTGTTTCAGGCTCTGGTTCAGGAAGTGTAGTTTCTTCATCAAAATGTTCTAAAAGATAAATTCTATTTTCTAATTCTTCTAATCTTCCAAAAATTTGTTCTAATAATTTTGAAGTGTCTGCATAACTATTTATAGGATTTGCTTTTTCTCTTGCTTGTCCTTCTAATTTTTCTTTTTCATCTTTTGAAAGTTGACTTTTAATATATGCTTCATCAATTTTCATAAGCATATCTTTTAATTCAAATTCTCCATTTTTAATTACATTTTCAAATATATTTTTTATCATTTACTATTCTCCTTTCTTTTATAGTAATTGATTTGATAATTCTGCTATTTTATTATCATAATATTTTTTAATATCTAATGCATAAGTTGTTTCTATTAAAGATGCTTCTAAATTAGCTAGTAAATCAATATAATTTTCTCCTGTAAAAGTAAATAAATCATATTCTCCTAAGTCTATCAATTCAGGCTCTAATGCTGCATAATAAAGTTCTAAATTATTTTTTGATAGCCAAGTTTTTCATGACTCTAAATCAAGATTTTCATCCTTTTGAAATCTTAATAATTTTCCACTTAAACTATATCAAAAAGAACCATATTGAAAGTTATTAGTATTTCCACCTTTTCATTTAAAATGGTTACATAAAGCATAAGGATTTTCAATAGTAAATTCTTCATAGGGCTTTCCATCAAAATTTCCTATATAATAAGTTGTAAATTCTGTTCCTCAGCTTTCTGTCCCATTTAAAACTCTTTTCTTTACGTTCTTCTTTAAATAGATATGTCTATCTTTATATAAAAGATTATCTGCTACTCCATTTGGTAGTTTACCAACAAAGTTCTCTTTAAGGTCGATTGGTGTTATTGTTTCTTGATGTGGTTCGTAGTTTGAATATATATCTCCATCTTCCAACATTAAATATACATTTGTATCATTAAATGTTTTGTTATGAATATATAATCCAAAATAAACCTCCGTTTCTTCTGTTAATGTAAAAGAATTTCTTTTTACACCTTGACCATTCACGTTTCCAATAGTAGTTCCATCACTTACTTTTTTTAAAGTCATAGGTACATAAATATCAATTAATGATTTATCATTCATTTGAAGTTTATAATTACCCGCTGGTAAAGTAAAAGCAAAATTGTTTTTGAATATATTATCATTTGTTAATATTTCTCCAGTAGATGTTCCATTTAATATTAATTCTCCATTCTGACAAGTAAATGTTATACCTTTTGAAGTAAAACTTTTATCATTGAATGGTAATAAATTCTTCCCAACACTTCTATAACCTATATTTTGATAAGGTAAGTAAGGTTTAGGTGTTGTGCCTACATTTAAAATGGTTTTTAAATCATTAGCTAAATCAACTGTACCACTTAAATTTTTATTCTCATATAAACTAATTTGTAAATAAGCAATAGTCCCCTCACTATGATAAGAACCGAATGAATTTTTATTTAAAGAGTGATAATCTTTAGCACCTGCACCAGTTCTGCCTAAAAAGTTCTTATCTTTATCATAAGCACTTACAAATGAATATAAATCACTTGTTAAACCACTCAAGTAATAATTAGAGTTTTTTGCAAAATCAACTGGAATATAATCAATAGCAGTTGCAGCAGTTGATGAAACTGTTATTTCTCCAGTAGTATCATTTATTCTTTGACCAATTTTCCAACCCTTGAACAAATTATACCCCTCAATAATCTCAATTTCTTGTGGATAATCTGGATTAGGACTAGGATTTTCTCCAGTATATTTTTCATATATGAATGTTTCAGGAGTGATACTTGTGTCTTCTAATACAGATAAACGAAATGTAACAGAACCACTTTGACTGGCTTTAAAAGCAACATAAGTTCTTAGTCCCAATGAAACATTTTGAGGATCTTCTACAGTTGTCATTATTCTCGTATATGTTTTATTTGATTGAAGATTTTGAAAATCTGTATAAAATTGGCTATTAAACTGTCCTTGTGTTTGTGGATTTGTAAAATTGGTAGAAACAGATTCTAAAATTCCTGTACCTTGTATATTTTTTACTTCTAATACTACAAGATAATTTGTTGAAGGTTTTAAGTTTAAATTGTTTGTTCAATAATTTAAATATTTACTTTCTGTACCATCTGTATTATCATAGGTAGCAGTAATTCAACCTTCTGAGTCTACTGTCACATCATCTGATATAGTAATTGCATCTTTGTAATTATACAACTGCTTTCCTGTCGTTTGTTGTTGATAGCTATTTCCTCCAATAGACATTTCAAAAACAGGCAATTCTAATGCATCTTTAATATATAAACTAGACTCACCTTCTGCTGTATTTTTTGGAGTTAACTCTTTTAAGTATTCATTTATATTAATTATATCTTCTTCGTTTTTTTCAACTTTATCAGGATGAAGATTAAAATCTGCTAAAGTCATTCCTTTTGTTAATTCACGCCCATTTAAAGAAGGTTTATTCTCTAAATTTTCATAGTCTTTTGTTCCCCATACTTTATCAGGAGTTAATAAAAGAGTAGGTTGTTGTTTTGGGGTTAATGTAATAGGAATATTATTTGTTGATTGATTTGCTTCAACTTGTAAACTAGACATAATTTTTTACCTCTCTTTCTTTTTAATTTTTCTAAATATATTTTAAAAAATATCAAATTCGTTTAATATGAAAAGACCAAATAAAAAAGGTGCGATATAAGAAAATATCGCACCTTTAAAATCTGTTATATTTTATTCTTCTTCAACAGTCCAAGTAATTTCTTCATCACTTGTACTAACTTTTGAAAGAGTGGAAATTCCAGTAATAGCTTTTTTAGCTTGCACTACAACAGTAGACATTACGATACCTAAAATACCAATACTTGATAAAACTTCTAATGTTTCATTAGCTACTAACATAACTCCAAAACTTTCAGTTATCATTCCATTTACATAAGGTAACATCGTACATGCTATACTAATTGCGGCAGCGCCTAAATAAAATACTAATGATTTTCCAATTCCTTTCAACATTTTTTTCCAAGAAAATACTTCTTTACCTGACCATATATTATAAATTGTACTTGTAGTAATATTTACAATTACTAAAATTCCTAAGATAACTCCTAGCCAACCCATAATTTGTAATGTTTTTATAATCGCTTCTAACATTATAATTCCTCCCTATTATTTCTTTTCTAATGCATTCTTTGCATAGAATCCTGTTGTACCAGTTGAATTTCCAACTCTGTATGGGAATGGTCTACCAGTATAAATACCTAGAATTTGTCTTGTCCATCCCAACCCATAAGCAGTGTTAGATGTCCCATAACTAGAACCATTTCCTGTTCCTATAATTTTTACTTTGTCTCCAACTTTTAATTCTTTACTTGGAGCTGGAGTTGGTTTTGGTTCTTCATATTTTTTAATAGAACTTTCATCCATCCAACCTAAATCTCCACTAGTGTTATATGGGTGTGCAGCTCCTACAGCTTTTCTTGTGATTGTAGTTGTCTTATTAGAAACTGAACCACTTGGAGAGCTTGCATTAGAACTTACATATAAAGGTCCATTAATAACTACTTTATCTCCTATATTAAATTTATCTGATGGACCTGGAGTAGGTGTAGGTACTGGTTGACTTCCGCCATCAACTATTTTTTGGACATCATCTGGTAAATAAATATAGGCTCTAAATGTATAACTTGAACCTAATCCCCATCTTCCATTTGAATTTGTTCTTGTTTGATTCCAGAATGCAGTACCACCATATCCTGATTCAGATGTGTAAGTTGAAGTAGCACTATTAACTTTTTCAACTATCCATACGTGACCTGCTCCGTCTCCACCATTTAATGTACTACCTTTCATAGCACAACCAATAGCTCCAACTCTTGGAGTAGAACCTGTTTTAAGACCTGCAGATTTAGCTCTTTCAATAAAGTTTTCTGCATTACAGTTTAAATATTTATAAGTGCATCCTGTTGTACCTCTGGCCTCATTAATGATTTCATTAAAGCGTCCACTAGCATAACCTACACAGTTTGCTAATACATTAGCTCCTGCATCTGTTGGATATCCTTTAATACAAGTGTTCCATCCACCATTGGCTGTTCTAATGAAGTTTTTATTACCATTTGGTTTAGTTGTTCTTATAAAGAAATTGCCTGCTCCAATACCTTCTACTTCCTCAGCATCAATATTTTCAACATTACTTTCTTCATTAGGATCATTTAATTGTTCAATAGTATCAGTATTAAATAAATATTGAACATTTTCATCTTCAATATCTTCTCTAATAAAAGCTTTAGCTACCATTGCTTGCATTTCTAGAGGTGCCATTTCAATTCTCTTAATCTTTTCTTCATAAGTTAAGCTCATTTATATTTTCCTCCTTTAAAAAAATTTTTTATTCTTTATCTTTACCTGTTGGATAAACATAAAAAATCTTTGCGCCCGTTTCATCGTACCCTAGAACAGTATTATCAGGTCCTAGTTTTAATTCATACCAATATTCATCTTTGTCTCTATCTGGATTATCAAATTTAATTGTTTCAGATGCGTCAACATCTATTGTAAAAGTGGTTGAATCACCAGTAATATTCTCTTCAATGTTAATAATTGGATCTGAGTCAAAACCATTTTGTTCATATACTCTAAAAATTAACGTATTAGCTGGTAATAATGAACCATCCTGATACGCAATAGTTATCGAACCTGAATCTCCTCTAGTGACATGAAAGGTATTATTTGTAAATTTAAACATATATCTTTCATCTCCTTATATAATATTATTTTTATCTAAAATATATTATTTATATTAGGCCAAGCAAGAAAAAAAAGAAGATTTTTTAAATCTTCTTTTTAGCTTAGCAATCTTCTGAATCGATAAAATAATAATACCATTTATTAAATAATTGCCCATCTGTTCCTTGTGATGCATAAACTTGTTGATTGTTTTCTTCAATATCCTCTAAAGTAATACCTTCATCTTTTAAATTTTGAGCTATTTCTTTAATATGATTATAAGCAAGTTCAAAAAGATTTTGATCTTTTGCTTCAGATTCAAAAGCATCATCAACATACATGCCTGGCATTTCTGTTACTATTCCTTCTTTTCTTGCCTCTTCATTTATATAAAAGCATCCATTGTAAGTTATACGACCATTAGGGCCATCATATGCTACAAAACGTAGTTTAAAATATGGATTTTCTACTTTTATCCCACAATCCATTTTAATATCTTTTAATCTTAATGCCATAAAAATCCTCCTTTTAATCTCAATATGTATCTGTTCTATAAACTCCTGTAATAGTTCCATAATGGGTTCTACTACTTGCGGAAACTCCTCCTGCATTGCTAGATGCTGTAAGAGTTAATGTACTAGATCCTTCCGTACTACCACTTAAATCATAAGTAGCACTATTTGTAGAGGTATTCTTCTTACATCCTTGAACATAGGCATATCATACTTTGCCATATAAATTTCTATCAGTTACTAAGCAACCATTAAACATTGAAGCAAGACATCCTCAATTATAAAAACGAGCTACTGTTCCTAAACTAGCCTTCCATGTTGCTCCTGTACTATAATTATACACTTGTACTGAATCTGATGCTTGACAAAGCAAAGTAATTTTATATTTTACACCTGCAGCAAGAGTTCCACTTCCTGTGGTGTTAGCTTCATAGGCCGTACCACCATTAAATCTTGCTTTCCCATATACATAATATTTACTACCATTATTATAAAAACCAAAACGAACATAACATACTTCATCACTAGTTCCAGTTTCAAACATCATATAATTTCCAGTCGCATCTGGTTGTACTATAAATTCATATTTTGCGTTATAAAATTGATATCCATCTGGTAAAGTAGTTGCAGCTCCGCCATTATATTGTAAATATTTATCCGTTAATACTTGCTCATCTCTTCTATTTAAAGTTTTTTTTACTCAAGAAGAGCCATCCCACACATTCAAAGTTTTAGTATTTGTGCTAGTATTTGTTCCGAAATCTACTCAAGAGCTTCCATCTCATACATACATTCTTGATGGTTGAACCCAGGAAGATCCATTCCAAACTCTAATTTTATCATATCTTCCCATTCTTCCAACCTCCTATTAATATTATAACATAGTTTTTTAACATTGTCAAATTCCTCCTATGTTATAAACCAAATATCTCCTGTTTGAGATGCGGTAGGCTGACCTGATTGAATAAATACTGCAGGCACATTTAAATTATAATTAGACCCTTTCATTATTTGTCCAGCTACTTGCACAGTTTTATTAAATCAATGGCTTGTGTTAGCATCTGTTACATAATGCGTATGATTACTATTTTCGCATCCAATTTTAATTTGTTTACCATTACATACAGAAGTTAAATAACCATTATTTGCAAATAAAGACTTAGATGCAGAGATATTATTAGTACAGCTTATGTTTCCACCTACACTTACGTCTCCTACAACAGTTAAACTATCAGGTTTCAAATTTCCTTTTACACGCATTCTTTTATCGAAATATAATCCCTCTGTAATTGTAGATTGCGGTGTAAACATAATAGTAACATATGTGTTTGTCCCCCCGTAATAATTTGTTCCTGGCATGTAAATTTCATCATTTTTAGTAACTCCAGTTGGATATGCAGTTACTGGTTGGTTACAGAAAAACTTGTATTTCATCCCTCCACGAACTCAAACACAAACTCATCCAGCTCTTTGTCCTCTACCTATACATCCAATTGTAATTTCATTTGTATCATAACAACCATAATGATAGATATTAAATGAATGAGGAGTGTCTGACCATCCTGTTCCTTTATAACTAAATGAAATTGCATTTTGGTTTCATGTTGCAGATCCACCTGCCGAAGGAGACACGACTTCACAATCTATTCTTTCTTTAGTATAATTAATAAGCACTGGATAAAAAGTTGTATCTAGATATCCAGATAAATCAATTTCATAACCTTGTAATAATCTTTTTCCTCCAACTTTAAGATTTGATTTTATATATAATCCGCTTCCTTCTGGTAAGGTTCCGATTCCCATTCCTTCTCTTTCTACATCTATAAATACTGCAGGTTGTGTAATAGGAATCGTTTCTGATATAGAAGCAGTTTTTCCAAATTTATCTATAATGGTTGCAGTAAAAGTATATACTGTTTTAGTATCTAATCCCTCAAGGGTTGTTTTTTTAGTTCCAGATTCAGTAGTATCAAAAGAGCTCGAAGAACCAGTAAAATATCCACTTTGACTTGCTCCAGATCAAGAAACTTTTACACCATTTGTTCCACTTACATCTGCACCGCTATATATTGCTGTTAATATAATTTTATCTTTATCTAATATAACTTCGTTGTTTTCATCTGTTTTATCTGCATATTTTGTTTCTCTCGCCCCACTTAATGATATTGATGGAGGCCTATAAGCTACATAAGTAACCTTTTTTGTTACTTGAGTTATTAACCCTCTTGAATCTGTAACTTTAATTGTTACCGTCTGTTCTCCTGTACTATTATATGTACCCCACGTTCCACCTGTTGTTCCTACTGATAATGTTTTAGTTACACCTCCAAAAATAACTTCATATTTTGAAATTGAAGAACTATTTTGAGGCGTTGCAGCACTATCAATAGTAACTTTTAATTGACTTAATGATTGTACTAATCATCCTCCTGCTGCGGTTTGCCCTGTTACTGATGTAACTGAAGATGTCGCATCATAAGTTGAAACTTGAGTGTCTGAAAATACAGGTTTTTCATTTCCAGAAACTTTATATGAATAAGTATTTCCTCCTGTTGTATTTGTATAGGAAGGGCTGGAACATACTGCTGAATATACACAATAAGATGATTGTGCACTTGGAATACTACTATATAAATTTGCGGCAGTAGGAGTGAAAGTTATACTTTCTCCTGTTGTTGCACTGCTTGTGTATAATAAAGTTCCACTTGTAGAATTTTGATACATTTTAATTGTTACACTTCTTTTAAGTGGATTATATAAAGTTAAAGTTTGAGACCCTCCAATAGTTAAATTTGACGTTCCAACTTTAGTAATATGAGGATAATTATATGTTGATGGAGTTGCTCCAGCACTATCTGAAACCATACCACTATCTTTTCTTGTCGCTTTTATATATACATTATAAGTAGTATTTGCAGATAAACCACTTAGTGTAAATGAACCTGAAGTTGCTCCATTTGCATCATCATATGCAGTTACAGTTGAGTAGTTTGATGCACTTGACTTTTTATAATAAACAACAACTTTTTTACAAGATTCACTTGTTGACCAATTATAAGTAAAAGATGTTTCTGTTCTACTTGATAATGAAATAGTTGGTGTAGAACTAAAATATCTAGCAATACTATCTAATGTCCAGGTTCCTTCTTTTGTTGTTGAATTCCATTCACCTGTATAAATCGCAGATTTAAATTTAACCACAATAGGATCGATACTACCATCTTCATTATGAGCTAATGTAAAACTACCACTTGTACTACCTGCTCTTGCTGGGAACTTAAGTGCATTTCATTCCACTCTGGCTTTGTAATATCTTTCAACCCCAGCGATCCATAAATAGGTTGGACCAGTACTATAACAAGATGTACCATCTCCAGCAGTTGTAAGAGTCCAGTTAATAGTAGAAGTATTCGCAACAGATCCATTTGTTGTTTGAGACCCCGTTACTTGCATATAACGAGGACCTTGAGTCGAATAAATCTTCTCCGATGTATATGTACTCATTTTTATTCCTCCTTTTATTTCCTCTTTAATAATATATAATAAATAGGAAGGCTAAATTAATTAAATTTAGCCTTCTAAAATAATTTATAATCTTAAAAATGCAATTCCACTATGAACAACTTCATTAGTTGTTCCAGGATATTCAACTATTCTCATTGGAACAATGCGAGCCCCAAAGGTTGTTGAGCCTTCCGTTTTAGCAATGATTTGTTGTTGAGTTTTAAATATATCTCCATCATTTCCAAAAATCATATTTTCTTCAGCATCATATTCTTTAAAACCTTCTCTTGAGAAATAAATAAATCCATTTGGAGTTAAGGTGTTATCTGCATTTTGTTTGTATTTATAAACCTTAAAGCCGTGAATATAATGGTCTGCATTTGAACCTATTTCATTTACAACAGTTTCAAACATAAGATTTCCATACTTATCAAATATATCTAAATCTCCTGAAATTGCTGGAGAATCTGCAGCTCCTTTTCCTAAGATAAGGTTTTCATTTTCAATAGATGAAGCTGTTAAACCATTTACCTCAATTTGATCCATGTTTAAAGTACCATCAATAGACCATGCGGAAGTCTGACTATCATAGATATTTGAATCTGGCCATCCATCTTCTTCATTATCAAAGAATGCAATACCTTTGTGGTTAATAACAATTAATTTAGATGGATTATCTTTATCATTTCCTACTAAAATAACACCATCTTGGATATGAACATACCCGCCAGTTAAATCTGTTAAAATAGTTGCAATTTGTTTTTCTAATGCATCAGTTAAATTAAATAATACATGCCAAGAAGTATCAAGAGTATAGTCATAATACTCATTAATAATTTGATCATCTATACCTGCTCCCGCATAGTTATATACAGCGTGAATTCTAGTTCATAGATAATCTTTTCCTGTTATAGGTTTTGTTGGTTTGTTAGTAGACCAAGGATTATCATTACCAGTTACACCCTCCGCTTTTTCTGCGGCAGTCAATGAGTTTGAAGATGCTGATAACAAATATTCTGTTGTTTGAGATTTTAATACTTTTTGAGCTTGAACTAAACAATAATAATTTGAATAAGAAACAACATTTGATTTTGTTGTATTTTTAGTTCTTACCCATAAATATTCTTCTGTAATAGCATTTCCAACTTTAGATTTAGCGCTCCATCCAGCATCACTTTCTGCCGGCGGAGTTTCAATACTTGAACCTAAACAATATTGAGTTTCTGTTAAAATTACCAAATCTTCCATTTCAGCATCAATATCTTCAGGTGCCGGACTTCAAGCAGTCGCCTTATTACCAATTTCTAACTTATATTCGGTTAAATAATAGTCGAAATCTCTGGCAGGGCTATCAAATATTTCAAGGAAATCCCAATTATCACTCGCATTAACGGTGAATGTGAACTCACGTTTTTGCCATACACCCGCTGCAGTCGGTTTAAATCCGCTGAGATAGATTGTTTTGATAGACGTACCATTAGCATCTCGAAGTCTAACATTCGTTTGTATTGTATTTGTACTAATGTTAATCCAATCCATTGTTGGTGTGTAAATATATAAAGATAGTTTATAAGTAGTATCTTTACTTCTTTCCTCGTCATTACCAAAATAACAATACTTATTTTCTGTCCACGTAGTAGCTGTTGTTCCGGTTCTATATCTATGAATCGATTTATGATTATTTAATGTTATAGTATCATCAAGAGTCGTATTAGCTACCGGATTTTGCCAACCAGATTTTCTTGTGGTTCTATCTACTACAGGATAATTTAATCCTTTTTCAAAAACACTATTTAAAATAAGATTTCTTCCACCAATTTCTACACTATTAAAAGCATCATTTATTACATCTTCGGTTGCAGGCGACCAGTCAGTTGCTTTATTACCTTTTTCAAGTTTTAAATCGCGGAAATATACCTCACCAGTAATATCACGAGTAAAAATTGCTATTTCACATCTAGTTGCTGCAGGAAGCTTTACATTGTCAGTTGTGAATGTATGGGTAATACGCGTCCATGCACCTTCGCCAGTATTAGTTTGAAATGCTTTTGAGCCAAGACCAAATCACGTTGCTGTTCCATCTTTAGGATAACTTCCGTCAAGATATAACATACAGGCTGGATTAGTAGTACCCCTAACGATATTTTCAGCTAAAGCCCATACACTGACAGTATATGTAGTGTTTGGTTCTAGGATACCTAACATGCTTTGGGCCACTGTTCTGGTTTTGCCAAGTGCACCAGGTACTATACAACCACATTTATAACCGTATTTTTCAGTTATAAAAGTAGTACCATCTTTACTATATCCCCACTTATCAAGATTTTTAGAGAAACTAGTATTTAATAAAAGGTTTTTTCCACCGATTTCTAAGTTATTAACAGCTGTATCATCAGTATATTTTAAACCTTCAACCCAATCAGACGCCGTATAAGAACCACTTGTTCTAGTTGTTTGACATGTTTTTACAACTCCAGTTTTATTTAATGCAGTTACCCATAAATCACCTTTGTAATAAGGTACAGTTGGTTGAGCAGTAAATACCTGTGCTTTTTTACTAGCTAACGTATTAGCTGCTTGTGCTTCAGCATTTTCTAAATTAGTCCATTCAGTTCCATTTCATAACTGAGTCTTTTTTGTAGAATCGTCATACCACAAATCTCCAGTATGTTTTGTTTTTAAATCGGCAGTGGTCCAATCTAATGATGGGTCAGTTGTTTGATTATATGTTTGAATCTTGCCGTCAACTTGAGTTTGAAGATCTGCTATATCAGCTACAAAATCTTCTGGTGCTGGAGACCAATCAGTAGCTTTATTACCTATTTCTACTTTTACATTTTTAATTTCTACAGAAGCAGTCCCACTACCACCAGCGGTACTAGTAGTTCGTATAGCGAACCATTGTGGTGGATTTGTTTTGGAAATTACATCCATGATTTCAGTATGTCGAGTTCATTCTGTTCCGACTTTAAAAGGATACGCACTTTGTGACATTATTTGGCTTCCCGAAGATCTTATATAACAATCTATAGTATCTTCTTTATCAGCTTTTACATCGAATGATGCTGTAACTGTTTTTCCAACAATATTATCAATACCATATTGACTTAAATCAAACAATGTTATTACGTCCTTGTTTGTTACAGTTTTCTCAGAATCAAGAACTAAATTTCTAGCCCCTATTTCGAGTTCGTTAACAGCTTCCCATGCGCTGTCGCATAAAGGTGTTGTGTACTCAATACGAGTTGGATTAGAATATGAGATTTTTGATCTAGTCCATATATATTTTCCAGGACTCCATGTTGGAGGAGTTGTTGTCCATCCGCTTCCGGTTAATGTTTCTTTAGATTCAGATAGATAATACTCTTCGATAATTGAATCTATTTTTTCTCCATCTACTCCAGCATATAAAGTGTAATATTCGCAACTTGTATCTGGTATTAATGAGCTATTATCACAATCAATAATAGTATAATCATATAACGATGGAACCTCTGTTAAACCAAGGTCTTCTATTTCCGGTTCTGGTGTACCATACTGAAGATTGAATACTAAATCAGGATATTGTTCTTTTCATTGAGTTTGAGTTAAACCAAGATCAGTTACACTTAAAAATAAAGTACCTGTACCTTTAGTATTTATTTTAACTGCTGATTTATGATTTGTGATATTACATATAAAATCAGTTTTATCAAATAAATGTGCGTTATAAGATGGATAATCTTTAACCAATTGAGTTTGATTTGTCCAACCTGGATAATTATCAGTATTGTTCATATCACTAATTTTAAGTGAAACATGTCTAATATTTCTAACGAATTTAACTTCACCATTTTGAATTATTACTTCATCTTTAACTCCATTAGGCAAGCTGCATATTTTACGACCTTTTAAATCGATGTCTATATATTTTTCATCATGTAATATAAAATCTGGGAAAGTTTCTTCTGTGTATTCACCTTCTACTAACATTATTTCAGAAACATCTACCTCACCAATTCCAGTGCCAGTTGTTGTTCCATCGTTATTTCCATGAAATGCATAACCGGCCACTCTAACATCAGTTAAATCACTAGGTGTTGTAAATTTTGTTATATAAGTTTTCTCAGTATTTAACGAAATAGTACGCTTATCAGGCATATTCAACATAGCTGTTCAAACTCTTGGTAATTCATCTGTTGCGGCACGATATAACATAAAAATAGTATCATTAGTTGATGTATGAGTAGATGGTCTAGATACAACTTTAGCTTTTGCTTTCATTGTATAAGTAGTATTAGGTTTAAATAGTTTTGGACTGTCTGATATATTAAATACAGAACCAGCCCAAGCAGCTTTAATATTAATACCAGTAGATGTAACTTCGTAATACGTACGATTAATTACTCTATCTAAATTAAATAAGTTTTTATTAGATAAACGATATCTAACAATATTACAAGGATTTGCACTAAATGGTCTGTATTTGAATCGACTAGTAGTCATATAAGTATTTTTTTCAACAAGTGACATTCTAAATGTTATAGAACCACTTTTTCCTACTGTGAATGTACCATAAGAATTTAGGAAATTAGTACATTCTGTAAAATCACTTTTTGACGTTATTGTTGATTTAATTATTCCTGGAGTTAATTCAGAAAGAGTTTTACTACTAGAGGTAGAAAACTGGCATATATCTTGTGCAGAAACAAAGTTGATACTTCCAGTCCCACTAACATTTTTAATTTCTATAATCAAATCATATTGTGTATTAGGTTTAATTAAATCACTAAGATTTGTTTTAAAATCATAATATTTTGTTGCTGTACCGCTAGTATTATCATAAGTAACAGTTATCCAATCATCTTGATCAACTTTCACTATATCTTCGAAATCAAATCTATCATTTACATCATATAAATTTCGACTATTAACACCTTCAATGCTATTGATTTCACTAGGATAATCTGGACTTGGCATAACACCAAATGGTTCATATTCAGTAGCTTGATTTCCCGATTCTAATTGTGGTTCTTCTAAAGTTGGCGTACCCCATTCTACATCGGCTTTATATAATTGGATAAAACTATTTTCATTTTGTAACGCTTGGATTTCTTCGTTAGTTAAATCAAATGTAAACGATGTTTTTTGATTGCTAACTATATTTATTCTTCCTTTTTCATAAATGCTAGCTGTTGATGCCGTTCTTATATATACAACTACACTTGTGGCATCAAATGGTGCTATAAAACTATATGTCATTTGGTTTGTTAGTTTTGCCGTATCAATATTATAGTTCACGTATGTGTTACTACTTGATCTAAGATCTATTATTATATTTTTTCCACTTCTAGTAGCTTGCTCACTTTTACCAAAAATCTTAAACTTATTTATTTCTTTCCCATCAGGAATGTTTAAAATAGTTCCTTCAATAGTTTTGAAAACTTCTGGTTTTTCAGCTTTTAAACTTTCAAGATATGCTTCTTCAGTTCCCGTATTACCAGCATCTAATCATAATTGATAAGCACTTTTTCCAGTTTCTCCTTTAATTAAAGTCCAATTATATTTAGAAGGTGTTGTACTGTCTGCTTCAGTAAAATCAGTATATTGACCTATATACAATTTATTCGCACTAACAGTAGTGCTAAAATCTTTAGTTCCATCTGAACTATTGGCATAAGCAATATGTAAATATGAAGTTTTTCCATCTGCTCCGGTAGGCCCTTGAATACCTTGAGCTCCATCTTTACCGTCTTCTCCATCTTTACCTACTAAACTTATTAACCATTCTGCTTCAGTCCCTTTGAATCCCCCGGCAACAGCAATTTGATATGCTGATAACCCATCTTGTCCAGCTTTACCAGTAGCTCCAGTAACACGAGCAGGTTCACTATATTGAGCAAGTTTACTTGCATCAACAAAAGTCATTTTTTGTCTTGACCAAATAAACTTTCCAGCTGACCATTGTGGAGCATTAGTATCCCAATTGCTAGAGTCTGTTGGAATTTCACTTTCAGAACTTGCTACATAGTATTCTACATCTACTTGTTTAACAGTATTTTGTACTTCATTGTGTGCATTAGTTGCAGTTTGACTTGCGTTATCAGCTGTTTGTTTCGCACTATCTGCAGTATTTTTAGCCTCTGTCGCAAGAGCATCATCTGTATATTTATTATATTCAACCCAAGCAAAAGTCCCATTAGATTGTTTTATATAAGTTAAAATTCCATCATTTTCGGATTTCATCCATAAATCTCCGCTTTGTGGATTTGTTGGTGTTTTAGTTCCAGTATAGATAGTTGCTTTTCCGTCTGCTGTTGCTTGTGCGTTTGCGGCGTCCGCAATAGCCTTAGCTACTTCTACATCTTCTACAATTATCCATTTATAAACACCATCAATTTTTGCATAACGGAAACATTGACCAGCTTTTTCATCATTATCTACAATATAAAATAAATCTCCTAAATGTTGGCCTTTTATTTCATCTGTTGTCCAATCTTTTGTTGGTAATGTGTTCGCTGTATTAGGATCATAACTATAGAACCATGTTGCAATAGCACCATCAATTTGTCCTTGTAAATCTTTATAATTATTTTCAACAACCGTTGCTAAATTACTTAATCCTTGATTTGCGGTATTCGCTTGTGCAAGGGCATTATTAGCAGTACTTGTTGCATTGTTAGCTGTTTGAGTTGCGGCAGCCGCTTCTTGTTTTGCTTCATTTGCATTAGTGCTTGCATTTTGTGCAGTTTCTTTGGCTGTATTGGCTGTGCTTGATGCTGTATTAGCTGTATTTACTGCACTACTTGCATTAGTATTTGCTGTGTTCGCAGTTGTATTTGCTTTATTAATAGCATCTGCCAACACTGGATCTGTATAAGTTTTATTTCCATCTGTCCAAGTAATTTCACTTCTTGTTCAAATGTATTTACCTGATGTCCATGGATCTTGAGTTTCTTTCCAATCTCCATTTTCTTGTCTTTGATTAGAAGTTGATAAATAGTATTGTTCAACAATTTTTGAAACTCCAATACCAGTATCTCCCTTTTCTCCGTCTTTACCTGGTGCTCCATCTTGTCCGTCTGCTCCATCGGCGCCTTTTAAACTTGCAAGATATTGAGCTTCTGTCCCTATGTTACCTGCGTCTAACCAGACTTGATAAGCAGATTTACCAGTTTCTCCATCAGCACCTTTTTCTCCGTCTTTACCAGGCTCTCCATCAGCACCTCTAAGACTCTCTAAATAATCTTCTTCAGTTCCTGTGTATCCAGCTTCAAGCCATACTTGATAAGCAGATTTACCATCTGAACCTTGATATCCATCTTTACCTTGTACTGCTAATCCAACTGTAATAGTTTTATTAACAATGTAAGTTTTAACAGTAACAACATCTGAAAACTTAAATTGAACTGTATAAGTATTTACATTATTTTGGATTCTCTTTGTTTTATCTACATTAAATAAAATTTGATTATCTTGTATTGACGTAGTAATGCCAGTATCAAATCCACTAATAAACTCTGCTGTGAAATAAGAAGTTTCTTTTCCCTTATATAAACCTGTAAAATTAATTACATATTGTTGACTATCTATTGGATCTTGTTCTGCAGTAGATGGAATTAAAATAGAATCTCTATCCACTTGTACATTAAATATTTGAATAGACTCTTCTAGCTCTGAAACTTCCTCTCTTGTTGCAAAAGAATCTGCTGTAACATTCCCATTTTTATCTACTTCAAATTTACCACTTGCAAATTTAATACTTGGTTCAGTTAAGTTGATTTCCATACCAATTCCATTTTCTTCATCGTAAACCCCAGAACGAATTACAGCCTCTTCTGTAGTTGGATCTATAACAATTTGACCAAGACCTGTTTTCCCAAATCTTGCTGAACCATCTTCTGAGTTTAATGTAATTGTTCTTTGTCCATTATGGTATCCAAATAAACCATGCTCTTCTTTTTCTGCTCCTGGCTCTTTAACACTACCCATAAATACACCTGTAAATGTATTATCTTCATTTTTAGAACCTGCTCCAACTTGAGGAGCTAAAATAATTCCGCCTTCTTCATCAAGAGAAATACTATTGCCATCCCATCCATTTATTGCGGCATTGCCATATCTATTTATGTAAAAGTGAATAGGAATATGAATTGATGCTAATCTATCTCCTTTTCGAGTTATATTACAAACAAGTGCATTAGTTGTACATAACCCATTATAAGTATCAACAGGTTTAAAATATTTTAGGTAGTTTTTTTCTTTAGACTTATATAAAGTATTTTTAACTAAATTTTCTTCTGTTTTCCAATCTGAATAATAAACAGACCCTTTAACTTTCCAATCATAGTCTACTGCAAATTCTGAAGTCTCAAAATGGCTAATATCATTTTTTACTCCTTCAACAATTTGAGATATAATTAACTCAAAAGGTTGATTATCAAATGCTGGAGATTGACCATCTGTAGTATACATAACATTGCGGAAACCAGAATTTTCTACTAATTGAACTTCATATAAATTATTTTTTGTTCTTATAATAGTAATTGGTAATGTAGCATAATAATCCACATTGTCATAATTAACCACGCATCTTACAATGTTTGCAGGATTTTCTAATTCAGTTGTATTAAAAGTTATTTCTGCAGTGTCTTTATTAATTACAAAGTTACTAGCGTCTTGAATTAATTCATCTGTTTGTTTGTCTTTGCCATATGTATTTTGTAGCATAGACCATTGTACTTTTGCCTGTTTATTTTCTAGGGTATTACCTGATTCTGTTCCAGTATAAACTAATTCTCCATCATGCCATAATTGAACTTTAAACCAAGTATCCGTGTCTTTTGGAGTATAATTTAAAGCATATTGTTGAGTATATTCATTATAAATTACTGTTGGATATTTTGGCACAACTGCGCCTTCAATTCCATTTGGAATAATCTTACATACAAAGTCTGTTCCATTAGTTCCTGACTCTCCTTCTTTTACAAAAGTAAAGTTAGTTTTTGCGGAAATAACTTTGTCGTTATAAGTTAAAATTAATTGAATTTCATTTTTATCA